>NZ_JAVFXA010000004.1:0-282247 GCF_040981195.1 Kocuria oxytropis | reverse complement strand
CGGCTGCGACTGCTGCGCGAGGCGATGCCGAACATCCCGATCCAGATGCTGCTGCGCGGGCGCAACACCGTGGGCTACACCCCGTATCCGACCGAGGTCACCGACGCGTTCGTGGCCGAGGCCGCGGCGACCGGGGTGGACATCTTCCGGATCTTCGACGCCCTCAACGACGTCTCCCAGATGACCCCGGCCATCGAGGCCGTCCGGGCGACGGGCACCGCGGTGGCCGAGGTGGCCCTGTGCTACACCGGGGACCTGCTGGACCCGGCCGAGACGCTTTACACCCTGGACTACTACCTGGAGCTGGCCGCCCAGTGCGTCGAGGCCGGCGCGCACGTGCTGGCGATCAAGGACATGGCCGGGCTGCTGCGCCCGGCCGCGGCGGGGCGGCTGGTGACCGCGCTGCGGGAGCGCTTCGAGCTGCCCGTGCACCTGCACACCCACGACACCGCCGGCGGGCAGCTGGCCACGCTGATGGCCGCGATCGAGGCCGGGGTGGACGCGGTGGACGTCGCCGACGCCTCGATGGCGGGCACGACCTCCCAGGTGCCCGCCTCGGCGCTGGTGGCCGCCCTGGAGCACACCGAGCGCGACACCGGGATCGAGCTGGCGGCGATCTCGGCGATGGAGCCCTACTGGGAGGTCATCCGCCGGATGTACGCCCCGTTCGAGTCCGGGCTCACCGCCCCGACCGGGCGGGTGTACCGGCACGAGATCCCGGGCGGGCAGCTGTCGAACCTGCGCCAGCAGGCCATCGCCCTGGGGCTGGGGGAGCGCTTCGAGGCGATCGAGGACATGTACACCGCCGCCAACGCCATGCTCGGCCACCTGGTGAAGGTCACCCCCTCCTCCAAGGTCGTGGGCGATCTCGCCCTGGCCCTGGTGGGGGCCGGGGTGGACCCGGGCGAGTTCGAGGCGAACCCGCAGCGCTTCGACATCCCGGACTCGGTGATCGGCTTCCTCGCCGGGGAGCTCGGCACGCCCCCGGGCGGGTGGCCCGAACCGTTCCGCTCGAAGGCCCTGGAGGGCCGCACCGTGAAGGTCGGGATCACGGAGCTGGCCCCGGAGGACTCCCAGGCCCTGGCCGGGGACCCGGCGACCCGGCGTGCCACGCTGAACCGGCTGCTCTTCCCCGGTCCCACCCGCGAGTACGAGGCCGGCCGGGCCAAGTACGGGGACGTGTCCGTGCTGCACACCCGGGACTTCCTCTACGGGCTGACCACCGAGCACGAGCACGTGATCTCCCTGGGCAAGGGGGTGCGGCTGCTGGTGACCCTGCAGGCGATCTCGGAGGCCGACGAGAAGGGCATGCGCACCGTGATGCTCACCCTCAACGGCCAGCCGCGGATGATCGAGGTCCGCGACACCTCGGTCGCCTCGGCGGTGCCCGAGACGGAGAAGGCCGATCCGGCCGATCCCGGCCACGTGGCCGCCCCGTTCGCCGGGGCGGTGACCGTGACGGTGGCCGCCGGCGACACCGTGGAGGCCGGGGGCCAGGTCGCCACCATCGAGGCGATGAAGATGGAGGCCTCCATCACCGCCCCCACCGCCGGCACCGTCGCCCGGGTCGCCCTCACCGGCGTCACCCAGGTCTCCGGAGGCGACCTCCTGCTGGCGCTCGACACCGCGGGCTGAGCCGGCGGCGGCCTGCCGGCACCGCGGACCCCGGGAGGGCCGCGGTGCCGGCAGGGGCCGCCCGGGGGCCGCCGCGGCCGCGCATAGGATGGGCCGCATGCGGAAATTCGACCTGATCATCATCGGCTCCGGCTCGGGCAACTCCATCCTCACCGAGGACTACGAGGGCATGGACGTCGCGCTCATCGACGGCGGGACCTTCGGCGGCACCTGCCTCAACGTGGGGTGCATCCCCACGAAGATGTACGCGTACCCGGCCAGTGTGGCCCGCCGCGCCCAGGAGGCCGATCGGCTCGGCCTCGACGCCGCGGTGCAGGACGTGCGGTGGCGGGAGATGCGGGACCGGATCTTCGGGCGGATCGACGCGATCTCCCACGGCGGGCTCGACTACCGCCGGACGCTGCCGCACGTGACCGTCTACCAGGAGCACGTGCGCTTCACCGGTCCGCGGACCCTGCGCACCGCGTCGGGGGAGGAGCTCACGGCGGCGCAGATCGTGGTGGCCTCGGGGTCGCGGCCGGTGCGCCCGGAGATCCCCGGGATCGACCTGCCCCAGGTGCACACCTCGGACACGGTCATGCGCATCGACGAGCTGCCCCGCCGCGTGGTGGTGGTCGGCGGCGGCTACATCGGCGCCGAGTTCGCGCACGTGTTCTCCAGCCTCGGGTCCCGGGTGACCCAGGTCAACCGCACCCACCGCATCCTGCGCTACCACGACCCGGAGATCGCCGAGCGGTTCGCGCGCGAGGCCTCCCGGCAGTGGAAGCTCGAGACGGGATGGACCCTGAGCGAGGTCGAGGAGTGGGACGGCGAGGAGTGCGCCGTGATGGTCACCTTCCGCGACCCCCAGGACCCGGAGCTCGTCATGCGCCTGCCGGCGGACGTGGTGCTGGTGGCCACGGGCCGGCAGCCCAACACCGACGTGCTGGACGCCCGGGCGGGCGGCCTGGACGTGCGGCAGGACGGTCTGCTGGCCGTCGACGAGTACCAGCGCGCCCTCTCCGGGGGCCGGCCCGCGGAGGGCGTCTGGGCCCTCGGGGACATCAGCTCCCCCTACCAGCTCAAGCACGTGGCCAACGCCGAGGCGCGCACGGTGCAGCACAACCTCCTGCACCCCGGCGACCTCCGGGCCACCGACCACCGGTTCGTGCCCTCCGCCGTGTTCACCAGCCCGCAGATCGCCTCCGTCGGCATGACCCAGCAGGAGGCCGAGCAGTGGGCGGTCGACCAGGGCAGCGAGATCACGGTCAAGGTGCAGGACTACGGGTCCACCGCCTACGGGTGGGCCATGGAGGACCACACGGGACTGTGCAAGCTGATCGCGGAGAAGGGCACGGGCCGCCTGCTGGGGGCGCACCTGATCGGTGAGGAGGCCTCCCTGCTCATCCAGCCGCTGGTCCAGGCCATGTCCTTCGGGCTGGACGCCCACACGATGGCCCGTGGCCAGTACTGGATCCACCCGGCCCTGAGCGAGGTCGTCGAGAACGCCCTGCTGGGCCTCGACGTCCCCGAGCACTCGCCCCTGAGCCAGGCCGCGCTCGTCGGCGGCCGGTGAGCCCACCGGCCGCCGAGCGGCACTACCCGCGGCCCGGCAGGTGCGCCTGGGAGAGCTTCTCCTTGATCCGCTCCGCCGGGGTGGCGGGGGCGGGGGCCGGCTCGGGGGCGGGACGCGAGTAGATCTCCTCGATCCGGTCCGCGAAGTCCTGGGCGATCTTCGCCCGCTTGATCTTCATGGACGGGGTCAGATGACCGGAGGCCTCCGTCCAGTCGACACCGAGGATCTCGAAGGCCCGGATGCTCTCCGCGCGGGAGACCGCCCGGTTCGCGTGGTCGACGATCTCCTGGACGTGCTCGACCACCTTCGGGTGGCGCGCGGCCTCCGCCACGGGCATGGCGGGATCCAGCCCCATCAGCTCCAGGCGGGCAGGCAGGACGTCCTGGTCGAGGGTGACGAGCGCGGCCACGAACGGCCGGTCGTCCCCGACCACCATGACCTGGGAGACGAGGGCGGAGGCGCGGATCGGGTCCTCCAGCACGTTGGGCACCACGTTCTTGCCGCCGGCCGTGACGATGATCTCCTTCTTCCGCCCGGTCAGGGTCAGCGCCCCGTCCTCGTCGAGCGAGCCGAGGTCGCCCGTGCGGAACCACCCGTCCTCGAACGCGGCCGCCGTGAGGTCCTCGCGCCCGTGGTAGCCGCGCATGACGTGGGTGCCGCGGACCAGGACCTCACCGTCCTCGCCGATCCGCACCTCGTTGCCCGGCAGCGGCAGCCCCACGGTGCCGATCTTGCCGATCTCCGGGGTGTTGACCGCGATGGGCGCGGTGGTCTCCGTGAGCCCGTAGCCCTCGACGACGTACACCCCGATCCCGTTGAAGAAGTGCCCCAGCCGGGTGCCGAGGGCGGCGCCGCCCGAGACGGCGTGCGTGACCTCCCCGCCCATCGCCTCCCGCAGCTTCGAGTACACGAGCCGGTCGAACAGGGCGTGGCGGGCGCGCAGCAGCGGCGGCACCCGCCCGGCCTGCCCGGCCTTCGAGTGTGCGACGGCCGTGGCCACGGCGCGCTCGAAGATCAGCGACTTCGCCCGGCCGCTCTTCTCGGCCTTCAGGCGGGCGCTCTGGTAGATCTTCTCGAACACCCGCGGCACGGCCAGGATGAACGTGGGCCGGAAGGCCCCGAGATCGGCCATGAGGTTCTTCACGTCGGGGGTGTGGGCCAGCACGGTCCCCGTGTAGAGGGCGATGACCTCCACGAAACGGGCGAACACGTGGGCCAGCGGCAGGAACAGCAGCGTGCGCGCGCCGGGGTGGATGATGTCGGCCACCACCAGGGAGGTGTTCTCGCACAGCCGCACGAAGTTCCCGTGCGTGAGCTCGCACCCCTTGGGAGGCCCGGTGGTCCCCGAGGTGTAGATGATCGTGGCGACGTCCTCGAGACCGCGCGAGGTGCGGCGCGCCTCCAGCTCCTCGTCCGGCACGTCCGCGCCGGCGCGTGCCAGTTCGTCGAGTCCGCCGCCCGTGCCGTCCAGGCGCCAGACGTTCTCCGCCGCGCGGAACGGCGTCTCCTGCGAGGCCGCGCGCACGGAGTCCTCCAGTGCCTGCGTCTCCACGAAGACGGCCTTCGCGTCCGAGTCGCCCATGATCCAGGCGATCTGCTGCGCGGAGGAGGAGTCGTAGACCGGGACGGGCACCGCCCCGGCGTACCAGATCGCGAAGTCCGCGAGGGTCCACTCGTAGCGGGTCCGGCTCAGGATGCCCACCCGGTCGCCGGGCTCGATCCCGGCGGCCACGAGCCCCTTCGCCACCCCCTGGACCGAGGCCAGGAACTCCCGGGCGTGCACCTCGCGGGCGGCCCCGTCCGCCGCCAGGACGGTGTACAGGTGCGGGTCCCCGGCACGGTCCGCCTGCATCAGCAGGAAGTCCGTGATGCGGCTGTGGGCGGGCGGGTCCACGAGAGCGTCGGTCGCGACGTGGCGCATGGGGTTCTCCTCGGATCGGGATGGGCAGGCCGTCCGCCCCAGTCTAGTGAATTGGCTCACGCAAACGGCGTCAGACGCGGGCGCCGTCGTCCAGGTCGTCGCGGTCGTCGGGCAGCGAGGTCAGCAGGTGGCCGATGGCCCCGATCACGGTCACCAGGCCCGCCACGATGGCCCACCACGGCAGCGAGCCGGGCAGCAGGGACAGCACCACCAGCAGGACGGGCACGCCGACCAGCACGGTCCAGGACAGCACCGCCCCGGCGCTGAGCCCCTGCGTGACGGGCCCGGGGTCGGGGGAGTAGGGCGCGTCGTCGTCCTCCGGGTCCTCCGGGTCCCGGTCCTCGTCCGCCCCTGCGGGAGGCCCGCCGAAGACGGCCTCCTCCGGGGACCAGTCCCGGGGTCCGGTGAGGTGCCGGTCGCCGGCCCGCCGCACGTCCTCGAGGTCCGAGACGATCCGGTGCCACTCGTCCTCGGGGCCGTGGCCGCCGGCGGTGCCCCCGGGGCCGGCGCTCATCGCCGCTCCCTCCGGGACGCCGGGCGCAGCGGCCGCGCGGTGACCGGGCTGCGCCCGGCCGCGAGATCCTCGACGAAGCGCACGGACCGCGCCGCGACCACGTCCGCCTCCCGGTCCAGCGTGGCCACGTGGAAGCTCTCGGCCAGGCGGACCAGCTCCACGTCCCCGCCTGCGCGGCGCAGCACGTGCAGGTGCGAGGCGTCGGAGACCACGTGGTCGTGCTGCGAGCGCAGCAGCAGGACGGGGGCGGTGACCGCCGGCAGCATCCTGCGGGTCCGGGCCATGAACCGTCCGAGCTCCGCCACGCCCGCCACCGGTGTGCGGGGGTAGGCGTGCTCGGTGACCCCGGGGAGGCTGATGTCGTCCCCGACCCCCGGCACGGAGGGCACCGCGCGGTGCAGGGCGGGGGCGAAGCGCGCCGTGCGGCTGACGAGCGACAGGGCCGGGTTCAGGGCCACGACCCCGTCCACGGGCAGGATCGCGGCGAGGTGCAGCGCCAGCGCCCCGCCCATCGAGAGCCCGCACACCACCACGACGTCGTGCCGGGCCCGCAGCTGCTGCAGCTGCGCGGCGGCGTGGTCGCGCCACTGCTCCCACCGGACGCCGGCCAGGTCCTCCCACCGGGTGCCGTGGCCGGGGAGCACGGGCCCCACGACGTCCGCCCCCGCCTCGTGCAGGGCACGGCCCCACGGGCGGACGCTGAACGGGACACCGGTGAAGCCGTGCAGCACGAGAGCGCCCACGGGGCCGTCGGCCGGGTACCGGAAGGGCTCGCCCGGGGACCCTTCGGCGACGGGCCCCCCGGTCGCGGTGGGGGTGGGCAGGTGCTGGTCCTCGACGGGTGACGTCATGCGTCCATGATGTCAGGACGGGCCCCGGAGCGGGCGCACCGGCAACGGCGCCCGTGCGGACGTGAGAGAATACCGGAGGCCGGACCCGGTCCGAGCGGCTCGGACCCTCGCGACACCCCGATCAGCACGAAGGAGTCCTCTCCCACATGGTCTACATGTTTCTGAAGCGCTACGTTGTCGGTCCTCTCGTCAACGTCGCCTTCCGGCCCGAGGTCCACGGCCTGGAGAACGTGCCCGCCGAGGGTCCGGCCATCCTGGCCAGCAACCACCTCTCGGTCTCCGACTCGGTCTTCATGCCGGTGGCGGTGCCCCGGCAGGTGTACTTCCTGGCCAAGTCCGACTACTTCACCAGCCCCGGGCTCAAGGGCAGGGCGATGGCGGCGTTCTTCCGCGCCATCAACCAGATCCCCATGGACCGCTCCGGCGGCCGGGCCAGCGCGAAGTCGCTGAGCAACGGCGGGCGGAAGCTGCTGGAGGGTGAGCTGCTCGGGATCTATCCGGAGGGCACCCGCTCCCCGGACGGACGCATGTACAAGGGCAAGATCGGGGTGGCCAGGCTGGCGCTCGAGACGGGAGCCCCGGTCGTGCCGATCGCCATGGTCGGCACCGACAAGGTCCAGCCCATCGGCACCCGGCTGCCGCTGCCCCGCCGCAGCGCGCGGGTCGCCACGATCTTCGGCGAGCCGCTCGACTTCTCCCGCTACCGGGGCCGGCAGGGCGAGCACGCCCTGCTGCGCGAGGTCACCGACGAGATCATGCACGCGATCCAGGCGCTGTCCGGCCAGGTCTACGTGGACGCGTACGCCTCGGAGCACAAGAAGCGGCTCGCGGAGCAGAAGCGCCAGGAGACCAGGCAGGCCGCCGCGGAGATGGTGGACAGCGCCAAGGACAGGGCGCGCAGCGCCGCCCGGACCGCCCGCCGGACCGCGGACTCCCTCGCCCACCGGGACCGCCCCGAGACCGCGGGCGACGACGCCCCGCCGCCCACCGCACCCTGACCCCCCGCCCGGCCCCGCCCCGGACGACACAGAGGAAGACATCATGCTCGACTTCACCGTTCCCGACAGCCTTCGCAACCTCGCCTCCCCGGTCCCCTCGGCGGCCGACTACCCCGGGCTGGACGACTGGCGCGAGCTGGCCGCCGACCAGCAGCCGACGTGGGGCGACCACCCCGACTTCGCCGCCTCGATCGCCGAGCTCAACGCGGTGCCGCCCCTCGTCTTCGCGGGGGAGGTGGACCAGCTGCGCGACCGTCTCGCCGAGGTCGCCCACGGCCGGGCCTTCTTCCTGCAGGGCGGCGACTGCGCCGAGACCTTCGAGGGCGCCACGGCCGACCGGATCAGCGCCCGGGTCAAGACCCTGCTGCAGATGGCCGTGGTGCTCACGTACGGGGCGTCCATGCCGGTCGTGAAGATGGGCCGCATGGCCGGGCAGTTCTCGAAGCCCCGCTCCTCCAACGACGAGACGCGCGACGGCGTGACCCTGCCGACGTTCCGCGGGGAGATGGTCAACGGATTCGACTTCACGGAGGAGTCCCGGGTGCACGACCCGCGGCGGATGGTGCGCGGCTACCACACCTCCGCCTCCACCCTGAACCTCATCCGGGCCTTCACCACGGGCGGCTTCGCCGACCTGCGCCTGGTGCACGCCTGGAACATGGGCTTCACCACCAACCCGGCGCACGCGCGCTACGAGTCGCTGGCCCGCGAGATCGACCGGGCCGTGAAGTTCATGGACGCGTGCGGCGCCGACTTCGACGCCCTGCGCACCACGGAGTTCTACGCCGGTCACGAGGCCCTGCTGCTGGACTACGAGCGGGCCCTGAGCCGGATCGACTCCCGCACCCACCTCCCGTACGGGACGTCCGGGCACTTCCTGTGGATCGGGGAGCGCACCCGGGAGCTCGACGGCGCCCACGTGGACCTGCTCTCCCGGCTGCGCAACCCGATCGGCGTCAAGCTGGGCCCGAAGACGACCGGCGAGGACGCGCTCGCGCTCATCGACAAGCTCGACCCGCAGCGCGAGCCGGGCCGGCTCACGTTCATCACGCGGATGGGCGCGAAGAACATCCGGGAGAAGCTGCCGCCGCTGGTCGAGGCCGTGGAGAGCTCGGGCGCCAAGGTCGTGTGGGTCACCGACCCCATGCACGGCAACACCGTGTCCCTGCCATCCGGGTACAAGACCCGCAATTTCGACGACGTCGTGGACGAAGTCCGCGGCTTCTTCGAGGTGCACGAGGCGATCGGCTCGTTCCCCGGGGGCATCCACGTGGAAATGACCGGCGACGACGTCGCGGAGTGCCTCGGCGGGGCCGACCCCGTGGACGAGTCCTCCTTCCAGGACCGCTACGAGTCGCTGTGCGACCCGCGGCTAAACCACATGCAGTCCCTCGAGATCGCGTTCCTCGTCGCGGGGTACCTCTCCCGCCGCTGAGCGCAGCACCGGGTCCACGGGGCCGGGGCCGGACCGGCCGTCCGCTACAGGACGGTCAGGACGACCTCGGCCCCGTCGGCCGTCTGGGCCACCACGTAGCCGAAGGGGGCGCCGAGCCTCTCCTCGACCCGTGCCGCGTAGCCGGCCTCCCCGAGCACCCGCACCGCCTCGTCGACGGGCCGGCCCAGGACCCCGGGGGCGGACTCGGCCCGGGTCCCGGCCGAGACCGCGAGGTCCACCGTCGTGCCCGGGAGCACCGCCGTGCCCGCCTCCGGGTGCTGGCCCACGACGGTCCCGGCCGGGGCGTCGTCGGGCACCGCGGTCCCGGTGCCGGCCGCGAGCCCCGCGTCGGCCAGGCGTGCCCGGGCGTCCTCCTCCGTCATCCCGGCGACGTCCGGGGCGGTCGTCGTCTCCGGGCCGGTCGAGACCAGGAGGACCACCTGCTCCGCCGCCCGCACGGTGGACCCGGCCGGCGGGTCGGTGCCGAGCACGGTGCCGGCGGGAACTGCCAGGTCCTCGGTCTCGTGCACGGCCACGTTGGCCAGCCCGGCGCCGGCCAGGTACTGCTCGGCGAGCTCGGGACCCGTTCCCCGCACGTCCGGCACGCTCACGGTCCCGCCCGGGCCGGAGCCCAGCAGCCAGCCCAGGAACGCCGCGGCGGCCACCGCGAGCGCGACCAGCGCCAGGGTGCCCGCCGCGTGCAGGGGACGGGTCGGGCGCAGCTCGACCTCGGGCCGCCAGGGGTCGGAGGATCCGCTCGAGGACGACGGGAACTGCGGCGGACCGGACCCCGCCGGCCCGCCCAGCCCGGCGGGATGCGGCGCGGCGCCCTGCGGCACGGCGCCCTGCGGCGATCCGGCCCGGGCGGACGCCGGGTCCAGGGCCTCGGTGGGGGCGGCCTCCCGGTCCAGGGCCTCGGTCGGTGCGCCGGCGGGGCCCGGCGTCGTGCGCCACGCGCCCGGGGCCGGCGTGTCCACGGTGCCGCGGTCCGGAGCGAGAGCTTCCGTGCGCCACGCGTCCGGGGTCAGTGCTTCCGTGGGACCCCCGTCCGGGTCCCTCCCGGCCGGGACGCGGACGGTCGGTGCGGCCGGCCGGCCGGGCACCGCACCGGGGACGGGCCGCGGGGCCGGGAGCCGCGCGAGCTCGGACGGCCGCAGCCCCGCCCGGACCGCCCGCAGCTCCTCGAGGAACCGGCTCGCGTCCGGCGGGCGCAGTTCCGGGTCCCGTGCGGTGGCGTGGGCCACGAGCCGGGCCAGTCCCGGCGGGACACCCGGGTCGAGGGCGCGCAGGTTCGGGACGGCGCCCTCCGCGTGGGCGCGGGCCACGGCCACGGGGCTGCCCTCGAAGGGGCGGCGGCCGGTCAGGAGCTCGAATAGCACGATCCCCGCCGAGTACACGTCCGCCCGGGTGTCCACCCGCTGTCCGGTCACCAGCTCCGGCGAGGCGTAGCCCACCGTGCCGAGCACCGTCCCGGTCCCCGTGTGCTGGTCCACGGCGCGGGTGAGGCCGAAGTCCGCGACCGTCACCCGGCCGGTGCCGGCGATCAGGACGTTCTCGGGCTTCACGTCGCGGTGCACCAGCCCCGCCCGGTGCGCCGCGGCGAGCCCGTCGAGGACCGGCTCCAGCAGCGCCAGCGCCTCGCCCGGGGGCAGGGCGCCGCGCCGGCGCAGCAGGTCCCGCAGCGTCGAGCCCGCGACGTGCTCCATGACCAGGTAGGGCACCCCGTCCGGGGCGTGGCCCTGGTCGAGCACGGAGACGACGTGCGGGTGGGACAGCCGTGCCGCGGCCCGGGCCTCCCGGACGAACCGCTCGGCGGCCGCGGGGTCCTGGGCGAGGTGGGCGTGCATGAGCTTGACCGCAACGACCCGCTGCAGGCGCGTGTCCACCGCCCGGTACACGGTGGCGGTGCCGCCGTGGGCGATGCGCGGGCCCAGCTCGTAGCGGCCCTCGAGGACGGTCCCGGTCAGGTGGTCGGGGAGCGCGTGCTGCACGGGGCTCAGCCTAGGGCGGGGCGCTGTGCGCCGGCTGGGTCGGAGGTCACGGTCCGAACCGTTTGCGGTGGGTCTTGATGTTCTTGACGTACCGCTTGGTGTCGTCGTACATCCCGTACTTCTTCACGCCGTGCAGACCCTGGTAGTACGCGGCGATGGCCACGTCCGTGCTGGGCGCGGCGCGGCCCAGCTGGCGGATGATGGCCACGCCCGCGGTGACGTTGTCCTGCGGGTCGAGCAGGTCGAGCTCCCGGCCCACGAGACCCGAGGCCCAGTCCCCGGCGTCCGGGATGACCTGCATCGTGCCCACGGCGTCCGCGGGGGAGACGGCCCGGTGGTCGAAGCCCGACTCCTGGTAGGCGTGGGCCAGGGCCAGGGCCGGGTCCACGCCCATCCGCACCGCGGTGTCGTGGACCATCCGGCGCATCTGCTCGCGGGACGGCGCCGGGCGGGAGGCGAGCTGCTCGTGGTGGCGGTTGGCGGAGTCCACCACCCCGTCCTCGTAGGTCCGGCCCAGGAAGCTGTCGCCCACGGCGCGCTGTCCGTCCGGCCGGGCGGCCTCGGCCGGTGCCGGAGCCGCGGCGCTCCGCACGGTCTCCCCGGCCGGCGCGGCGACCGCCAGCCGCTGCCCCGGGCGCAGCAGGGAGGTGACGGTGAGGTCGTTGTCGTCGAGCAGCGCCTGGACGGAGACCCCGCGCTCCTGCGAGATGCTCCACAGGGAGTCGCCGGGACGCACGACGTGCTCCGTGCGGGCCGGCTCCTTCGCCGGCGGGGCGGTCTCCTCCGCGGGTTCCGCCTCGGGGGCCTCGCCGCCGGACAGCCGCAGCTGCTGTCCGGGCAGGAGCAGTGCCGCCCCCGAGAGGTCGTTCCACCGCATCAGCTCGTCCACGCGGACGCCGTGGCGCTGGGCGATCGCCCACAGGGAGTCCCCGGGGGACACGGTGTGCTCCGGTGCCTTCGCCGCGGTCCGTCCGGGCAGCTGGGGTGCCGAGGCCACCTGGCCGGTGTGCGCGGGAGCCGCGTGGGCCACCGTGCCGCTGCCCAGGGCGGCCAGGGCGACGGCGGTGACCGCGGTGACCGCCGAGCCCGTGCGGGCGCGGCGGGCCCAGCCGGGGGAGCGGTCCGCCGGCGCCGCGGGGCCGGCGCCGGGGGCGTCCGGGTCGGAGCGGGTGCTGGTGCGGTGGGGTGCGTCGTTCGGGTCGGTCGTGTCGCTGTCGGGGGGATACGGCATGAAGTGGCTCTCTGACGCTGATCGGGGAAGGTGCGGAGGTCTCAGCCGGCTCCGCGGATCGAGCATACCGTGGCGGGCCCGCGTGGCACGGGCACCGGCCGACGTGGCACCCTGGGGACGTGAAGAACACATCCGGAATCAGCACCGAGGAGTTCGACCGCCTGGACGGTCTCGTCCAGGAGTGGTTGCCCCTGCCCGACATCGCCGAGCAGCTCGATCTCGTGGTCACCCGCGTCCACGGTCTCGTCGACGACGGCACCCTCCTCGCCGTCCGCAACCCCCACGACGGCATCCGCCGGGTGCCGGCCGCGTTCCTGCTGGACGGCGCCGTGGTCGACTCGCTGAAGGGCACGGTGGCGGTCCTGCGGGACTCCGGCTTCACCGACGTCGAGGCGATCGCGTGGCTGTTCACCGAGGACGAGTCCCTGCCCGGCCGTCCCGTCGACGCCCTGCGGGACGGGCGCAAGACGGAGATCCGGCGCCGGGCGCAGGCCCTGGCCTGGTGACCGGCGCCTGACCGGAGTGCCGCCCACCCCGGCCGCGGAGGCGCGGGGCGGGCGGGAGACCGGGTTCAGGAGGAGCGCCGGACCGCGGCCGTGGCCAGCCCGCGCAGCGCGGCCATGGGCACGGCCTCGGCTCCGAGCCGGTCCAGGGCCGCGAACGCCTCCCGGCTGAGCCCGTCGATGAGCGCCTCCGTGGCGCCCAGCGCCCCGCAGGCCGTGATGAGCGAGCGCAGCTGCTCGACGTCCTCCTCGGTCAGGTCCGGCCGGCCCAGGGCCGCCTCGAGCCGCTCGATCTGCTCCTCGCTGCCGCGCGAGCGGACGTAGCCGACGAGCACCGTCCGCTTCCCCTCGCGCAGGTCGTCGCCGGCCGGCTTGCCCGTGGTCGCGGGGTCCCCGAACACCCCCAGCACGTCGTCGCGCAGCTGGAACGCCTCGCCGAGGGGCAGGGCGAACGCGGAACAGCGCTCCAGGACCGGCTCGCCGGCCCCGGCCAGGGCGGCGCCGAGGACCACGGGGTGCTCCACGGAGTACTTCGCCGACTTGTACCGGATGACGTCCAGGGCGCGCTGGACCGCACCGGCACGGTCCTGGCCCCCACCGGCGACCTCCCCCTGCACGTCGAGGTACTGCCCCGCCATCACCTCCGAGCGCATCAGGTCGAAGACCGACCGCGCTCGGTGGCCGCCGTCGGCCGTGGCGGTGGCCGCGGCGAACAGCTGCTCGCTCCACGACAGGCACAGGTCACCGGAGAGGATCGCGGCGGCCACGCCGAAGGCGGCGCCGTCCAGCGCCCAGCCCCGCTCCGCGTGGGCGGCCTCGAACCGGCGGTGCACGCTCGGGGCACCCCGGCGGGTGTCGGAGCGGTCGATCACGTCGTCGTGGATGAGGGCGGCGGACTGGAAGAGCTCGAGCGCGGCGCCGGCCCGGACCACGGCGGGGTCCTCGGGGTCCCCGCCGGCCGCCCGCCAGCCCCAGTAGCACAGCCGGGCGCGTAGCCGCTTGCCGCCCGCGGAGAGCGCGGCGACCGCCTCCACCAGCGGCAGGGCGTCCGCCGAGATCCCGCCGAGGACCGACCGCTGCCGCCCCAGGAACTCCTCCAGCTCCCCGTGCAGACGGGCCACGAACCGCTCGTCCTCGGCGCGGAAGGCGTCCTCGGGCCGGAAGCGCGGCGTGGTGCCGGAGGACGCCTCGGGGTGGTGCGGGAGCAGCGGGCACGTCATGGGTGGTTCGACCTCGGTCTCGGGGCGGGGGTGGACGGCCGCTGGGGACCGCCCGCGATGTCCGGCCCAGCCTATCGAAGGCCCGGCGGGCGGGGACCGGAGCGGCGCCCCCGCCGAGGCCGGGATGTCCGCTCCGAAAGCTATGCTGTGCCGGACCCGGGAGGAGGACGCGGTGACCGAGACGCCGAAGGACCGGCTGGACCGCTGGCGCTCGTGCGCGGTGCTGCACGTGGACATGGACATGTTCTACGTCGGCGTGGAGCTGCTCACGGCGCCCCGGCTGCGGGGCCGGCCCGTCATCGTCGCGGGATCGGGGCACCGCTCCGTCGTCCTCTCCGCCTCGTACGAGGCCCGGGAGTTCGGCGTGCGGTCCGGCATGCCGCTCGCGCGCGCCCGCGCCATGTGCCCCCGGGCGGTCCTGCTGGAGCCCCACCGCGACGCCTACGAGGCCTACTCGCGCCGGGTCATGGCCATGTTCGGGGAGATCACCGACCGGGTCGAGCAGATCAGCGTGGACGAGGCCTTCCTGGACGTCGCCGGGGCGGTCCGGCGGCTCGGCCCGCCGGTGGGCATCGCCCGCGGCCTGCGCGCCCGCGTCCACCGGGAGCTGGGGCTCACCGCCTCCGTGGGGATCGGTGCCAACAAGACGGTGGCGAAGATCGCCTCGACCCGCTCCAAGCCGGACGGCCTCCTGCTCGTCCAGCCCGAGGACACCGTGGCGTTCCTGGCGGAGCTGCCGGTCTCGGCGCTGTGGGGCGTCGGGGGCCGCACGGCCGAGACGCTCACCGGGGCGGGGATCAGCAGCGTCGGCGACCTCGCGGCCACCCCGGTGCCCCAGCTGACCCGGCTGGTCGGACCGGCCGCCGGTCACCACCTCCACGAGCTCGCCAACGGCCGGGACCCCCGCCCGGTCGAGCCGGTCCGGGAGGAGAAGAGCCTCGGCGCGGAGGAGACCTTCCCCCGGGACGTCGCGGACGACCGGGTGCTGCACGAGACCCTGCTGCGGCTGAGCCACCGCACCGCCTCGAGGCTTCGCCGCCACGGGCTGCGGGCCCGGCGGGTGGGACTCAAGCTCCGCTACGCGGACTTCACGACGATCACCCGCTCCCGGACCCTGCAGCACCCCTACACCTCGGCCCGCGACCTGCTCCAGCACGGCGTGGGCCTGCTCGAGGAGCTCGGGAACCGGCCCCAGCCGGTCCGGCTCATCGGGATCCGGGCCGAGCGGCTGGAACCCGCCTCGGACGCCCTGCAGCTGAGCCTGGACGGCCGCGAGGAGGAGTGGGGGGCCGCCGAACAGGCCATGGACCGGGTGCACGCCCGCTTCGGAGCAGAGCGCCTCGGGCCCGCCCGTCTGCTGCCGTCCGCACCACGGGATCCGGGAGGCAACTCGGAGGCTGTTGACAGCCGTGTGCGCGGTGCCAAATCAGCACCCGACGGTCTATCCTGGTAGCAGGCGGCGCCGGAACAGCCGGGGAATCCGCACCCGAAGGATGAGGAGGCATACCGTGCCACTGTCCGAGCACGAGCAACAGCTCCTGGCCCAGCTGGAGAAGCAGCTCCACGCGGACGACCCGAGGTTCGTGACGAGCATGGGCTCCCGTGCCGTCCGGGGTGCTTCCACACGCAACATCGTCCTCGGGATCGTGATCGCCGTCGTCGGCCTGCTCGTCCTCCTGGGCGGAGTGGTGATCGACTCCATCCTGGTCGGTGTCCTGGGCTTCGTGGTGATGGGCGCCGGCGTCTACGTCGCCACCATGCGCTCCGGCAAGCCGCGCCCCGACGGCGCGCCCGGCAAGGGCGGCACGCCCCGCCGCTCGTCCCCGTTCCTGCAGAACCTGGAACAGCGCTGGGACCAGCGCAACTCCGGAGGCTCCTCCTCCTGACCGGCCCCGCCTGAGCGGACGGTCCCCACCGGGACCCTCCACCGCGCGGCGCACCCCGCCCCTAGGCCCCGGCGGCCCCACCCGACCACCACCGTGCCGCCACGCGGCACCCCACCAGCTCCCCGGTGCAGCACCGGGGAGCTTTTCGGTGTCCGGCGTCCTCCGCACGGCTCCCCACAGCGCCCTCCCCACAGCGCCCTCCACGGCGCTCCCCGCCGCGCCCTCCACGCTGCTCCCCGCCGCCTTCTCGAGGTGCCCCCACAGTGCTCGAACGGCGCTCCTGCGGGGCTCCCGGCAACGTCCTCCACGGCGCTCCCGCGGCACTCCCACGGCACCCTCCACACCGCTCCCCGCAGTGCCCTCCACATCGCTCCCCACGGGCCTCCACCACCCTCCCGGCGCCGTGGACGGGCCCGGACGAAGGCCTCGCCGGCCACCCGCCGCAAGCCCCGGAAGGGCGCCCCGCCCCGGCGCGCCACGCCGTCCTCCACCGGGCACCACCCGCGCGCCCCCGCGCCGACCTGCGAGGACGCGGCGCACGCCGACCGGGCGGCGCGCCACGCCGCGGCGCCCGGGCCCCGCGTTCGTTGACCGGGGAGTGAAGTGGAGTAAAGTGGGGCGAAGAGATGGATCTGGGAGAACTCTCGGGCTGGAGAGGCGGTGAGCATGTTTCTCGGAACGTACTCACCCCGTCTCGACGAGAAGGGCCGTCTGATCCTGCCGGCGAAATACCGGGAGGAACTGGCGGAAGGACTCGTCCTGACCCGTGGTCAGGAACGGTGCCTCTACGTGTTCAGTGTCCGGGAGTTCGAACGGGTCCACGAGCAGCTGAGGGCGGCACCCCTGTCCTCGAAGCAGGCCCGGGACTACATCCGGGTCTTTCTCTCGGGCGCCTCGGACGAGGTCCCGGACAAGCAGGGCCGAGTCACCATACCGCCGCCGCTGCGGGACTACGCCGGGCTCGACCGGGAGCTCGCCGTCATCGGCGCGGGCACCCGGGTCGAGATCTGGGACGCCCAGGCGTGGAACGAGTATCTGAACGAGAAGGAGGCCGTCTTCTCCGACACCGAGGAGGAAGTGGTGCCCGGGCTCTTCTGAGCGCAGGCCCGCCGAGACCACCCGCGGAGCACGCGCAGCCGCTTCCCGGATGAGATCTCCAGCCGCACAGCCGTCACCGTCCTGGCTCACCTTCCCCTGAGCCAGGCCGGATTCGAGGGACGGCCAGCGGATGGGGTTCTGATCCTGGAACGTCCGCCGCCGCACCACGGCGTCGACCCGGCGCCGGCCACCGAAGACCGATCCACCGTCGACCGCCGAAGAGAGGGCCCATGGCGCAACGCCCAGCCGAGCAGCTCCACGTCCCCGTGCTGCTCGAGCGGTGCCTCGACCTGATGGCTCCCGCCCTCGGCGAGGACGGCGCCGTGGCGGTGGACGCGACGATGGGCATGGGCGGCCACTCCGAGGCGCTGCTGCGCCGCTTCCCCGCACTGCAGCTGGTGGCCGTGGACCGGGACCCCCAGGCGCACGCGCTGGCCGGCACACGGCTGGCCCCCTTCGGGGACCGCTTCCACCCCGTGCACACCACGTACGACCGCATTCCCGAGGCGCTCGCCCAGCACGGGTTCGACCACGCGGACGCGGTGCTCTTCGACCTCGGGGTCTCGTCCCTGCAGCTCGACGAGCGCGAGCGCGGCTTCGCGTACTCGTACGACGCGCCCCTGGACATGCGGATGGACGCCACGGCCCCGGTCACGGCCCGGGACGTGGTCAACGACTACAGCGAGGCGGACCTGCGGCGGATCCTGCGGGACTGGGGGGAGGAGCGCTTCGCCGGACGCATTGCCCGCGCGATCGTGGAGCACCGGACCAGGTCCCCGCTGCGGACCACGGGCGAGCTCGTCGAGGTCGTGCGCGGCGCCGTGCCGCAGTCCGCCCAGCACCGCAAGGGGCACCCGGCGAAGCAGACCTTCCAGGCGCTGCGCATCGAGGTCAACGAGGAGCTCGACGTCCTGGCCCGGGCCGTGCCGGCCGCGCTCGACGCCGTGCCCGTCGGCGGCCGCGTGGTGGCCATGAGCTACCACTCGCTGGAGGACCGGATCGTCAAGCAGGCCTTCGCCCGGGGGGCCGCCTCCACCGCGCCGAAGGGCTTCCCCGTGGAGCTCGAGCAGCACAAGCCCACCCTGCGGGTGCTGACCCGCGGCACCGAGACCCCCACCCCCCGGGAGATCGACGAGAACCCCCGGGCCGCCTCCGCGCGCCTGCGCGCGGTCGAGCGCATCCGACAGCACACTCCCCCCACAGCACAGAACGCGCAGAGGTACACGGCATGAGCGGAACCGGACTCCAGCGACGCCCCGCACGGACGGCCGCCTCGCGCACCGGCATCGGGGCCTGGGCCGGGCGGCGCGGGCAGCGCCCCCCGGTGGAGGGCAGTTCCGCACGCCAGTTCAGCAGCCCCGCCCCGCACCCCGAGGAGCAGGCCGGCTCCACACGGGCCCCGCTCTCCGTGGTCCCGGGCCGGGCGCGGCGGCAGCGGATGTCCACCGTGGTGCTCAGCCTCGTGGCCCTCGTGGTGGCGCTGGCCTCCATCCTGGTGCTGAACATCCAGATCTCCGGCGGCCAGTACCGGCTCGTGGAGCTGCGCGCCCAGGAGCAGGCCCTCAGCCAGCAGAACGAGGCGCTCACCCAGGACCTCGAGTTCTACAACGCCCCCCAGAACCTCGCGGTCATGGCCGCGGACCTGGGCATGGTCCCCGCCCAGGACTCGGGCACGGTCGACCTCACGGACGGCACCGTCACGGGCGACCCGCTGCCCGCCGAGCCCCAGGAGAACCACGAGATCCTGGTGGACCACGCCCACCAGACCGGCTCCGAGGCCGCCGACCGGGCCGCCCAGCGCGCCGAGGACCGCGAGCAGGAGAAGGCGGAGCAGGAGCGCGAGGACGCCGAGCGCCGGGACCGCGAGGACGCGGCGGCCGCCGGAGCCGCGGAGGCGGACGCCGGTTCCCTCCCCGCCCCGCCGCAGCGCACGCCCGGCGAGTGACCCGGGCCCCGGCCCCGCACCCGCCGGCAGCACCCCGGACATCCCCCAGCCGCAACCAGGAACGAGGCAGACAGTGGCACGCGCACGCTCGACGACCAGCGGAGACGCCCCCGGCGCCCGCGGCATCGGACGCAGCCACATCGGGGTCGTCCTCGTGCTCGGGCTGCTCGTGGTGCTCGGCCTGCGGCTCGTGTGGGTGCAGGGCTTCGACGCCGCCGGCCGCGCCGAGGCCGCCGCGGGGGAGCGCTCCCGCACCGAGGTGGTGCCCGCGCTGCGGGGGGAGATCCGGGACACCCACGGCAACGTCCTGGCCCGCACCCTGCAGCGCTACGACGTCACGGTCGACCAGTCCCTGGTGCGCGAGTTCGCCCGTCCCCTGGCCGACGGCACCACCGAGACGGTGACCCCCACGCAGGCGGTGTACCAGCTCGCCGACGCGCTCGAGCTCGAGGACACCGAGGTCAAGGACGCCCTCGACGGCGACAAGCAGTTCGAGTACGTGGCCCGCGGCGTCACCCCCGAGCAGTGGAACACCGTGCGGGAGCTCGGGCTGCCCTACATCTACGGGCAGCCCTCGTCCGACCGCATCTACCCCAACGGCCCGGTGGGCGGCAGCGTGGTCGGCTTCATGGGCGGGGACGACGAGGCCCTCGGCGGGATCGAACTGACCCAGGACGCGCTGCTGCGCGGCACGGACGGGAGCCGTACCTTCGAGATCAGCGCCGACGGCGTGCGGATCCCCGTGGCCCCGCAGGAGGAGAGCCCGGTGGAGGACGGCTCCTCGGTGCAGCTGTCGATCGACAGCGACGTCCAGTTCTTCGCCCAGCAGGCCGTCATGGAGCGCGCCCAGGAGCTCGACGCCGAGTGGGGCACGGCCGTGGTGATGCGGATCGAGGACGGCGCGGTGCTCGCCCTGGCCGACTCCTCGACCGTGGACCCCAACGACATCGGGTCGGCGGACCCCGAGGACCTCGGCGTGCGCTCCGTGCAGAACGCCGTGGAGCCCGGGTCCACGCAGAAGATCCTCACCGCGGCGGCCGCCGTGGAGGAGGGCCTGGTCACCCCCCGCACGGAGATCACCGTGCCGCCGTTCCTGGAGATCGAGGGGCAGAAGATCACCGACGCCTTCGACCACGGCGAGCAGCAGCGCACGTTCGCGGGCATCATCGCCGACTCCATGAACACCGGCACGGTCCTGGTCGGGGGCAAGCTCTCCCCGGAGCAGCGCCACGAGTGGATGCAGCGCTTCGGCGTGGGGGAGACCACCGGCATCGAGCTGCCCGGGGAGTCACCGGGCATCCTCACCGGCGCGGACCAGTGGGACGTGCGCCAGCAGTACACCGTGCTCTTCGGCCAGGGCGTCGCCCAGACCCCGCTGCGCACCGCCACGATCTTCCAGGCCATCGGCAACGGCGGCGTGCAGGTGGAGCCCCGGGTCATCGAGTCCGTGATCGCCCCCGACGGCACCAGCACCCCCGTCGACCGGCCCGAGGGCGAGCGCGTCGTCTCCGAGGAGACGGCGCAGCAGGTGCTCGACATGATGGAGGTCACCGTGACCCAGGGCGGCGCCAAGGAGGCCGCCGTGGAGGGCTACCGCGTGGGCGGCAAGACCGGCACCGCGGAGGCGCCCAGCCCCGAGGGCGGCTACGACGGCTACACCACCTCCTTCGTGGGCGTCGCCCCCGTGGAGGACCCCCAGTACCTCGTGGCGGTCACCCTGCAGCGGCCGGAGGGCGACGTGCGCTCGATCGGCACCACCGGGACCTTCAGCAAGATCATGGGCCAGGTGCTGCGCCACTACGACGTCCCGCCCTCCACGACCGAGCCCGTGAAGATCCCGCTGCGCACGGACGACCCCGAGGAGGACGAGTCGGAGGGGACGGCGCCGGTGGACACCCCGCCGGGCGTGGAGGCCCCGGAGGACGGCGAGGCCGCCGCCGGGACCGAGGCCGGCACCGAGGCCGGCACGGGCACCGGGGGCGGGGCCGGGGCGGAGGCCGGGGCCGCGTCCCGGCGGTCCGACGAGGGCGACTAGACTTCCATATCGCCGTGCCCGGCCACCCCCGGGCCCATCCCCCCGCTCCCGGCGGACCACCCACCCGCCGACCAGACCACGAAGGACGTTGATGGACGCGACAGCCCAGCAGGGACACGACGCGCAGACCATGCGCCCCGCCCGGCCCCGGCCGCTGGGCCTCGCCGAGGCCGCCCGGATCGCCGGCGGGACCGCGCCGTCCCGCGCCGTGGACGTCACGGGCATCTCCCTGGACTCGCGGGAGCTGCGTCCCGGCGACCTCTACGCGGCCCTGCCCGGTGCCCGCACCCACGGGGCCCGCTTCGCCGCGGCCGCCGAGCGGGCGGGCGCCGCCGCGGTGCTCACCGACGCCGAGGGCGCGGGGATCCTCCGGGACGCCGGCGTCCGGCTGCCCGTGGTCGAGGCGCCGGACCCCCGCCGCTCCGTGGGCGCCATCGCCGCGCGCGTCTACGGCTCCCGGCCCGAGGACGGGACCGCCCCGGCGCTGTTCGCGGTGACCGGGACCAACGGCAAGACGACCACGACCTACTTCACCAACTCGGTGCTGCGCGCCCTGGGCCACCGCACGGGCCTGATCGGGACCATCGAGATCCTCGCCGGCGAGGAGTCCATCCCCTCCCGGCTCACCACCCCGGAGGCCCCCCACGTGCACGCGCTGCTCGCGCTCATGCGCGAGCGCGGCATCACGGCGGCGTCCATGGAGGTCTCCTCCCACGCCCTGCAGTTCCACCGGGTGGACGGCGTGCGCTTCGACGTCGCCGGGTTCACCAACCTGACGCAGGACCACCTGGACCTGCACGGGTCGATGGAGGAGTACTTCGCGGTCAAGGCCCAGCTCCTCACCCCGGAGCGGACCCGCCGCGCCGTGGTCGTCGTCCAGGACGAGGACGACTCCTGGGGCCTGCGGATGGCCGGGCAGGCCCGGGAGCAGCTCGGACCGGACCAGGTGGACACGATCGCGCTGCGCGGCGGGCTGCCGGAGGACCGGGACGCCGGACCCGGCCGGCACGGCGCGGACTGGACCCTGACCGCCCTGGAGCGCCGGGGGATCGGCCACCGCTTCGCGCTGCGGCACCGGGACGGGCGCGCCCTGCTCGTGTCCACGGCCCTGCCGGGGGACTTCAACGTGGCCAACGCCGCGCTCGCCGTCGTCATGGTCGTGGCCTCCGGGGTGGACGTCGCCGACGTGCAGCGCGTGCTGGACGAGGCGGACCCCCTCACCACGGACGTGCCCGGGCGGATGCAGCTCATCGGCACGGAGCCGACCGCCGTCGTCGACTTCGCGCACAACCCCGACGCCCTACGCCGCGCGCTCGCCGCCGTGGAGCCGCCCGACGAGGACGGCCGCGTCATCGTGGTCTTCGGCGCCACGGGCGAGCGGGACCGGTCCAAGCGCCCGATCATGGGCGAGGTCGCCGCCCGGCACGCCGACGTCGTGATCGTCACCGACGACGACCCGCACGACGAGGAGCCGGCCGGGATCCGCGCCGAGGTGGCCGCCGGGGCGTTCGCGGCCCGCGACGGCGGGGCGAGGGCCCAGGAGGTGCTCGTGCTCGAACCCCGCGCCGTGGCCATCCGCGCCGCGGTGGCCATGGCCGGGCGCGCCGACTCCGTGCTCGTGGCCGGCCGCGGGCACGAGACGGTCCAGGAGATCCGGGGCGTGGACCACCCGCTGGACGACAGGGAAGAGCTGCGGGCGGCGCTGGCCGACGGGCAGCAGGACCGTTGGGAGAACCGATGATCGCACTCACCGCCGCACAGCTCGCGCAGGTCACGGGCGGGCGCCCCGTGGGCGCCGCCGACGGGACGGCCGTGGTCCGCCACGTCGCCACCGACTCCCGCGAGGCGCGTCCCGGAACCCTGTTCGTCGCCAAGCCGGGCGACGTCACCGACGGCCACGAGTTCGTGGGCGCCGCCTTCGCCGCGGGGGCCGTGCTCGCCCTGGTCGAGCGCGAGGTCGCCGACGCCGCGGGCGTCACCTACCCCGGGGTCCTCGTGCCCGACGTGGTCGAGGCGATGGGCCGGCTCGCCTCCTGGGTCGTGGCCCAGCTGCGCGCCGACCACGAGGTGAAGGTCATCGCGGTCACCGGCTCCGTGGGCAAGACGACCACCAAGGACCTCCTGCGCGGCATCTTCGCCGCCGAGGGCCCCACGGTCGCACCCCGCGGCTCGTACAACGGCGAGGTCGGGGTGCCGCTGACCGTGTTCGAGGCGGAGCCGGACACCCGCTTCCTCATCATCGAGATGGGCGCCACCAGGATCGGCAACATCGACTACCTGTGCCGGATGGTCCGCCCGGACGTCGGCGTGGTGCTGTGCGTCGGCTCCGCCCACGCCGGGGAGTTCGGCGGGGTCGCCAACATCGCCCGCGCGAAGGGCGAGCTGGTCGAGTCCCTGCGGGCCGACGGCGTGGCGGTCCTCAACGACGACGACGTCCTGGTCCGCCAGATGCACCGGCGCACCGCGGCACCCGTGCTGTTCTTCGGGGAGTCCCCGGCGAACGCCCTGCCCGAGGTCCCGGCCGCCCGCGTGCACGCCTCCGGGGTCCAGCTCGGGCCCGGCGGCACCCCGGAGTTCCTGCTGCACTTCCCCGACGGCTCCGCACACCGCGTCGTCTCCCGTCTCATCGGCGAGCACCACGTCTCCAACCTGCTCGCGGCGGCCTCCGCCGCCTACGTGGCCGGGGTCGCCCCGGAGCGGATCACGGCCTCGCTCAACGCCCAGGGCCCCGCCAGCCGGTGGCGGATGGAGCGCACCGAGCGCCCCGACGGGGTGACGGTGATCAACGACGCCTACAACGCCAACCCCCAGTCGATGCGCGCCGCCCTGCAGACCCTGGCCCAGCTGGGCCGCGGCTCCGGCGGCGCCGCCCCCCGCCGCACCTGGGCCGTGCTGGGCGGCATGCTCGAGCTCGGCGAGAGCACGGTGGAGGAGCACGACGCCCTGGGCCGGATGGTCGTGCGGCTCAACATCTCCAAGCTGATCGCGGTGGGCGACCTGGCCCGGCCGGTGTACGACGCCGCCCAGCTCGAGGGCTCGTGGGGCAACGAGGCCACCTGGGCGGCCACCCCGGAGGACGCCGAGGAGATCCTGCGCCAGGAGCTGGCGCCCGGGGACATCGTGCTCTTCAAGTCCTCGAACGCCGCCGGCCTGCGGATCCTGGGGGACCGGGTGGCCGACGCCGCGGGCACCCGCGCCGGCGGCCCCGCCCCCGGCAACGACGCCCCGGCGCACGGCGACCACTGGCTCTCGGCCGGGCCCTTCGTCAACGCCTCCCTCGACCCGAGCGGCAGGCCCACCACCCCGGGACCCTCGGCGGAGGGGAACGAGCCGGCATGATCCAGATCCTCATGGCGGCCTGCTTCGCCCTGGTGCTGTCCCTCTTCGGCACCCCGGCCTTCATCAAGTTCCTCGCCCGGCGCGGATACGGCCAGTTCATCCGGGACGACGGGCCCACCAGCCACCACACCAAGCGCGGGACGCCCACCATGGGCGGGGTGGCGATCCTCGGCTCCGTGGTGGCCGCCTACGGGCTGACCCACCTGATCTCCGGGATCGTGTGGCCGGCCTACGGCGGCGTCACCCTCTCCGGGCTCTCCGCGCTGCTGCTGATGCTCGGCATGGGCTTCGTGGGGTTCATCGACGACTACAAGAAGATCGCCAAGAAGCAGAACCTCGGGCTCAGCCCCGTGGGCAAGATCGTGCTCCAGGGCCTCATCGGCACCGCCTTCGCCCTGCTCGTGCTGCTGGTCCCCGGCCCGCAGGGCACGACCCCCGCGTCCTCGGCGATCTCCGTGACCCGGGACACCGCCCTCGACCTCGCCTTCGCGGGCACCGCGCTCGGCGCCGTGCTCTTCGTCATCTGGGTGAACCTGATCGCGACCGCCACCACCAACGCCGTGAACCTCACCGACGGCCTCGACGGGCTCGCCACCGGGGCGTCCATCCTCGTGTTCAGCGGCTACCTGCTGATCGCGATGTGGCAGAACACCCACCTCTGCGGCTCCGTGGCCGAGGGCGTCTGCTACGAGGTGCGCGACGCCGCCGACCTCGCCCTCACCGCCGCCGCCCTCGTCGGCGCCCTCGTGGGCTTCCTGTGGTGGAACACCTCCCCGGCGAAGATCTTCATGGGCGACACCGGCTCCCTCGGCCTCGGCGGCGCGCTCGCCGCGTTCGCGGTGCTCACCCGCACGGAGCTGCTGCTGGTGCTCATCGCCGGGCTGTTCGTGGTGATCACGGTCTCCGTGATCCTGCAGGTCGGCTACTTCAAGCTCTCCGGCGGCCGGCGCATCTTCAAGATGGCGCCGCTGCAGCACCACTTCGAGCTCAAGGGCTGGAACGAGGTGACCATCGTGGTCCGCTTCTGGATCATCGCCGGGCTGTTCGTCGCGGCCGCGCTCGGCGTCTTCTACGGCGACTGGCTGCTCTCCCACGGAGGAATGATCCAATGATCCACGCCAGCAACGACAACCCCGTCCTCGACCGCCCGCGCCTGGCCGGTCTCACCTCCTGGGACGCCGACTGGTCCGGGCTGCGCGTGGTCGTGGCCGGGATCGGGCTGTCGGGCTTCGCCGCCGCGGACACCCTCGTCGAGCTCGGCGCCCGGGTCGTCGTCGTCGACGGGGCGGACACCCCCGAGACCCGGGCCAAGGCCGACACCCTCCGGATCGTGGGCGCCGCCGACGTCCTGCTGGGGCACACCGGCGAGCAGGCGGTCCCCGACGTGGAGGGCGCACGCCCCGAGCTGGTGGTCACCTCCCCGGGACTGCGGCCCGAGCACCCCCTGCTGGCCGCCGCGGCCGCCGAGGGCATCCAGATCTGGGGCGACGTGGAGCTCGCCTGGCGGGTCCGCGAGCGCGCCGGGCGCAGGACCGCCGAGTGGGTGTGCATCACCGGCACCAACGGCAAGACCACCACGGTGGGGATGACCGCGGCGATGCTGCGGGCCGGGGGGCTCACCACGGCCGCCGTGGGCAACGTGGGCACCCCGATCCTCGACGCGCTGCGCGAGCCGGTCGAGCACGATGTCCTGGCCGTGGAGCTGTCCAGCTTCCAGCTGCACTGGACCTCCTCGATGTCGCCGCTGGCGTCCGTGGTGCTCAACGTGGCCGAGGACCACGTGGACTGGCACGGCGGCTACGACAACTACGTGGCGGACAAGTCCCGGATCTACGAGAACACCCGGGTGGCCTGCGTGTACAACGCCCAGCAGGCCGAGACGGTGCGCATGGTCGAGGAGGCCGACGTGGTGGAGGGCTGCCGTGCGGTGGGCTTCACCCTCGAGACCCCCGACGTCAGCATGCTGGGCGTCGTGGAGGACCTGCTCGTCGACCGCGCCTTCCTCGAGGACCGCCGCGGCGCCGCCCTCGAGCTCGCCTCGATCGGCGACACCGGCCCGCTGCCCACGCCCCACGGGGTGGCCAACGCCCTGGCCGCCGCCGCGCTCGCCCGGGCGGCCGGGGTCCCGCCGGAGGCCGTGCGGGAGGGACTGCGCTCCTGGGAGCCGGGCGACCACCGGATCCAGGCCGTCGCGCGGACGCACGGGGTGCTGTGGATCAACGACTCCAAGGCCACCAACCCGCACGCGGCCGACGCCGCACTGGCCGCGTTCGACCCCGTGGTCTGGATCGCCGGCGGACTGTCCAAGGGCGTCTCCTACGACCGTCTCGTCGCCCGGCACGCCGCCCGGCTGCGCACCGTGGTGCTCATCGGCACGGACAACGACGCGCTGCTGGCCGCGCTGGCCGCCCACGCCCCGCAGGTGCCGGTGCTGCGGACCGCCGAGCGCTCCGGCGCCGGGGCGGGCGACGCCGTGATGGGGGAGGCGGTCCGGCTCGCCCACGAGGTCGCGCAGGAGGGCGACACGGTGCTCATGGCCCCGGCCTCCGCCTCGATGGACCAGTTCGGCTCCTACGCCCACCGCGGGGACGCGTTCGTGCGGGAGGTCGCCGACCTCGTGGAGCGGCTCACGTGAGCGCGGTGCAGGACCGGGCGGGGACCGCCCGGTCGGGCGCCGGACCCGCGGGCGGGATGCGCCGCTTCTGGCAGGCCGTCGTGGACGGTCCGCTCATCCACTCCTACTACGCCCTGGCCGGCTCCGTGCTGCTGCTCACCGGCATCGGCATCATGATGGTCCTCTCCGCCTCGGCCGTGGAGTCCATCTCCGCCCAGGAGTCCGCGTACTCCTACTTCGTCAAGCAGGCCACCTTCGGCGGGCTGGGCGTGCTGCTGATGTTCGCCCTGTCCTTCGTGCCCACCGCCTGGTACCGCCGGGGCGCCACCGGGCTGCTGATCCTGGCCGTGCTGCTGCTGGGCCTCGTCTTCACCCCGCTCGGGCAGGAGATCAACGGCAACCGGAACTGGATCGTGGTGGGCGGGCAGTCCTTCCAGCCCTCCGAGGCCGCCAAGCTCGCCGTGGCGATCTGGCTGGCGATGGTCCTGGCCCGGCAGGGCGAGGCCGTGCGGGACTGGCGCCAGGCCCTGTGGCCCTCCGGCCTGGGCATCGGGGTGCCGGCCCTCATGATCGTGCTCGGCGACGACGTGGGCACGGCCCTCGTCTTCGTCCTGATCTACGCGGCCGCCCTGTTCTTCGCCGGGGCGCCGCTGCGCCTGTTCGCGATCGCGGCCGCCGGTGCCGCGGTGGCCGGCACCCTGGCCATCGCCACCGCCCCGCACCGCGTGGACCGGATCACCGGCTGGCTCTTCGGCGAGTGCGGGGCCACCGACGCCTGCTACCAGGCCGAGCAGGGCCTCAACGCCCTCGCCTCGGGCGGCTGGTGGGGCGTGGGGCTGGGGCAGTCCCGGCTCAAGTACAATTACGTCCCCGAGGCCCACAACGACTACATCTTCTCGATCATCGGCGAGGAGCTGGGCCTGCTGGGGACGGTGCTGATCCTCGGCCTGTTCGCGGTCATGGCCCTGGCGATGGCCCGGGTCATCCTGCGGGCCCGCAGCAGCTTCGTGCGGATCGCCACGGCCTGCATCGTCACCTGGCTCGTGGGCCAGGCGTTCATCAACATCGGCATGGTCACCGGCGTGCTGCCCGTGATCGGCATCCCCCTGCCGTTCATCAGCTACGGTGGGTCGTCGCTGCTGATGAGCCTCGCGGCCGTCGGCGTCGTGATGTCCTTCACCCGGCTGCCGCGCCGGATCCAGGTCCCCGCCCGCACCCCCCGCCCCCGCACCCCGAACGAGGATCGCGCATGACACCGTCCGAACCCCCTCCCGGCGGCCCCGCGCCGTCGGTCCTGCTGGCCGGCGGCGGCACCGCCGGCCACGTCAGCCCGCTGCTGGCCGTGGCCGCGGCCCTGCGGGAGCAGGCCCCGGAGGCCCGGCTCACGGCCGTGGGCACCGCCTCCGGGATGGAGACGCGGCTCGTCCCGCAGGCCGGGCTCGAGCTGGAGCTCGTGGACCGGGTGCCGCTGCCCCGGCGCCCCTCCGTGGACCTCGTCCGGCTGCCCGGGCGGCTGCTCGGCGCGGTGCGGCAGGCCGGGGAGATCCTGGACCGGGTCCGGCCCGACGTCGTGCTCGGCGTCGGCGGCTACGTCTGCACCCCCGTCTACCTCGCCGCCGCCCGGCGCGGACTGCCCGTGGTGGTCCACGAGGCCAACGCCCGCCCGGGCCTGGCCAACCGGGTGGGCGCCCGCTGGGCCAGGACCGTGGCCACCGCGTTCCCCGGCACCCCGCTGCGCGGCGCCGTGACCGTCGGGATGCCCATGCGCCGGGAGATCTCCGGCCTGGACCGGGAGGCCCACCGCGCCGAGGCCCGCCGGTCCTTCGGCCTGGACCCGGACCGGACCACCGTGGTGGTCACCGGCGGCTCCTCGGGCGCGCTCGCCATGAACCGCACCGTGGCCGGGATCGCCGAGGAGGTCGCCGCGCACGGCCACCAGCTGCTCCACGTCACCGGCCGCGGCAAGCGGCTCACCCGCGCCGACGGCACCCCGCTGAGCGCCCCCGGCTACGTGCAGGTCGAGTACGTGGACGGCATGGAGCGCGTCTACGCCGCGGCGGACCTGCTCGTGGCCCGCGCGGGCGCCGCGACCGTCTCGGAGGTCGCCGCCGTGGGCCTGCCCGCCGTGTTCGTCCCGCTGCCGGTGGGCAACGGCGAGCAGGCGCTCAACGCCGCCTCCCTCGTGGCCGCCGGCGCCGCGCAGCTCGTCGCCGACGACGAGTTCACCCCCGACTGGTACCGCCGGCACATCCACCCCCTGGCGGCGGACCCCGACCGGCTCGCGGCGATGGCCGCCGCGAGCCGCGGCCACGGGGTGCGCGACGCCGACGCCGTCATGGCACGGCTGATCCTCGAGGAGGTCCCCCGTGAACGCTGAGCCCGGCACCGACCCCGCCCTGCTGGGCCGGGTCCACTTCATCGGCATCGGCGGCGCGGGCATGTCCGCCGTCGCGAAGCTCATGCTGGCCCGCGGGGTGCCGGTCAGCGGCTCCGACCGCCAGGACTCCCCGGTCCTGCACCAGCTCCGCGACCTGGGCGCCACCGTGCACGTGGGCCAGCACCCCGGCCACGTCGAGGGGGCGCGGACCGTGGTGGTGTCCACCGCGATCCCGGACCACGACCCCGAGCTCTCCGCCGCCCGGGCCGCGGGGCTGCGCGTGCTGCACCGCTCCGCGGCGCTCGCGGCCGCGATGCACGGCCGCTCGGTCGTGGCCGTGGCGGGCACCCACGGCAAGACCACCACCAGCGCCATGGCCGCGCTCGCGCTGCACACCGCCGGCCTGGAGCCCTCCTGGGCGATCGGCGCGCACGTGGCCGACCTCGGCTCCAACGCCGCCCTGGGCCCGGGCCCGTGGTTCGTGGCGGAGGCCGACGAATCGGACGGCTCCTTCCTCGCCTACGGCCCCCGGATCGCCGTGGTCACCAACATCGAGCCCGACCACCTCGACTTCTACCCCTCCCGGGAGGCCTTCTTCCGGGCCTTCGACGAGTTCGCCGCGACGCTGCCCGCGGACGGGCTGCTCGTCGCCTGCCAGGACGACCCCGGCTCGCGCGCCCTCGCGCAGCGTCACCGTGCCGCCGGCGGGCGGGTCGTCAGCTACGGCACGGACCCGGCCTCCGACGTCCAGGTGGTCCCCGGGGACGCCGACGGGCTGCGCACCCGCAGCACGCTGCTGCTGGGCGAGGGCGCGGACCGCCGCGAGGAGCGGCTCGAGCTCGCGGTCCCGGGCCGGCACAACGTCCTGAACGCGACCGCCGCCTTCTGCGTGGCCGTCGAGGCCGGCGTCCCGCCCGCGGACGCGGTGCGCGGGCTCGCCGGCTTCCACGGCTCCGCCCGGCGCTTCGACCTGCGGGGCGAGGTCGGCGGGATCCGGGTGTTCGACGACTACGCCCACCACCCGACCGAGGTGGTCGCCGCGCTCACCGCGGCCCGCGAGGTCGCGGCCGGGCACCGGGTCATCGCCATCTTCCAGCCGCACCTGTTCTCCCGCACCCGCGAGTTCGCGGCCGAGTTCGCCGACGCCCTCGCCCTCGCCGACGAGGCCCTGGTCCTCGACATCTTCGCCGCGCGGGAGCAGCCCGTCCCCGGCCTCACCAGCGAGGTGGTCACCGACCGCGCCCCCGCCCACGTCCGCTACGTCCCGGACGGTGCCGACGCGGTGCACCGGGCCGCGCGGTCGGCCCGCCCCGGGGACCTCGTGCTCACGATGGGCGCCGGGGACGTCACCGCCCTCGGCCCCCGGCTCGTGGACCGCCTCGGAGCCCGCTGATGAGCCGGCACGGCCGCCCGCACCAGCCCCGGCTGGGCGACTCCTCCGGCACCGGCGGGGATCTGCCCCCCGAGCGCCCGGAGCAGGGGAGCGAACCGGAGCAGGCCCCCGGGCCGCCCGCCGCCGGGCCGGCCGAGCGCGGCGGCGCCCACCCGCCGGAGACGGCCACCCCGTCCGGCGGGACCACCCCGTCCGGCGGGACCACGCCGTCCGGCGCGGCCGGTCCGCAGGGACCGCGGGTGCGCGTCAACGACGGCACCAAGGTCACACCCCTGGCCGACGAGGACGGCTTCGAGGAGGTGCCGGCCGCCGGCGGCCGGTTCAGCGCCTGGCGGCGGCACCGGCAGGACCGGGCCGCGTCCCGCACGCTGACCGCCTCCCGGGTCGCGCCCGAGGACGAGCCCGCACGGGCCGGGTCCACGGCGGTCGGGTCCACGGGCGCCCCGGCACCCGGTGCCCGCGGCGCCGGGACGACCGGCACGGCGGCGTCCGGTCCCGCGCCGTTCGGACCCGGCGCGTCCGGACCCAGCGCGTCCGGACCCGCCGCGCCGGGTCCGACCGCGTCCGGTGCCACGGGCGCCGGTTCCACGGCGGTGGGGGCCACCGTCGTCGCCTTCCCCGCCTCGCCCTCCGCCCGGCGCCGGCGACGCCGGATCGGCGCGGTCCTCGGTGCGCTGGCCGCCCTGGCCGTGCTGGCCGGCGTCCTGTTCCTCTCCCCGGTGCTGGCCGTCCGGGAGATCACGGTGCGCGGCGCCGAGCTCACCGACCCGGCCCGGGTCGAGTCCGCGCTCGAGGCCTACCAGGGCGTGCCGCTGACCCGGATCTCCAAGGACGAGGTCCGGGAGCGGGTGGGCCGGATCCCGCAGGTCCGCTCCATCGAGGTGCTCCTCGAGCCCCCGCACCACCTCGTGGTGGCGCTGCACGAGCGCGTGCCCGTGGCGGCGATCGAGGACGGCGGCGAGTTCGTGGTCGTCGACTCGGAGGGCGTGGAGCTGATGACCGCCGGCTCCGCGCAGGAGGCCGGGGTCCCCGTGGTCACGGGCGGGCGCGAGGTGCTCGGGACGGAGCGGTTCGACGCCATCGCGGACGTGCTGGCCGCGCTGCCCGAGTCCGTGCTCGCCCAGCTGCGCACGGCCTCCGCGGAGTCGCTGTCCTCCGTGGAGCTGGCCTTCACCGACGGCCGCACGGTGGTCTGGGGCACCGCGGAGGACAGCGAGCTCAAGTCGCAGGTGCTGCGCGAGCTCGTCGAGGCCCGGGGGGCCGGCAGCGGGATCGAGACCTACGACGTGTCGAGCCCCACGCGCCCCGTCGTGCGCTGAGCGCCACCGCCCCGGTCTCACCTTCGACCGGAGGTCGAGAGCTGTGCCGAAACCCGGCACGACGTGCGGTTTTGGCGAAAAGTGTCGAAAGCGGTATGGCTTGTCGTGCAGGTGCTCCCCGCGGTTGTTAGGCTTGACCTCGACATCGAACCTCCCGGGACGGCAGCTGACGGCCTGATGTTCAACTCTCGATCGAGGGTTGAGGAACAGCTCGCGATCCCGGACCCGAACCATCTCAAGTTAGGTACCCATGGACTCCTCCACCCCCCAGAACTACTTGGCCGTCATCAAGGTCGTCGGAATCGGCGGCGGCGGCGTCAACGCCGTCAACCGGATGATTGAGGAGGGGCTGCGCGGCGTCGAGTTCATCGCGATCAACACCGACGCGCAGGCCCTGCTGATGAGCGACGCCGACGTCAAGCTCGACGTCGGGCGCGAGCTCACCCGCGGGCTGGGGGCCGGCGCCAACCCCGACGTGGGGCGCCAGGCGGCGGAGGACCACCACGAGGAGATCGAGGAGGTCCTCAAGGGGGCCGACATGGTCTTCGTGACGGCCGGCGAGGGCGGCGGCACGGGCACCGGCGGAGCCCCCGTGGTCGCCCGCATCGCGCGGTCGCTGGGTGCCCTGACCATCGGCGTCGTCACGCGCCCGTTCACCTTCGAGGGCCGCCGCCGGTCCAACCAGGCCGAGAACGGGATCGAGACGCTGCGCGACGAGGTCGACACCCTCATCGTGATCCCCAACGACCGGCTGCTGTCCATCTCCGACCGCAACGTGTCCATGCTCGACGCCTTCAAGTCCGCGGACCAGGTGCTGCTCTCGGGCGTGCAGGGCATCACCGATCTGATCACCACCCCGGGCCTGATCAACCTCGACTTCGCCGACGTGAAGTCCGTGATGCAGGGCGCCGGCTCGGCGCTGATGGGGATCGGCGCCGCGCAGGGCGAGGACCGTGCCGTGAAGGCCGCCGAGCTCGCCATCGCGTCCCCGCTGCTGGAGGCCTCCATCGACGGCGCCCACGGCGTGCTGCTGTCCATCCAGGGCGGGTCCGACCTCGGGCTGTTCGAGATCAACGAGGCCGCCCGCCTGGTCCAGGAGGTCGCCCACCCCGAGGCCAACATCATCTTCGGCGCGGTCATCGACGACGCCCTGGGCGACCAGGCCCGCGTCACGGTCATCGCCGCGGGCTTCGACTCGGTGAGCCCGGAGACCAACGCCAACAACACCAACGCGGCCGCCCAGCAGGCCGCGACCACGCGCGCGGCCTTCGGCTCCGGCGCCGGTCAGCCCGCCGGCGTGGGCCGCGCCCCGCAGCGCGGCGGCGCCCCGGCCTTCGGCCAGCCCGCGAGCTCGCAGCGCTGGTCGCAGCCGGTGCAGAACGACGACGTGCCCGACGACGCCGGCTTCGACGTCGACCTGCCGGCCGAGGCCGAGGCCGGCGCCGGGGCGGGCTCCGCGCGCAAGGACTCCCTGGATTTCCCCGACTTCCTGAAGTGAGTCCCGCTCCCCGGGGGCGGACGCGGAGGACCCGCGTCCGCCCCCGGGCGCGTTAATCCCCGCCGCCGCCGGTCCCGGCGGCGGCACGACGAGGCAGGTGGAGGAGGATCCGGTGTTCTGGTGGCAGGACGAGGTCGGGCAGGGCGTCCGGGTGGCGTTCACGGACCGCGGCGCGGGCAATCTCGCGCTGCACACGGGCGACGACGCGACGGCGGTGCGGAACCGCCGCGCCGCCCTCGAGCGGTCCATGGGCGTTCCCGGGGGCTCGCTCGTGTTCCTCGAGCAGGTGCACGGCACGGACGTCGCCGACGCGGACCGGCAGGACCGCCCGGCCGTGCCGACCGCGGACGCCGCGGTCAGCACCAGGGGCGTGCCGCTGGCCGTGATGGTCGCCGACTGCGTGCCGGTGGTCCTGGTGGGTGCGGGCCCGCAGGGACCCGTCACCGGTGTGGCGCACGCCGGCCGCCGCGGGCTGCTCGACGGCGTGCTCGAGCGCACGGTCGAGCAGCTGCTGGCCCGTGGTGCCCGCAGGCTCACGGCCTGGATCGGCCCCTCGATCTGCGGGAGCTGCTACGAGGTGCCCGCCGCCCTGCACGAGCAGTCCGTGGCGCGGATCCCCGCGGTCGCCGCCACGACGTCCTGGGGCACCCCGGCCCTGGACCTGCGCGCGGGCGCCCGGGACCGGTTGTCCTCCCTCGGGGTCGGCGTCGTGGAGCCGGCCGCCCCGGAGCCGTCCTGCACCCGGGAGAACGAGCAGCTGTCCTCGCACCGCCGGGACCCCGGATCCGGCCGGATCGTCGGCCTCGTCTGGGGCACCGGCGCCCGCAGGGAGGTCGCGGCGTGAGCGCGTCCCCGGCCGAGCCCGCCGGCGACGACCCGCGCACCCGGGAGCTCGCCCGGTCCCTCGAGCGCGTGCGCTCCAGGATCACCGCCGCGGCGCAGGGCGGCGGCGTGGCGGAGGAGCCGGTGCTGGTCGCCGTGACCAAGTTCTTCCCCGCCGCGGACGTGGCCCGGCTGCACCGGCTGGGTGTCCGGGACGTGGGGGAGAACCGGGACCAGGAGGCCGCACCGAAGGCCCGCGAGGTGTCCGGGCTCGTGGACGGGCCCCTCACTTGGCACTTCGTGGGCCAGCTCCAGTCCAACAAGGCGAAGTCCGTGGTGCGCTACGCGTCCTGGGTGCACTCCGTGGACCGGGCCTCCCTGGTGACCGCTCTCGGCCGGGCCGTGCAGCGGCACCGCGAGGCCGTGGCGGCCGGTGACGCCGCACCCGGTCCGTGCGCCGACCGGGACCTGACGTGCCTCGTCCAGGTCTCCCTGGACGCCGAGGAGCGCCGGGGCGGGGCCCGCCCCGAGGACGTCGTGGGGCTCGCCGAGCAGATCGCGGGCACCGAGGGCCTGCGGGCCGGAGGGGTCATGGCCGTCGCCCCGCTGGGGGCGCCGCCCGGACCGGCCTTCGACCGGCTCCGGGAGATCTCCGAGCAGCTGCGCCGGTCCCTGCCGGGGGCCACCGCGGTGTCCGCCGGCATGAGCCAGGACCTCGAGGAGGCCGTCGCCAGGGGAGCCACGCACGTGCGCGTCGGCTCCGATATCTTCGGCCCCCGGGCGCCCGTAGGATAGCTTGGAGGACGGCCCCGCGGGGCCGGGGCCGACCCGCGTGCCGCGCAGCAGCACGGGCGCGGACGGCCCCAGGATCCCGGAACTCCCCCCACCGCCGATATCCGCACAGACAGTCAAGGAGAGCACCATGGCCGGAGCGTTGCGCCGCACCATGATCTATCTCGGCCTCGCCGAGACGGACGAGGACTACGACGACCCGACGCCGTCCCGCCAGGAGCACCAGTCCGCCGTCGCGGTCCGCGAGGACGCGCGCGAGACCCGCGCCCACGAGTCCACCGCGGTGGCCGTGCCGCGCCGGTCGGCCGAGTACCGGGCGCCGGTCACCCCCATCAAACGCGCCCCCTCCAGCTCTCGAGAGGACAGCTCGACCTTGCGCACCATCACCACGGTCCACCCCCGCTCCTACAACGACGCGAAGTCCATCGGCGAGGCCTTCCGCGAGGGCACGCCCGTCATCATGAACGTCAGCGACATGGGCGACGCCGAGGCCAAGCGGCTCGTGGACTTCTCCGCCGGCCTGGTCTTCGCCCTGCACGGCTCCATCGAGCGGGTGACCGGCAAGGTCTTCCTGCTCACCCCGTCCTACGTGGAGGTCGTCGGCCACCCCGCCGGCGGCGAGGACGAGCCCGACGACCAGCAGGACGACTGAGGCGGACCGATGGACCTGTTGCTCTCCGTGCTGTACCTGGCACTGCACCTCGTGTACGTCGCGCTGCTGGCGCGCCTCGTCCTCGACTGGGTGCAGATGTTCGCCCGCAACTGGCGGCCCCGCGGGGCCGCGCTCGTCGGGGCGTCGGCCGTGTACACCGTCACCGACCCGCCGATGCGCTGGCTGCGGCGGATCGTGCCGCCGCTGCGCTTCGGCGGGGTGTCGCTGGACCTCGGGTTCCTCATCCTCATCTTCGCCGTCAGCATCGTCCAGGGCATCATCGGCTCGATGCTGATCTGAACCGGTCCGGCCGGACCCGATCGGATCAGATCGGATCCGGCCTGCGCCGATCCGGCCGGACGACGCCGCGGCCGGCAGCCGGTCCGCCGCGGACCGGCCTGTACGCTGTAACCGCACGACCGCCCCGGTGCCGGCCACCGCGCCGCCCGGTCCCGGTCGGACGGATCCCCCGCCGCGGGCCGCGCCCGCGCCCCGCCCACGAAGGAATGCACTCATGCCCCTGACGCCCGAAGACGTGATCAACAAGCGGTTCCAGCCCACCAAGTTCCGGGAGGGCTACGACCAGGACGAGGTCGACGACTTCCTCGACGAGATCGTCGTGGAGCTGCGCCGCCTGAACCAGGAGAACACCGACCTCAAGCAGCAGCTCGAGGCCGCCGGGCAGCCCGTCGCCCCCCGCGACTCCACGCCCTCGCCGGTCTCCGAGCCCGGTCTGCCCGCCGCGCAGGACACCGAGGCCGCGGGCACCGCCGGGACGGGCGCCGCCGCAGCCGGCTCCCCGGAAGCGGCCGGCGCGACCGAGCCGGCCGCGACCGAGCCGGCCGAGCTGCCGGAGACCGGCGCGGCCGCCCCCGCGGAGACGGCGCCCGCCACCGGCGCAGCGCAGTCCGCGGCCGGTGTCCTGGCGATGGCCCAGAAGTTGCACGACGAGTACGTCGCCGAGGGCACCGCCGAGCGCGACCGGATCATCGGAGCGGCCCGCGACCGGGCCGAGGAGCTCGTCACCGACGCCCAGCGCACGCGCGAGGAGACTCTCACCGCCCTGCAGGAGGAGCAGGCCGAGCTGCAGGCCCGGGTCTCGGGGCTGCGCACCTTCGAGCAGGACTACCGCACCAACCTCAAGGCCTACATCGAGGACCAGCTGCAGGACCTGGACACCACGCCCTCGCTCGAGCCCGCCCCCGCCGCGGACAGCACCGCCGGAGCTGCCGGCGCGGTGACGGCCGACCAGGCCTGAGCACCGGCCACGGCGCACCACTCGCGGAGGGACCGGCCACGTGCCGGTCCCTCCGTCGTCGCCCCGCGGGGGCGTCCGGGCGGACGTGGCACCATGGAACGGGGCCGAGGTCCCCGCCGCCCCGCGCCGCGGGCCGGCCTCCGCATCCCGTGCCGTCACCCGAGGAGAGCATGAGCGAGCACCCCGAGATCCCCGCCGGCGCGTCCGGGCGCGGGGCGCCGCGGGGCGTCCTGCTGCTCGCGGCGGCCGCCGCGCTGGTCGTCTACACCGCGGACCAGCTCACCAAGTGGTGGGTCGTCTCCACCATGACACTGGGCGAGCGCACCCCGGTGGTCGAGGGCCTGCTGTGGTGGCAGTTCATCCGCAACCCCGGAGCGGCGTTCTCCCTGGGCGAGGACATCACCTGGGTCTTCACCGTGGTCATGGCGGTCGTCTCCGTCCTGATCGTGCTCACCCTGCGCCGCGTCCGCTCGGCCGCGTGGGCGCTGGCCCTGGGCCTGGTCCTCGGCGGCGCCCTCGGCAACCTGACCGACCGGCTCCTCCGGGAGCCGGGCTTCGGGGTGGGCCACGTGGTGGACTTCATCGCCGTGCCGCGGTTCGCGATCTTCAACATCGCCGACTGCGGGGTGGTCACGGGGGTGTGCCTCGTGGTGCTCCTGACGCTGCTCGGGCGGGAGCTCGACGGCACCCGCACGGGGACGCGCGCCCCGGGGGCGCAGCGGCTCGAGGCCTCGCCGGAGGAGGAGGGAACCCGTGGCTGATCCCGTGCCCGACGCGCCCGAGCACGTTCCGGAGCGCTTCACCGTGCCCCCCGAGCTCGAGGGCCACCGCGCGGACGCCGCTGTGGCCGCCCTGACCGGGCTCTCGCGCTCCGTGGCCGCCGGTCTCTGCGCGGAGGGCCGCGTGCTGCACCGCGACCGGCCGGTCGCCAAGTCCTTCCGCGTGGAGGCCTCGCAGACGCTGACCGTGCACGTGCCCGTCCCCGAGGACCCGACGCGGATCGTGCCGCAGCTCGTCGAGGACTTCCGGGTGGTCCACCTCGACGACGACATCGTGGTGATCGACAAGCCGCCGGGCGTGGCCGCGCACCCGTCCCCGGGCTGGAAGGGGCCCACCGTGGTCGGCGCCCTGGCGGGCGCGGGCGTCACCGTGAGCACCTCCGGGGCCCCGGAGCGCGCCGGCGTGGTGCACCGGCTGGACGTCGGTACGTCCGGGCTGATGGTCGTGGCCCGCACCGAGCGGGCGTACACCGCGCTCAAGCGCGCGTTCAAGGAGCGGACGGTCACGAAGGTGTACCACACCGTGGTCCAGGGCCTGCCGGACCCCCTGCGCGGGACGATCGACGCCCCGATCGGCCGCCACCCCGGCTACGAGTGGCGCTTCGCCGTGGTCGAGGGCGGCCGCACGTCGGTCACCCACTACGAGGTGCTGGAGGCGTTCGGCCGGGCGGCCCTCGTCGAGGTGCACCTGGAGACCGGGCGCACCCACCAGATCCGGGTGCACTTCTCCGCGCTGCGCCACCCCTGCTGCGGCGACCTCACCTACGGGGCGGACCCCGCGCTCTCGGCCGGCCTCGGGCTGACCCGGCAGTGGCTGCACGCCAAGCGGCTGGGCTTCGAGCACCCCGGCTCGGGGGAGCCCGTCGAGTTCGAGAGCCCGTACCCGCCGGACCTCTCGTTCGCCCTCGAGACCCTGCGCGACGGCGGACCCGCCTGATCGGCCGCGCCCGGTCCGGACCCTCGCCGGGGCCGGGCCGGGCGCGGCGGGACGGCCGGCGCGGACCACTACACTGGTCGGGTGACGACGGCGACCGGCAAGAACAGCTTCACCCACCTGCACGTGCACACCGAGTACTCCATGCTCGACGGTGCGGCACGGCTCGACGACCTCTTCGAGGCCTGCCACGAGCTGGGGATGTCCTCCCTCGCGACCACCGACCACGGGTTCGTGTTCGGGGCGTTCGACTTCTGGAACAAGGCCCGCAACGCGGGGATCAAGCCCATCATCGGCGTGGAGGCGTACCTGACGCCGGGCACCGCCCGCTCGGACCGCACCCGGGTGAAGTTCGCCGACGGCGGCCGGGACGACGTCTCGGGCGGCGGCGCCTACACGCACATGACGCTGCTCGCGGAGACGACGGAGGGCATGCAGAACCTGTTCCGCGCCTCGTCCCTCGCCTCCCTCGAGGGCCAGCTGTACAAGCCGCGCATGGACCGGGAGCTGCTGAACACCTACGGCAAGGGCTTGATCGCGACCACGGGGTGCCCCTCCGGCGAGGTCCAGACCCGCCTGCGCCTGGGCCAGTACCAGGAGGCCCGGCAGGCCGCGGCCGAGTTCCGGGACATCTTCGGCGCGGAGAACTTCTACTGCGAGCTCATGGACCACGGCCTGGGGATCGAGAAGCAGGTCACCGCCGACCTGCTGAAACTCGCCAAGGACCTGCAGCTGCCGCTGGTGGCCACCAACGACCTGCACTACACCCACGCCGAGGACGCCAAGTCGCACGCCGCCCTGCTGTGCGTGCAGTCCGGTTCCACCCTGGCGGACCCGAAGCGGTTCAAGTTCGACGCCGACGAGTTCTACCTGAAATCGCCCGCGGAGATGCGGGAGCTGTTCCGCGACTTCCCGGAGGCCTGCGACAACACCCTGGAGATCGCGGAGCGCTGCAACGTCGACTTCGACACCTCCGCGAACTACATGCCCCGCTTCCCGACCCCCGAGGGCCACGACGAGGAGTCCTGGTTCGTGGAGGAGGTCCAGCGCGGCCTGCACCACCGCTTCCCGGGCGGGATCCCCGAGGACGTCCAGCGTCAGGCGGACTACGAGAAGGGCATCATCCTGCAGATGGGCTTCCCGGGGTACTTCCTGGTGGTGGCCGACTTCATCAACTGGGCGAAGAACAACGGGATCCGCGTGGGACCGGGCCGCGGCTCCGGGGCCGGCTCCATGGTCGCGTATGCCATGCGCATCACCGAGCTGAACCCGCTGGAGCACGGGCTGATCTTCGAGCGCTTCCTCAACCCGGACCGCGTGTCCATGCCCGACTTCGACGTCGACTTCGACGACCGCCGCCGCTCCGAGGTGATCCACTACGTCACCGAGAAGTACGGCGACGAGCGCGTGGCCATGATCGTCACCTACGGCACCATCAAGGCCAAGCAGGCGCTCAAGGACTCCTCGCGCGTGCTCGGCTACCCGTTCTCGATGGGGGAGAAGCTCACCAAGGCCATGCCGCCGGACGTGATGGGCAAGGGCATCTCCCTCAAGGACGTCTACGACGACTCCGCCAAGCGCCACGGCGAGGCCGACGAGCTGCGCGAGGTCCTCGCGCAGGACCCCGAGGCGAAGAAGATCTTCGAGACCGCCGAGGGGCTCGAGGGGCTCAAGCGCCAGTGGGGGGTGCACGCGGCCGGCGTGATCATGTCCTCGCACCCGCTGATCGACATCATCCCGATCATGCGCCGTGAGCAGGACGGGCAGGTCATCACGCAGTTCGACTACCCCACGTGCGAGGGTCTCGGGCTGATCAAGATGGACTTCCTGGGCCTGCGCAACCTGACGATCATCTCCGACGCCCTCGAGAACATCACCCTGAACCAGGACGGCTTCGTCCTCGACCTCGAGAACCTCGGTCTCGAGGACGCCGAGTCCTACGAGCTGCTGGCCCGCGGCGACACCCTCGGGGTGTTCCAGCTGGACGGAGGGCCCATGCGCCAGCTGCTCAAGCTCATGCGCCCGGACAACTTCGAGGACATCTCCGCGGTCATCGCGCTGTACCGCCCCGGGCCCATGGGCGCGAACTCGCACACGAACTACGCGCTGCGCAAGACCGGACAGCAGGAGATCACCCCGATCCACCCCGAGCTCGAGGAGCCCCTCGCGGAGATCCTCAACACGACCTACGGCCTGATCGTCTACCAGGAGCAGGTCATGGCGATCGCCCAGAAGGTCGCGGGCTTCTCCCTCGGCCAGGCCGACATCCTCCGCCGCGCCATGGGCAAGAAGAAGAAGTCGGAGCTGGACAAGCAGTACGAGGGCTTCCACGGCGGCATGGCGGAGCGCGGCTACTCCGAGGCGGCGATCAAGGCGCTCTGGGACATCCTGCTCCCGTTCTCGGACTACGCGTTCAACAAGGCCCACTCCGCGGCCTACGGTCTCGTCTCCTACTGGACGGCGTACCTCAAGGCCCACTACCCGGCCGAGTACATGGCCGCGCTGCTCACCTCGGTGGGGGACGACAAGGACAAGCTCGCCCTGTACCTCACCGAGTGCCGCCGGATGGGCATCACCGTGCTGCCCCCGGACGTCAACGAGTCCGCCCTGAACTTCACCCCGGTGGGCACCGACATCCGCTTCGGCATGGGCGCGGTGCGCAACGTGGGCGCCAACGTGGTCAGCGCGATGGTGGAGGCCCGCGAGGAGCACGGCGCCTTCACCTCCTTCAACGACTTCCTCGCCAAGGTCCCCGCCGTGGTCTGCAACAAGCGCACCATCGAGTCCCTGGTCAAGGCGGGGGCCTTCGACCGGCTGGGCCACACCCGGCGGGGGCTCGTGATGTGCCACGAGGAGGCCGTGGACGCCACCGTGGCCGTGAAGCGCCAGGAGGCGGCCGGGCAGTTCGACCTGTTCGGGGGCATGGGCATGGACGACGAGGACCCGACCACGTCCCTGACCGTCGCGGTGCCGGAGGTGCCCGAGTGGGACCGCAAGGACCTGCTCGCCTTCGAGCGGGAGATGCTCGGCCTCTACGTCTCGGACCACCCGCTGCGCGGGCTGGACGAGGCCCTGGGCCAGTACGCGGACACCTCGATCCAGCCGCTGCTGGGCGAGGACGGCCGGCCGGACGGCGCGGTCGTGACCGTGGCCGGCATGATCACCTCCCTGTCCCGGCGGATCGCCAAGACCTCCGGCAACGCCTACGCGCGGGTCGAGCTGGAGGACCGGACGGGCTCCATCGAGGTCATGTTCTTCGGCAAGGCCTACGCCCCCATCGCGGGCGTGCTCGCGGAGGACCTCATCTGCGTGATCAAGGGCCGGCTGCAGCGCCGGGACGACGGGTCGGTGACGATCTCCGCCCAGGAGCTCACCGTGCCGGAGCTCTCGGCCGACGGGCACAGCGGGCCGGTGCTCATCGCCCTGCCCGAGTTCCGCGCCACGGAGGAGACGGTCAAGGAGATCGGGGCCGTGCTGCGCAACCACCGCGGGGACTCCGAGGTCCGCATCCACCTGGAGACGCGCCAGAAGGTGCAGGTCCTGCGCCTGGGCCCCGACCTGCGGGTGAATCCCTCACCGGCCCTGTTCGGGGACCTCAAGGTCCTGCTCGGCCCGACCTGCCTGGAGGTGTAGCCCGCCCGGGCGGGCGCCGGGCGGGGGCGGGCGCCCGCCCGGACGCCACGCCGGAACACCGGGTGGAATACCATGGAGAGCGTGACTACTGCTGAGCCGACCACGACTCCTGTCCTGCGGACGATCGACCTGCGCGGGCAGCACCTGTCCTGGTCCGAGCTGCGGGCGGCCGTGCCCCGGCAGAGCTCCACGTCGCTGGCCTCGGCGCAGCAGGCCGTGGAGGAGATCCTGGCCGCGGTCCGCACCGAGGGCGCCGACGCCCTGCGCCGCTACGCGCGGCGCTTCGACGGCGTGGAGCAGGGCTCCCTGCGCGTGGACCCCGCGGAGATCCGCCGGGCCGTCGACGAGCTGGATCCGGCCGTGCGCCGGGGCCTGGAGACGGCCATCGAGCGGACCCGGGCCTTCGCCCGCGCCCAGCGCCCGGCCGACGCCCGCGTGGAGGTCGCCCCGGGCGCGGTGCTCGTGCACCGCTGGACGCCGCTGCGCCGGGCGGGTCTGTACGTGCCCGGCGGGCTCGCCGTCTACCCCTCGTCCGTGGTCATGAACGTCGTCCCCGCCCAGGCGGCCGGGGTCGGCTCGGTGGTGCTGTGCAGCCCGCCGCAGAAGGAGTTCGGCGGCCTGCCGCACCCCACGATCCTCGCCGCCGCCGGGCTGCTGGGCGTGGACGAGGTCTGGGCCGTCGGCGGCGCCCAGTCGCTGGCGGCCATGGCCTACGGGGTCACGGACGGCGAGGACGTCCTCGAGCCGGTCGACACCGTGACCGGCCCGGGCAACGTCTACGTCGCCACCGCCAAGCGCCTGCTGCGCTCCGTGGTCGGCGTGGACGCGGAGGCCGGGACCACCGAGATCGCCGTGCTGGCCGACGACACCGCGGTGCCGGCCTACGTGGCCGCCGACCTGATCTCCCAGGCCGAGCACGACCCCGCCGCCGGCGCGGTCCTGATCACCCACTCGCCGGGGCTCGCCGAGCGGGTCGCCGCGGAGCTGGCCGTGCAGGTGCCGGAGGCGAAGCACCACGAGCGGATCACCACGGCCCTGTCCGGGCCGCAGTCCGGGGTGGTCCTCACCGACGACCTCGACGCCTCGATCGCCGTGGCGGACGCCTACGCCGCCGAGCACCTCGAGATCCACACGGCCGACCCGCAGGAGGTCGCGGCCCGCGTGCGCAACGCGGGGGCGATCTTCCTGGGCCCCTACAGCCCCGTCCCGCTCGGCGACTACGCGGCCGGGTCCAACCACGTGCTGCCCACGGGCGGGACGGCCGTGCACGCCCAGGGCCTGTCCACCACCGCGTTCATGAAGGCCGTGCAGATCGTGGAGTACAGCCAGGACGCGCTCGCCCGGATCGGGGAGGACATCGTGGCCGTCGCGCGATCCGAGGACCTGCCCGCGCACGGCCGGGCCATCACGATCCGCACCGGGAGCTGATCCGACCGTGCACTGCCCGTTCTGCCGTCACACCGACTCCCGCGTGGTCGACAGCCGCACCACGGACGACGGGACGGCGATCCGCCGCCGCCGCCAATGCTCCGAGTGCGGCCGCCGGTTCACCACGCTCGAGACCACGACGATCTCCGTCATCAAGCGCTCGGGGGTCACCGAGCCCTTCGACCGGCAGAAGATCGTCAACGGGGTGCGCAAGGCCTGCCAGGGCCGGCCGGTGAGCGAGGACGACCTCGCGATGCTCGCCCAGGAGGTCGAGGAGACGATCCGGGCGCTGGGCGCCGCCGAGATCGAGGCCCACGAGGTGGGGCTCGCGATCCTCGCCCCGCTGCGCCGCCTGGACGTGGTGGCCTACCTCCGCTTCGCGAGCGTCTACCAGGCCTTCGACGGGCTGGGCGACTTCGAGGAGGCGATCGACCTGCTGCGCCGGCAGCAGGCAGAGCAGACGGGGCAGCAGACGATCCCCGCCACCGTGGAGCCGATCGGTGCCGCCAAGCGGCGCCCGGGGCGGCGGGCGCGGGGCAAGGGGATCGAGGGCGTGTCCCAGCCGCGGCTGCTCTGAGGCCTGGCCGGGGCCGCCGTGGGCGTCGTGGCGGCGGTTCCCGGCGTGTCTCTTGCCGCAGGCCGGAGCGGGGCCGTATGGTGGGGACCACAACAAGCTCCCGCCGGGGGCCGCGGAGGGGAAGCCGCGGCCCCCGGCGGGTTTTTTTCGCCCCGGCGACGACGACGCCCGGTCACCTCCCGCAGGAGGGGACCGGGCGTCGTCGTCGCCGGAGCCGGCTCAGCTCTCGGGCTCGTGCGGGACCCCGGCCCACAGGGCGGCGCCCACGATGCCGGCGTTGTTGCGCAGCTGGGCGACCTTCACGGGGGTGCGCAGCTCGATGAAGGGCAGGAACTTCTCCGCCTTCTTCGACACCCCGCCGCCCACGACGAAGAGGTTGGGCGAGAACAGGAACTCCACGTGGCTGAAGTAGCGCTGCAGCCGGGTGGTCGCCCACTTCTTCCAGGGCATGTCCTCGCGCTCGCGCGCGGCGGCGGAGGCCTTCGTCTCGGCGTCGTGGCCGTCGATCTCCAAGTGGCCCAGCTCTGCGTTGGGCACGAGCTTGCCGTTGAGGATCAGCGCGGAGCCGATGCCGGTGCCCAGCGTGATGACGATGACCAGGCCCTTGACCCCCCGCCCGGCGCCGTAGACGGCCTCGGCCAGTCCCGCGGCGTCGGCGTCGTTGAGGGCCTCGACGGGGCGGCCGAGCCGCTCGGTCATGAGCGCGTCGACGTCCGTGCCGATCCAGGACTTGTCGATGTTCGCCGCGGACAGGGCGACGCCCTCCTTGATGATCGCCGGGAAGACGATGCCCACCGGCGAGTCCGGGGCCGGCGCCTCGGGGCGGGACTGCAGCTCCGCGACGATCTGCTCCACCACCTCGGCGACCTTCTCCGGGGTGGCGGGGCGGGGCGTGGGGATCCGGAAGCGCTCGCCGACGAGCTCGCCCGTGTCGAGGTCCACGATCCCGCCCTTGGTGCCGGTGCCGCCGAAGTCGATGCCGATGACGCGGCGGCTCGGGACGGCGGAAGCGTCACGGTCTGGTGTGGTCATGGAGCGGTCCTCTCGGGGGGCCGTGGTCGGATGATCAGTGGGCAGTCTACGGCAGGGTCTACGGAAGGGTGAGGACGTCCACCCCGTCCTCGGTGACGGCCATCGTGTGCTCGAACTGCGCCGTGCGCCGCCGGTCCCGGGTGGTCACCGTCCAGTCGTCGTCCCACTGCTCCCACTGGATCGTGCCCAGGGTCAGCATGGGCTCGATCGTGAAGACCATGCCGGGGACCATGGGGATGGCGTAGGAGGGCGCGGCGTCGTAGTGGGGCACGATCAGCCCGGAGTGGAACTCGCGGCCCACCCCGTGGCCCGTGAAGTCCCGCACCACGCCGTAGCCGAAGCGCCGGGCGTACTTCTCGATGACGCGGCCGATGACGTTGATCTCCCGGCCCGGGCGGACGGCCTTGACGGCGCGGTTCAGGGCCTCCTCGGTGCGCTCGACCAGCAGGCGGGACTGCTCGTCGACCTCGCCGACGAGGAACATCCGGTTCGTGTCGCCGTGGAAGCCGTGCTTGTAGGCGGTGACGTCCAGGTTGATGATGTCGCCGTCCTCGAGCACCGTGGAGTCGGGGATGCCGTGGCAGATCACCTCGTTGAGGGACGTGCAGATGGACTTGGGGAAGCCCCGGTAGCCCAGGCAGGAGGGGTAGGCCCCGTGGTCGCACAGGTACTCGTGGGCGATCCGGTCGAGCTCGTCCGTGGTGCTGCCGGGCACGGCCGCCCGGCCGGCCTCCTGCAGCGCGCGGGCCGCGATCCGGCCCGCGTCGCGGATGAGCTCGATCTCCTCGGGGCTGTAGACGTTGCCGCCGCGGCCCTCGTCCGGCTCCGCCCGGCCGACGTACTCCGGGCGGGGGATGGACGCGGGCACGGGCCGGGCGGGACTCACGGACCCGGGCTCGAGGGTCCCGAGGGGAGCGGTGCCGCCGGGGGCCGGCGCGGTGAGGTTGTGCGTGGGCACGGGGGTCTGGACCTCCTGGATCGGGTGTGCCGGCCCCGTCCGGGCCGGTCCGGGCCTAGGATCTACCCTAGCGCCCCGGGCGCGGAACCGGCCCGGTCGCCCGGGCCCGGGGCTGCCACCGAGAGGAGAGGTCATGAGCGAGTACTGGTTCAACGTCTACACCCATGAGGTGGAGGAAGGTCCGCAGTCGGACTACCGCAAGCTGCTCGGCCCCTACGCCACCCGCCAGGAGGCGCAGAACGCGCTGAAGCTGGCCGCGGAGCGCACCCGGCAGTGGGACGAGGAGGACCGGGCCTTCGAGGAGGGCTGAGCGGCGCCCGCGGACCCGGCACGCCGCCGGGGAGCGCCGATCCGCGGGAGGCTCAGAACCCGTGCTCCGGGGCCGGGAAGGTCCCCGAGCGGACGTCGTCGACGTAGCGGCCCACGGCCTCGGAGACCACCCCGTGGAGGTCCGCGTACTGCCGGACGAAGCGGGGCATCCGGCCCCGGCGCAGACCCAGCATGTCCTGCCACACGAGCACCTGGCCCGTGGTCGCCGGCCCGGCCCCGATCCCCACGGTGGGGACCTCCAGGGCCGCGTCCACGGCCGCGGCGGCCTCGGCCGGAACCATCTCCATGAGCACGCAGAACGCCCCGGCGGCCTCGAGGGCGCGGGCGTCCTCGAGGAGGACGCGCGCGGCGTCGCCGCGGCCCTGCACCCGGTACCCGCCCAGGGCGTGCTCGCTCTGCGGGGTGAAGCCGATGTGCGCCACGACGGGCACGCCCGCCTGGACCATCGCCTCGACGTGCGGGGCGAACCACGCCCCGCCCTCGAGCTTCACCGCGTGGGCGCCGCCCTCCTTGAGGAAGCGCACCGCGGTGGCCACGGCCTGCTCGGGCGAGGCCTCGTAGGAGCCGAAGGGCAGGTCGACCAGCACGAAGGCGCGCTCCACGGCCCCGGACACGGCCCGGCACAGCGGCAGGAGCTCGTCGACCGTGACGGACAGGGTGCTGGAGCGGCCCAGGACGGTGTTGCCCGCGGAGTCGCCCACCAGCAGCGCATCGACCCCGGCCCCGTCGAAGACCGCGGCCGTCAGCGCGTCGTAGCAGGTGAGCATCGTGAACTTCTCGCCGCGGCGCTTGGCCTCGCGCAGGTGGTGCGTGCGCACCCGGCGCACGTCCAGCGCGCCCGGCGCCGGGCGGGGTGTCTGCTGGGTCATGGCCCCACCCTATCCGGCGGGCCCGCCCGCCGGATCCGTCCGCCCGGCCCCGCCCGCCGGGCGCGGCGGGACCGCGCGTTAGAGTGGGCAGGACAGCAGTCGTGCCCGGCCGGCCCAGCACGCCCGGGCGGGGCGGAGCCCCGGGCAGGAAGACGAGGAAGGCAACCATGGACCGTCAGCAGGAGTTCGTCCTCAGGACCATCGAGGAGCGCGACGTCCGCTTCGTGCGCATGTGGTTCACGGACGTCGTGGGCAGCCTCAAATCGGTGGCGCTGGCCCCCGCGGAGGTCGAGGCGGCCTTCGAGGAGGGCCTGGGCTTCGACGGCTCCTCCATCGAGGGCCTGTCCCGGGTCTCCGAGGCCGACATGCTCCTGCAGCCGGACCCCTCCACGTTCCAGATCCTGCCGTGGCGCAGCGAGACGGAGCCGACCGCCCGGATGTTCTGCAACATCCTCACCCCGGACGGCGAGCCCTCCTCCTCGGACCCGCGCGGGGTGCTCAAGCGGGTCCTGGAGAAGGCCTCGGACATGGGCTTCACGTGCTACACCGCCCCGGAGATCGAGTTCTACCTGCTGGAGTCCGCGGACCTCGACGCCGAGGGCCGGCCCACGCCCGTGGACCAGGAGGGCTACTTCGACCACGTGCCGGGCGGGGTGGTGCAGGACTTCCGGCGCAAGGCCGTGAGCATGCTGGAGGCCGTCGGGATCTCGGTCGAGTTCTCCCACCACGAGGCGGGCCCGGGGCAGAACGAGATCGACCTGCGCTACGCCGACGCGCTGCAGACGGCCGACAACATCATGACGTTCCGCACCGTGATCAAGGAGGTCGCGCTCTCCCAGGGGCTCTACGCGACCTTCATGCCCAAGCCGTTCACCGAGCACCCCGGCTCCGGCATGCACACCCACTTCTCGCTGTTCGAGGGGGACACCAACGCGTTCTTCGACGCCGGGTCCGAGTTCCGCCTCTCCCGCACGGCCGGGCACTTCATCGCGGGCATCCTGCGGCACGCCCCCGAGTTCACCTCGGTGACCAACCAGTTCGTGAACTCCTACAAGCGGCTCTGGGGCGGGGGAGAGGCGCCCTCCTACCAGTCCTGGGGGCACAACAACCGCTCCGCGCTCGTGCGGGTGCCGCTGTCCAAGCCGGACAAGGTCCAGGCCGCGCGGATCGAGTACCGCGGCATCGACTCCGCCACGAACCCCTACCTGTCCTACGCCGCGCTGCTGGCCGCGGGCCTGCGGGGCATCGAGAACGAGTACGAGCTGCCCCCGGTGGAGCTGGACGACGTCGCGGCGATGAGCTCCGCGGAGCGCCGCGCCCTGGGCCACAACCCGCTGCCCTCGAGCCTGTACGACGCCATCCGGGAGACCGAGGAGTCGGAGTTCATGGCCGAGCTGCTGGGCGAGCAGGTCTACGACTACTTCCTGCGCAACAAGCGCCGCGACTGGAACGACTACCGCCGGGTCGTCACGCACTTCGAGCTCAAGAACAACCTCGGCATCCTCTGACCCCGGACGGACCGTCCCATGACACACCCTCCCCAGTCGACGGCCGCCTCGGACCCCGTCGCCTCCGGTCGCCTCATCAAGGTCGGCTTCGCCGACACGGGCAACGCCCAGCGCTGGCTCGGCTTCCCCGAGCTCGCCGAGGTCGACCTGGACCGGCTGCTGGAGGGGCTGGCGCTGGCGGCCTCGCCGGACGTCGCCCTGCAGCTCACCGTCCGGCTCCTCGAGGGCTCCCCGGAGCTCGCCGAGCGGATCAACGCGGGCCCCGAGGCCTCCGAGACCATGTTCCGGCTCCTCGGTGCCTCCGAGGCGCTCGGGGAGTTCCTCATCCGGCGCCCCGAGCACCTCGACCTGCTCGCGGAGCCCGCGGCGGCCGAGCCCGAGGAGATCCCCGCGGAGCAGTTCCGGGACGCGCTGCTGCGGGTCGTCGGGGCTGACCCGGCCGCGCGCACCCCGCTCGCGGACGGGACCGGGGACACCGCCTGCAGCGCCCTGCGCGTGGCCTACCGGCGGGAGCTGGCCCGCATCGCGATCCGCGACGTCGGCGCGCTCTACCCCGCCGACCACATGCCTGCGGTGGGCCGCCAGCTGGCCGACCTCGCCGCCGCGGCGCTCGAGGCAGCGCTCGCCGTCGCCCGTGCGGAGGCCGCGGGCACCTGGTCCCCGGAGACCGTCGACCGGGTGCGGCTGGCCGTGATCGGGATGGGCAAGTGCGGGGCCCGGGAGCTCAACTACATCTCCGACGTGGACGTCGTCCACGTCATGGCCGTCGAGGATCCGGACGGCTCCGAGCCCCTGGACGGGGCCGAGGCCACCGTGATCGCCACGGCCCTCGCCACGGGCACCGCCCGGGCGCTCATGTCCCGCGGCTCGGAGCCCCCGCTCTGGGAGGTGGACGCCAACCTCCGCCCCGAGGGCAAGGACGGCCCGCTCGTGCGGACCCTGGACTCGCACGTGCGCTACTACGAGCGCTGGGCCGAGTCCTGGGAGTTCCAGGCCCTGCTCAAGGCCCGGCCCGTCGCCGGGGACCCGCAGCTCGGGGCGGCCTACCGGGAGGCCATCGAGCCGTTCGTGTGGCGCAGCTCCGCGCGCGAAGGCTTCGTGGAGTCCGTGCAGGCCATGCGCCGGCGGGTCACCGACAACATCCCGGCCGCCGAGGGCGAACGCCAGATCAAGCTGGGGCCGGGCGGCCTGCGCGACGTCGAGTTCACCGTGCAGCTCCTGCAGCTCGTGCACGGGCGCACCGACGAGCGGGTCCGGACCCAGGCCACCACCGAGTCCCTCACCGCGCTCTCCGAGGGCGGCTACATCGGCCGCCAGGACAGCGAGCAGTTCTCCGCCCACTACCGCTGGCTGCGCCTGCTCGAGCACCGCATCCAGTTGTTCCGCCTGCGCCGCACCCACCTCATGCCGCGCGGCGACCGGGAGCTCACGGTCATCGCCCGGTCGCTGCGCGGCGCCGCGGACACCGCGCGCCCCTCCGGGGACTCCCTGCTCGAGGAGTGGCGCAAGGTCAAGCGCAGCGTGCGCGGGATGCACGAGCGGATCTTCTACCGGCCCCTGCTCGCCGCGCTCGCCCACCTGCCCGAGACCGACACCCAGCTGTCGGCGGAGTCGGTGCGGGACCGGCTCGCCGCCCTCGGCTACCGGGACCCCAAGGCCGCCGTGCGGCACATCGAGGCGCTCACCCGCGGCGTCAGCCGGCGGGCCGAGATCCTGCGCACCCTGCTGCCCGTGCTCCTGGCCTGGCTGGCCGACGGCGTCGACGCCGACGCCGGGCTGCTGGGCTTCCGGCGGCTCTCCGAGTCCCTCGGAACCACCCCGTGGTTCCTGCGGCTGCTGCGGGACTCCAACGCCGCCGCGGAACGGCTGTGCCAGATCCTCTCCAGCTCCCGGTACGTCACCGACCTGCTGGAGAACTCCCCGGAGGCGACCGCGTGGCTGGGCCAGGACGACGAGCTGTGCCCGGTGTCCTTCGAGACGCTGTGGAGCGAGATCCGGGCCCAGATGGCCCGCCACCCCGACCCGGGGGAGGCGGTGCGGATGATCCGGCTGATCCGCCGCCGCGAGGAGCTGCGGGTGGCGCTCGCGGACACCTCCGGGCTGCTGGACGTGGAGCAGGTCGTCGAGGCGCTGTCCGACATCGACCGGGCCTGCATCCTGGGCGCCCTGCACGTCGCCGAACGGGAGGTCTACGACCGCGAGGGACGGCTCGCCGACGTCCTGGTCGTCGCGATGGGCCGGCAGGGCGGCCGGGAGATCGGCTACGGCTCCGACGCCGACGTCATGTACGTCTACGCCCCCGTGGGGGACGCGGACCCCGCGGCGGCCCGGGACCAGGCCGAGACCCTGCTGCAGCGGATGGTGCAGCTGCTCAAGGCGCCGTGCACGCCGCCCATCGTGGCCGAGCGCGTGCTGGAGATCGACAACGACCTGCGTCCCGAGGGCAAGCAGGGGCCGATGGTGCGCTCCGTCGACTCCTACGCCGAGTACTACGCCCGGTGGGCGCAGACCTGGGAGTTCCAGGCGCTCACCCGGGCGCTGCCCGTGGCCGGCAGCGACGAGCTCGCCGACGCCTTCCGGCGGGTCATCGACCCCCGCCGGTACCCGGCGGAGTTCACGCAGCGCCAGCTGCTGGAGATCCGCCGGATGAAGGCCCGCGTGGAGAACGAGCGGATGCCCCGCGGCGCGGACCCCTCCCGGCACGTTAAGCTGGGGCGGGGCGGTCTCTCGGACGTCGAGTGGCTCGTCCAGACGCTGCAGCTCCAGCACGGGCACCGGGTCCAGGGGCTGCGGACCACGAGCACCCTGAGAGCCCTGCACGCCGCGGAGGAGGAGGGACTCGTCACCGCCGAGGACGCCACGGCCCTGTCCGCCGCGTGGCGGCTCGCCACGGCCGTGCGCAACGGCAACGTCCTGCGCACCGGGCGCCGCTCCGACGCCCTGCCCTCGAAACGCGCCGATCTCGAGGCCGTGGCCCGCTGGTGCGGCTACGACCACGGCGGCGCCGGCCGGCTCGAGGAGGACTACCTGCGCACCACCCGCAAGGCCCGCGCCGTCTTCGAGCGGCTCTTCTACGGGCACTGAGGACGCATGACGCAGGACATGGTGTCGTCCAGGATGTCCGGGTTATCCGCTGAGCAAGTTCGATTGCGGAGTCCGTATCGAGACCTACCCTTCAGTTGGACGAATCTAGGCGTCACAAGGTGTTTTCCGCTAGGGGACGGATGTTGTCCCCTCTATCGTGAACCCAGCCGCATCGACCTTTGACCCAGACCGGTGCTTCACGGAAAAGGAAGCAGATAACTCGGTCCCACGGCGACAGTATCCGGTCCCATGCGGTGGGGTACACCATTTGGTGTACCTGTCGGTGGTCGGGGGAGTACTCCGACCTGTACCGGAGGTCAGGAACTATGCGGAAACTATTGGGTATCGTGGCTTTGGGCGGGATGCTGGTCAGTGGGACAGCCGCCGCTGCCTCTGCCGCCCCCCCGGACTCCGGAGATGTCGCGCCATGCCCGAGCGGCTTCGAACTCATGACCCTCAAGGAAATCCAAGAGATTGCAGCGGAGGGATTCAAGCGTAAGGACTTTGATGCTTACGACGAGAACGGGGACAACAAGCTCTGCGTCCGAATAGAGGGAAACAACCCCAAGTACGAGCCCGTCACCTTCCTTTTCGCGGACAACCAGAAGGGTATCGGGAACACAAAGGATTAGTGGCGTTCTGACAGCACGTGCATCGTCCAGCAGGTAGGTATGTGTAAATCAGACGGCCGTATTACATAACATCGGACACGTGATCCTTTTAATTGGACTGGCGACGTGAGGGAAGGCCCCGGACCCCTCAGGGGTCCGGGGCCTTCCCGGTGCAGCGGTCGATCCGTGCGGATCAGACGCCGTAGTACAGCGAGAACTCCAGCGGGTGCGGGACCACGGACAGCGGCTTGAGCTCGAACTCGCGCTTGTACTCGATCCAGGACTGGATGGTGTCCTCGGTGAAGACGTCCCCGGCGAGCAGGAACTCGTGGTCCGCCTCGAGGGCCAGCAGCGCCTCCTCGAGCGAGGCCGGGGCCTTCTTGATGTCCTTGGCCTCCTCGGCGGGCAGCTCGTAGAGGTCCTTGTCGATCGGGTCGGCCGGCTCGATGCGGTTGCGGATGCCGTCGAGGCCCGCCATCAGCTGGGCGGCGAACGCCAGGTACGGGTTGCAGGAGGGGTCCGGGGCGCGGAACTCGAGGCGCTTGGCCTTCGGGTTGGTGCCCGTGATCGGGATGCGGATGCCGGCGGAGCGGTTGCCCTGCGAGTACACCATGTTGACCGGGGCCTCGAAGCCCTTCACCAGGCGGCGGTAGGAGTTGACCGTCGGGTTCGTGAACGCCAGCACGGCGGAGGAGTGCTCGAGCAGGCCGCCGATGTACCAGCGGGCGAGGTCGGACAGGCCCGCGTAGCCCTTCTCGTCGTAGAACAGCGGCTCGCTGCCCTTCCACAGGGACTGGTGGCAGTGCATGCCGGAGCCGTTGTCGTTGAAGACGGGCTTGGGCATGAACGTGGCCGACTTGCCGAAGGCGTCCGCGGTGTTCTTGATGACGTACTTGAACTTCTGCAGGTCGTCTGCGGCCTTGGTCAGCGTGTTGAACCGGTAGTTGATCTCCGCCTGACCGGGGGCGCCGACCTCGTGGTGGGAGCGCTCGACCTCGAGGCCCACCTCGTCCAGGGCCACGCACATGGCGTCGCGCAGGTCGGCCTGCTTGTCGACCGGGGAGACGGGGAAGTACCCGCCCTTGGTGGCGGTCTTGTTGCCCAGGTTCCCGCCCTCCTCCTTGCGGCCGGTGTTCCAGGCGGCCTCGTCGGAGTCGATGGCGTAGAAGGAGCCCTGCGGCTGGATGTCGTAGCGGACGTCCTCGAAGATGAAGAACTCGGCCTCGGAGGCGAAGTTGGCGACGTCCGCGATGCCGGTCGACGCCATGTAGGCCTCGGCGCGCTCGGCGACGCCGCGGGGGTCGCGGTGGTAGGGCTCACCGGTGCGCGGGTTGACGATCGAGCAGGTGACCACGAGGGTCTTCTCGACGCGGAAGGGGTCCACGAACGCCGAGGTCGGGTCCGGGATGAGCTGCATGTCGGACTCGGCGATGCCCTGGAAGCCGCGGATGGAGGAGCCGTCGAACAGCTGCCCGTGCTCGAAGAAGTCGTCGTCCACCGACTTGGCCGGGAGGTTGAAGTGCTGCTGCACGCCGGGCATGTCCGTGAACCGGACGTCGACGAAGACGATCTCCTCGTCCTTGATGAACGTGAGGACTTCCTCGGGTGTCTGGAACATGTGCTGTTCTCCTTGTTAGGTGGGCTGGATGCCGTGCCGCGAACGACCGGTCGGCGTCCGTTTCCGGGGACAACGCTACGGACCGGGCATTAAGGCTCCGTGTCCCGGGTGTTTCCTCGGTGTTACACGGGAGTCCCCGGAGGAGCCACGGTCCCCCGTCAGTCTAGGGGAGTCCGTCCCGATACCCTGAGGGGATGATCGACAGACGTGACGTGGGGTCCTGGCTCGAGGGACCGGGGACGGGCCGGCAGCAGTACCCGGGACAGCGCCTCGGGCGCCCGGAGGGGGGGCCGGGCTCCGTGGGGCGCGTGGGGCGGCGCCTGGTGGCCCTGGTGGTGGACTGGTTCCTGTGCTGGGCGCTCGCCGAGTGGCTGGTGCCGCAGGGGAACGAGCAGTCCCTCATGAGCCTGGCGTTCCTGTTCCTGCTCAACGTGCTGCTGGTCGGAGCGACAGGCCACACCCCGGGCCACCTGCTGCTGGGGCTGCAGGTGCAGACGCTGGGCGGGCGGCCGGCGGGCTTCGCCCGCGCCGCGGTGCGCTCCCTCCTGCTGTGCCTCGTGATCCCGGCCGTGGTCTTCGACCCCGACCAGCGCGGTCTGCACGACCGGGCCGCGGACACGATCCTCGTGCGCACCCGCTGAGCGGTCCGCACGGGTCCCACGACGACGACGGAGCCCCTCGCCTTCCGCGGAAGGCGAGGGGCTCCGTCGTCGCACCGGGCGGGCCCGCGGCTCAGCGGCCGCGCATGGCCCGCCGGTCCGGGCGGGCGCGCATCGGGTCCACGCCCTTGGGGATCGGCAGCCGGTTGCCGAGGGTGCTGATCCGCTTGTGCACGGTCTGCACCTCCTGCTGGGTGAGCTTCTTGTCGAGCTTCTTCATCTCCTTGGCCAGCTGGCGCAGCGGCACCTGGCCCTCGCCCTTGCCGGTCTTGATGACGTGGATCGGCACGTTCTGGATCACGGGGCCGATCCGGCGGCGCTCCTTGGTCACGAGCTTGTCGACCCGCCCGGCGGGGCCCTCGGTCACGAGCACCACACCGGGTCGGCCGATGGCGCGGAAGATGAGGTCGCGGGTGCGCGGGTCCATGGCGGCAGGCTGCTCCTCGACGATCCAGCCGCGGCGCAGCGCGTTCAGCGCGGCCCCGGCCGCCCCGGGCTGGTCCTCGATCCGCGCGAACGCGGCGCGCTCGGCACGCCGCGAGAGGTAGAAGGAGGCCGCGAGCAGGGCGAACGGCAGACCGATCAGCAGACCGGTGATCCAGTTGCCGAGCAGGACGCCGATGAGCAGGAAGACCAGGAGCACGCCGAGCCCGATCAGCAGCATCCACCAGCCGATGTTGGGCTCGACCTCGCGGGTCATCCGGAAGACCTGCTTGATCTGGCTGAGGAAGCCGGGTCCCTTGGTGGCCTTCCGCTGCTTCTTCGCCTCGCGCCGCTCCGCCCGGGTGGGCTTCCCGGTGGGCTTGCCCGTCGGCTTCCCGGGGGAGGTGGATCGCGACGTCGGGCGCGACTTGGCGTGGGAAGGTGACACGGTGAGACCTCGTCCTGTGGTGCGGTGGCGGTGTTCCGGGGGGACCGGCGGCGTCAGCCCCTGAGGCTGACGGGCCGTGGTCCGTCCTCCAGTTTAGCGGGTGGGCGCGGTCGCGCCCCGCCGGTCCTCAGTCGAGCCGCTGGACCAGCGAGGAGGCCTCCTGGGAGGCGCTGCCGGTGTCCTCGATGTGCGCCAGGTGCTCGGGGATCGGCCGCCCCGACTTCTCCATGGCCCGGGCCCACAGCCGGCCCGCGCGGTACGAGGAGCGGACCATCGGCCCGGCCATGACGCCCAGGAAGCCGATCTCCTCGGCCATCTCGGAGAGCTCCACGAACTCCTCGGGCTTGACCCACCGGTCGATCGGGTGGAACAGCGGCGAGGGGCGCAGGTACTGGGTGAGCGTGATGATGTCGCACCCGGCGTCGTTGAGGTCGCACAGGGCCTCGTAGATCTCCTGGTTGGTCTCGCCCATGCCGAGGATGAGGTTGGACTTGGTGATCATCCCGGCGTCCTTGCCCTGGGTGATGACGTCCAGAGAGCGCTCGTACGTGAACGCGGGCCGGATCTGGCGGAAGATGCGCGGGACCGTCTCGACGTTGTGGGCGAAGACCTCCGGCTCGGCGTCGATGACCTGCTGCAGCCGGTCGGGCACGCCCTGGAAGTCGGGGATCAGGATCTCCACGCCGGTGTTGGGGTTCAGCTCGTGGATCTGGCGGATGGTCTCGGCGTACAGCCAGGCACCGCCGTCGTCCAGATCGTCACGGGCGACGCCGGTGACGGTCGCGTAGCGCAGCCCCAGCTCCTTGACCGACTCCGCGACCTTGCGGGGCTCGGTGACGTCCAGCAGGTCGGGCTTGCCGGTGGCGATGTCGCAGAAGTCGCAGCGCCGGGTGCACTTGGACCCGCCGATCAGGAACGTGGCCTCCCGGTCCTCCCAGCACTCGTAGATGTTGGGACAGCCCGCCTCCTCGCACACGGTGTGCAGGCCCTTGCCGCGCGCGAGCGACTTCAGCTCCTGGAACTCGGGGCCCATCCGCGCGGTGTTCTTCAGCCAGGACGGCTTCTTCTCGATGGGTGTCTCGGCGTTGCGCGCCTCGACGCGCAGCAGGCGGCGGCCCTCGGGGGCAACGGTCATGGTCGGTCTCCTTGTCGAGATGTCGACGGTGGTGCGCTCATGGTCCCGGCGGTCCCGGGGCGGCGCAGGTCAGCTGACGGGGGTGCTCCAGGGCAGCGGACCCGGGGTCCCTGACGGGACGAACTGTTCGCACAACTCGTCCCGGCGGGCGAATATTTCCTGCTCCACCCGGGCGACCACCGTCTCCGGGGTCACGAGCCGTCCCGTCTCCTGCGAGATGCTCGTGACCGAGGCGTCGGTGATGCCGCAGGGAATGAAGTTGCCGAACGGGGCCAGGTCGTTGGAGCAGTTCAGGGCGAAGCCGTGCATGGTGGTGCGCCGGGAGACCTGCACACCGATGGCGGCGATTTTGCGGTCGGGGCCGCGCTCGTCCGCGAGCACCCACGCCCCGGAGCGGCCCGCCACGGTGGTCGCCTCCACCCCGAAGTCCGCGACGACGGCCAGGATGATCTCCTCCAGCAGGCGCACGAAGCGCACGACGTCGATGGGCGTGGTCAGCCGGACGATGGGGTAGCCGACGAGCATCCCGGGACCGTGGTAGGTGAGCTTGCCGCCCCGGCCGATCTCCACGACCTCGGTCCCGTCGACGGGGTACTCGTGGGACTCGGTGCGCCGCCCGGCCGTGTAGACCGGGGGGTGCTCCAGCAGCAGCACGGTGTTGGCCCGCTCGCCCGCGACGACCTCGCGGTGCACGTTCTTCTGCAGCTCCAGCGCCGAGCGGTAGTCGACGAGGTGCGGGTCGAAGCCGAGCCGTTCGAAGGAGAGGGACATGTCCCCAGCCTATCGCGCGCGCGGACGGGAGCGCGCCGGGCGGTGGCTGTGGACGGCGCCCGCGGCGCCGGCCGCCCGGCGGGCATGCTGGGGGCATGGACCACCGCCCCGCCGCGACCGACGGTCACCACGAGGAGGGCCGGGCCCTGCCCGACTCCCCGCGGGAGCGGCTCGTCGCGGCTCTGCGCGACGACCGTGCGCCCGGACGCCCCGGCCCGCAGGGGACCTCCTCCGCCGACGGGGCGGGGGAGGACGCTCCGCCGCGGCTGCCCCCCGAGGACGGTCTCGAGCCGGTGCGCCGCCTGGGCGGACGCTCGTGGCTGGTCCGGGAGGCGCGGTCCGGGGAGCAGTTCGTCCTGCGACCCTGTCCCCAGGAGCCGGGCCCGGCCCGCGACCGGTCGCGGGCAGCGTTCCTGTCCCTGGCGGTCGCCCTCGGCGGCCGGGAGGAGCCGTGTCTCGTGCCCGTGCGCGGGCTCCTGGGTCCGGCGTCGGCGCCGCTGGGGCTGGTCGAGGACTTCCTGCCGGGCGGCTCCCTGGCCGACCGGATCGCCGAGCACGGCCGGCTGGCCCCCGGCGAGGCCGGTGCGCTCCTGCGGGACGCCGCGACCGGTGTGGCCGTGCTGCACGCCCTCGGCCGGTGCCACGGGGAGCTCTCGCCCTGCCAGGTGCTGTTCCGCGGCACGGGGAGCGCCGACGGCGCCGGTCTGCCGGCGGCGGTGCGGGCGGGCAGGGGCACGGGCAGCCCGGAGGACGACGTCCGCGACCTCGGGGCCCTCGGGTGGGCGGCGCTCACCGGCCGCGCCCCGGCCCGGGGCGGGCCACGGGTAGACCTGAGCCTGCTCTGTCCGGGCGCCCCGCCCGGACTCGTCCGGGCGGTCGAGGACGCCCTCGGCGACGACCCGGCGGCCCGGCCCACGGCGGCCGGCCTGGCCGAACGGATCGACCGGGCCCCGGAGCCGTCCCCGGAGGACCCGCAGGTCCCCGCCGGGAGGCGGGCCCCCGGTGGCAGGCGGGCTCTCGATGGCCGGCGGGCCCGCGGCGGCAGGCGGGCCACCAGCGGCAGGCGGGTTCGCGGCGGCCACGAGCAGGGCCCGGAGCGGCGCCGGGCCGTTCTCGTGGCCGTGGCCGTGGCGGCGATGCTGCTGGCCGGCGGCGGCGCCGTGCTGCTGCCCTCCGGGGACCCCGGTCCCGCCCCGGCGGCGGTGCCGGAGCCGGCGACGACGGACCCGGGCAGCGCGGCGGGTGCGGAGCCGGCGACGACGGACCCGGGCAGCGCGGCGGGTGCGGAGCCCGCCACGGCGGGGGACCCGGGCAGCGCGGCGGGTGCGGAGCCGGCCACGAGGGGGAGCCCGGGCAGCGCGGCGGATCCGCGGCGGGCGCTGCGGGAGCTCGTGGCGCGGCGGGGCCTGGCGCTGCGCACCGGCGACGCCGGGCTGCTGGACGAGGTGTACGCGCCCGGAGCGGAGGCCGCGGCCGCGGACCGGGACACCATCGCCCGGGTGTCCGGGGAGTTCCGGGACCTCGAGCTCGAGGTCGTCGGTCTCCGGGACGCACCGGCCGGAGAAGGGGTACGGGGCACGGCCACCCTCGTGGCCGAGGTGCGGGTGGACGGCTACCCGGGCGACCCGGGGGCGGTCCCGTCCGTGGCGGCGGCGGGGCACGGATGGGTGCAGACGGTCCGGGTGCGCCTGGTCGAGGGCCCGCAGGGGTGGCGGATGGCCGCGGTGGAGCCCGTGGCCGGTGCGGGCTCAGCACCGGGCCGGGCGCCGCAGGACCCGGAACGTCGCGCCCCGGAAGGTCCGGGCCCCGAACGACGGGACCCCGAACGGCAGGACCCCCGGGGCTGACGGACAGCGCCGGGGGTCCTGCGGAGTGGGGCGGGGCTCACCAGAGCGTGGCGACCGCCATGTTGATCAGCGCCAGCCCGCCCACGGCGTGGGCCAGGCCGGTCGAGACCGTCTCCCCGCGCTTGGTCCTCCGCTGGCCCACGAACGCGGCGCCCGCCACCGCCAGGGCGACGAGCAGCTTCACGGCGACCTTGGCGTGGTTGACGTCCGCCTCGCCCATCTCGTAGATCCCGACGAGCAGCAGACCGGTCAGCAGGCTCAGCAGCGAGGCGTGGAACTGCCCGGGGGACACGGTCGGGCGCTTGAACGTGTAGATCCAGGTGCCCACGATGACGGCGGCACCCACGAGGTGCAGGAGGACGAGGAGTCCGGTCAGGAAAGTCATGCATCCGAGCCTATCGGAGCCCTCCCGGGCGGACGGCGGGAGGGCGTGCCCCTGTGACCAGGAACACGCCCTCCCGTGTGCCGCGCCCGCCGCGGCGGCTCAGCCGCCGGACGGGAGCGGAGCCGTCAGAGACCCACCTCGGACTCGAAGCGGCCCTCCTCCAGGCGCGCCTTGAGCGCCTGCAGGAAGCGGCCCGCGTCCGCGCCGTCGACCAGACGGTGGTCGTAGGTCAGCGACAGGTAGCACATCTGGCGGATGGCGATCGTGTCGTTGCCGTCGGCGTCCGCGACGACCATCGGGCGCTTCACGATCGATCCCGTGCCGAGGATGGCGACCTGCGGCTGGTTGATGATCGGGGTGTCGAACAGGGCCCCGAAGGAACCCAGGTTCGTGATCGTGAACGTGCCGCCGGTGAGGTCGTCCGGGGTGATGTTGCCGTCCTTGGCGCGGGAGCCGAGGTCGGCGATCTGCTTGGCCAGGCCGCCGAGGTTGAGGTCGCCGGCGTTCTTGATGACCGGGACCAGCAGCCCCTTCGGGGTGTCCACCGCGATGGCGATGTTCTCCGAGCCGTTGTAGACGATCTCCTTCTCCGCCTCCTTGAAGGTGGCGTTGAGCTTCGGGTGGGCCTGGAGCGCCTCGGCCACCGCCTTGGCGAAGAAGGGCAGGTAGGTGAGCTTGGCGCCCTCCCGCTCCTGGAACTTCGCCTTCGCCCGGCCCCGCAGCACGGCCACGCGGGTCATGTCGACCTCGGTCACCTGCGTCAGCTGAGCCGCCTCCTGGAGCGACTCGCGCATGCGCTGGGCGATCGTCATGCGGATCCGCGGAGCCTTCTCCGTGGTCCCGCGCTTGGCGTCCGGCTTCGGGGCCTCCGGAGCCGCCTTCTGCTCGGGCGCGGCCCCGCCCGACTCGGCAGGAGCCTCCGCGGCGGGAGCCTCGGCGCCCTTCTGCTGCTCGGCAGCGGCCAGCACGTCCTGCTTGCGGATGCGCCCGCCCACGCCGGTGCCGGTGAGCGTGGAGAGGTCCACGCCCTCCTTCTTGGCGAGCTTGCGCACCAGCGGGGTCACGTAGGAGGAGTTGTCGCCCGTCGGGGCCTCCGCCTTCTCGGTGCGGGCGCCGTCACGCTGCTCGGCGTCCTGCTCCTTCCCGGAGGTGTCGGCCGTCGCGGGCTCGTCGGTCTCGACCAGGGCCTCGTCCCGGGACGGCGCCTTCTCCTGCGTGCCGGACGAGGAGCCCTCGTAGCCCTCGCCGCCGGCCGTGGACTCCTTCGCGGGCTTCTCCTCGGCCTGCTCGGCGGAGGACTCGCCCTGATCCGAGCCGCCCCCGGAGGGGGCGGAGCCGGAGCCGATGATCGCCAGGACCTGGCCGACCTCGGCGTCCTCGTCCTCCTGCACCCGGATCTCCAGCAGGGTCCCGGCCACAGGGGAGGGGACCTCGGTGTCGACCTTGTCGGTGGAGACCTCCAGCAGCGGCTCGTCGACGGCGACCTCGTCACCGACCTGCTTGAGCCACCGGGTCACGGTGCCCTCGGTCACGGACTCGCCGAGCGCGGGCAGGGTGATCTCGCTGCCCTCGCCGGTCTCCCGCGCCTCGGCCTTGGGGGCCTGCTCCTCCTGGGCGGGCTCCTGCTCCGAGGACTCCTGGCCGGAGTCGGAGGACTTCTGCTCGGCGGCCTCGTCGGTCGCCTCGGGGGTCTCGGACTCCGTCGCGGCGTCCTCGGCCTGCTCGGCGGAGGACTCGCCCTGATCCGAGCCGCCCCCGGAGGGGGCGGAGCCGGAGCCGATGATCGCCAGGACCTGGCCGACCTCGGCGTCCTCGTCCTCCTGCACCCGGATCTCCAGCAGGGTCCCGGCCACAGGGGAGGGGACCTCGGTGTCGACCTTGTCGGTGGAGACCTCCAGCAGCGGCTCGTCGACGGCGACCTCGTCACCGACCTGCTTGAGCCACCGGGTCACGGTGCCCTCGGTCACGGACTCGCCGAGCGCGGGCAGGGTGATCTCGCTGCCCTCGCCGGTCTCCCGCGCCTCGGCCTTGGGGGCCTGCTCCTCCTGGGCGGGCTCCTGCTCCGAGGACTCCTGGCCGGAGTCGGAGGACTTCTGCTCGGCGGCCTCGTCGGTCGCCTCGGGGGTCTCGGACTCCGTCGCGGCGTCCTCGGCCTGCTCGGCGGAGGACTCGCCCTGGTCCGAGCCGCCCCCGGAGCCGCCGCCCGAGCCGTCACCGATGACGACCAGCGGGGCGCCGACCTCGACGTCCTCGTCCTCCTCGACGAGGATCTCCTCGATCACGCCCGCCACGGGGGAGGGGATCTCGGTGTCGACCTTGTCGGTGGACACCTCGACCAGGGGCTCGTCGACGGCGACCTCGTCACCGACCTGCTTGAGCCACCGGGTCACGGTGCCCTCGGTCACGGATTCGCCCAGTGCGGGCAGGTTTACGGTTTCTGACATGGTCCGACCGTCTCTCTTTCGGTGCCTTCGATGGTGCGGTCCGGGCGCCGGCCCGGTGCCGGGGTGCTGGGGAGGCCCCGCCCGGCGGGCGGGGCCTCGGTGTGCTCAGCCGTGCAGCGGGGTTCCCGCCAGGGCCATGGCGGCCTCGCCGATGGCCTCGTTCTGGGTGGGGTGGGCGTGCACGAACGCGGCGACGTCCTCGGGGTAGGCCTCCCAGTTGACGATGAGCTGGCCCTCGCCGACCTGCTCGCTGATGCGCTTGCCGATGGCGTGGAAGCCCACGATCGGACCGTCCTTCTCGCGCACGAGCTTGATCATGCCGCCGGTGCCGAGGATCGAGCTCTTGCCGTTGCCCGCAAGGTTGTACTCGGCGATCTCGACGTTGTCCTCGCCGAACTTCTCCTTGGCCTTGGGCTCGGTGTAGCCGACCGAGGCGATCTCGGGCTCGGTGAACGTGACCTTGGGGATGTTCACGTCCTCCACGATCGCCGGGTTGAGCCCGGCGATCTCCTCGGCCACGAACCGTCCCTGCTGGTAGCCGCGGTGGGCGAGCTGGAGGCCGGGGACGATGTCGCCGATCGCGTAGATGTTGCCGACGCCGGTGTGCAGGCGCTCGTTCGGGGTGACGAAGCCGCGGTCCATGGGGATGCCCTGCTCCTCGTAGCCCATGTCGGCGGTGTTGGGACCGCGGCCCACGGCCACCAGCACGATGTCGGCCTCGAAGACCTTGCCGTCGGAGAGGGTGACCTTCGCGCCGTTGTCGTCCTGCTCGACCTTGTCAAAGAACGTGCCGAGGTTGGACTTGATGCCGCGCTTCTTGAACTCCCGCTCGAGGACCTTGATGAGCGCCGGGTCCTCGTTGGCGACGAGGTGGGGCAGACCCTCGATGACGGTGACGTCCACGCCGAAGGACTTCCACATGGAGGCGAACTCGCAGCCGATCACGCCGCCGCCGAGGACGATGGCGCTCTTCGGGACGAAGTCGATCTCCAGGGCCTCGGTCGAGGTCATGACCCGTCCGCCGATCTCGACGCCCAGGGTCTTGGAGATCGAACCGGAGGCCAGCACGATGTGCTTGCCGGTGTAGGTGGTGCCGTCGACCTCGACGGTGTTCTCGCCCGTGAGCTTGCCGACGCCCTCGATCACCGTGATCTTGCGCATCTTCATCAGGCCTGTGAGGCCCTTGAACTTGCCGGCGACGATCTTGTCCTTGTACTCCCGCACGGCCGCCATGTCGATGGAGTCCAGGGTGGTGTGGATGCCGTACTTGGAGCTCTCGCGGGCGTCCTCGGCCAGTTCGGCGGAGTGCAGGTAGGCCTTGGTCGGGATGCAGCCCCAGTGCAGGCACGTGCCCCCGAGCTTGTTCTTCTCGACCAGCGCCACGGTGAAGCCGAGCTGGACGGCCCGCAGCGCGGCGGCGTAGCCGGCACTCCCTCCGCCGAGGACGAGGATGTCGAATTCGTTGTCGGCCACGTGTTTGGCTCCCTTGCGCGTTGACGTCGTTCCGGGTGGGTCGCACCCGTCCCGTGACGGGTTCGTTTCGTACATACCTTAGCCCTACGCCGGAGGGAGCGACCAGGCGGACGCTCCCTCCGGCGCGGGGGTGTCGCGGGAGCTCAGCGGCGGTCGGGGACCGCGTCCTCGAGCAGCCGCACGAGGGTGCGCACGCCCGCGCCCGTGCCCTCGGCCGGGGTGTAGCCGTAGGGCGATCCCTCGTTGAAGGACGGCCCGGCGATGTCCACGTGCGCCCACGGCACCCGTGCGCCGTCGCTGCCGCCGACGAACTCGCGCAGGAAGATCCCCGCGACCAGCATCCCGCCGTTCTTGTCCCCGATGTTCTTCAGGTCGGCAACCTTCGAGTCCAGGGACGGGCGCAGGTGCTCGGGCAGCGGCATGGGCCAGCCGTCCTCCCCGGCGCCGCGGGCGGCGTCGGCCACGGCCGTGCGCAGCGCCTCGTCGCCCATGATCCCGAACGTCCGGGCCCCGAGGGCCACCATCTGCGCACCGGTCAGGGTGGCGATGTCGACGACCGCGTCCGGGGCCTCCTCGCACGCGGCCACGAGCCCGTCGGCCAGCACGAGACGGCCCTCGGCGTCGGTGTTGAGCACCTCGACCGTGCGGCCGCCGCGGATGGTGATGACGTCGCCGGGGCGGGTGGCCGTGGACGAGGGCAGGTTCTCCGCCAGGCACAGCCAGCCCGTGACCTTCACGGGCAGCTCGAGCTCGGCCGCCGTGAGCACGGTGGCGAGCACGGCGGCGGCACCGGCCATGTCCGACTTCATGGTCATCATCGAGGCCGGGGGCTTGAGGGAGAGCCCGCCCGAGTCGAACGTGATGCCCTTGCCCACGTACGCGTAGTGCCGGGCGGCGCGGGCCGGGGCGTACTCCAGCTTGACGAGGCGCGGGCCGTGCACGGAGCCCTGTCCCACGCCCAGGAGCCCGCCGTAGCCGCCCTTGGCGAGCTCCTTCTCGGCGAGCACGGTCACGGAGACCTTCGTGCTCCTGGCGGCCCGGCGGGCGTACTCCGCCACGGCCTCCGGGTACATGACGTTGGGGGAGAGGTCCACGAGGGTGCGGGCGGCCCGGACGCCACGCCCGAGGGCGGCGGCGCGGTCGAGGCACCGGCCCAGCGCGGCGCGCGCCACGCCGGGGGCGTGCACGACGGCGGAGGCCAGCGGGGCCTGCACGCTGCCGGCGGTCGCCGCCCGCTGGTGGGCGAACGCGAAGGCGCCGAGAGCCGCGCCCTCGGCCACCGCCGCGGCGTCCTGCTCGGTCTCCACGGGCAGGGCGAGCACCGCGGAGTCCGTCCCGGCGAGCCGGCGCACGGCCGCACCCACGGCGCGGCGCAGCGCCTCCGCGCGCTCGGCGGCGTCCTCCGGCAGGACCCCGAGCCCGGTGAGGACCACCACGGTGAAGGGCAGCCCGGACGGGGCCGGCAGCACGGTCACCTCGTCGGCGGAGCCCTTCACCCGCAGCGCCGCGGCGGCGTCGAGCACGGGGGCGAGCCGGCGCTGCTCACCGGCGGGCAGCAGCACCCGGCCCCCGCCGTCGTCCTTCCGTCCCGTCGCCCCGGACGACTTCTCCGCCGCCTGGGCGGCCGCCTTCTCGACGCCGAGCACGAGCGCGTGGGCCGGGGTCCGCCCCAGCGCCTTGTGGGTCGCGGTGAGCTCGATGCCCCGGGGCTCGAGCAGGTCCTGTACGTCGGGCATGGAACGTCCTTTCGCTGAGGTCTGGGCCGGCGGGGCCGGTCCGGTCCGCTCCCGGCGGCCCGGCCCGGCCGGCAGGCGTGCTGTCGATCCTATCCCCGGCGGCCCGGCCGCCGGGGCGTTCGGCGCGGGGCGCGCCCGGCGGCCGGGCCGGGGAATAACAGGGTGCCCGCGGACGGTTGACATGATCCGGGCGCACCGCTGCCGGCGTGCCCCGCCGGTCTCCCGACGGACGCCCGGAACCGAACCACCCCCAGGAGGAAGTGCTGTGCTGGACCCCACCTCGCTGTACCTGAGCAACCCCGCTCTGCTCGAGGACGCCCGGGTTCGTGGCCTGCCGCTGATCGTCGCCCTGTCCGGCTACGCGGAGGCGGGGCACGTGGCCGTGCAGATCGAGCACACCCTCACGGAGGCCCTGCCGCACGAGGTCGTGGCCCGCTTCGACCTCGATCAGCTCTACGACTACCGGGCCCGCCGCCCGCACGTGACGTTCCGGGAGGACCACTTCGAGGGCTTCCAGACCCCCGAGCTGTCCCTGCGGCTGGTCACCGACGGACTGGGCCGCAGCTTCGCGCTGCTGACGGGCCCCGAGCCGGACCTGCAGTGGAACCGGTTCACGGAGGCCGTCGTGGGGCTGGCCCGGCGGATGGACGTGTCCCTCGTGGCGATCGTCTCCGGGATCCCCATGCCCGTCCCGCACACCCGCCCGTTCATCGTCTCGGTGCACGGGAACCGGGCCGACCTGCTGCCCGCCGAGCACGCCTGGAAGCCGGTCGTGGAGATGAGCTCCTCGGCCGCCCAGCTCCTCGAGATCCGGCTGGGCGAGGCGGGGATCGACAACATCGGCTTCACCGTCCACGTCCCGCAGTACCTGGCCGAGGCGCACCTGCCGCACGCCGCCGTGGCCGCCCTCGAGCACATCAGCGCGGTGACCTCGCTGAACCTGCCCTCGGACGAGCTGCGCGAGGCGGCCCGCGAGATCGAGCAGCAGATCGACCAGCAGGTCGGCGCCTCCCCCGAGGTGCAGGCGGTCGTGGCCGGTCTGGAACAGCGCTACGATGACGTCGTCGACGCCTCGGTGCCGCGCTCCCTGCTCGTCGGGGACGAGTCGGAGCTCCCCGACGCCGACGAGATCGGTGCCGCGGCCGAGGCCTTCCTCGCCGCCCAGGAGGACGAGCAGGACTGAGCCCGCCCGGCGCGGCCGGCCCGGCCCCGTCCCGGCCGGCGCCGCCGTCCCGGTCCCCGGCCCGGGCCCGTCCCCCGAGAGCGAAGTGCATGCCGTCCGACCGGTCCCGAGCCCCTGAGCCCGGCAAGGACTCCCGCCGCGCGTACCTGGTCTTCGCGATCGGCACCTTCGCCTACTTCAGCGCCGTGGCCCAGCGCACGAGCTTCGGCGTCGCGTCCGTGGACGCGGCCGAGCGGTTCGGCACCGCGGCCTCGGCGCTGTCGATGTTCTCGCTGATGCAGGTCCTCGTCTACGCGGCGCTGCAGATCCCCGTGGGCGTGCTCGTGGACCGCTTCGGCTCCCGCGTGATGGTCGCCGCGGGGGCCGTGCTCATGACGGCGGGCCAGGTCCTGCTGGCCCTGGCCGACTCGGTGGGCGAGGGGGTCGCCGGTCGCGTGCTCGTGGGCGCGGGGGACGCGGCCACGTTCGTGTGCGTCATGCGTCTGATCCCCGCCTGGTTCTCCGCGCTGCGCGTCCCGCCGCTGACCCAGTTCCTGGGCGTGGTCGGCAACCTCGGCCAGCTCGTCTCCGTCATCCCCTTCGCCTGGCTGCTCGAGCTGACCGGCTGGTTCCCGTCCTTCACGGCCCTGGCCTCCCTGGCCCTGCTCTCCGCGGTGCTCACCGCGGCGCTGCTGCGCAACGCGCCCCCCGGGACGGACGTCCTGAACCGGGAGCTGGGCCTGCGGCGCACCGGCCGGGTGATCCGGCAGAGCGTGTCCGAGCCCGGGACCCGGCTCGGCTTCTGGGTGCACTTCACCACCCAGTTCGCGGGCAACACGTTCGTGCTCATGTGGGGCTACCCCTACCTCCAGTACGCCCAGGGCCTGTCCGACACCACGGTCTCCGTCGTGATGACCTCCTTCGTACTGACCAACCTGGCCGTCGCCCTCGGCCTGGGCGGGCTCACCGCCCGCCGCCCGCACCGCCGCGTGCGGCTGTCCCTGGTCGTCACGGCCGTCATCTTCTCGGCGTGGACGGTGCTGCTGGTCTGGCCGGGGACGGCGCCCGTCCCGGTCGTGCTGACCGCCGCGTGCGTCATCGCGATCAGCATGCCGGCGTCCATGATCGCCTTCGACATCGCCCGCAGCTTCAACCCGGCGCGCCGCTCGGGCACGGCCACGGGCATCGTCAACGTGGGCGGGTTCACCGCCTCGGTGCTGGCCATCTTCCTCACGGGCTTCGTCCTCGACGTGCTGCACGCCGCGGGGTTCCGGGAGGACCTCTACGCCCCCGACGCCTTCCGGATCGCGATCGCCGCGCAGTACCTGATCGCCGCCGGGGGCGCCGCGGGCGTGCTGGCCACGGCCCGGCGCGTGCGCCGGCGGCACGGGCCCGACGCCGCCTGAGGCGCACCGCTCCGGAGCCGCCCCGTCGGCACTGCACCGGCGCGGGACCCCGGGCGCTGCGGCGCCCGCGGTCCACAGCGCGAGCGGTGCCGGGTCGCCGCCGCGCCGCGAGGGCCCACGCTGGGCCCATGAGACAGCGTCCCGTCCGAGATCCCTTCGTCCCCGTCGTCCGCTGCGCGGCCGACCTGCTCGCGGTCGTGCCCCACACCCTCGGCTACTGGCCCACCGACTCCGTCGTCCTGTTCGCCGCCGGGGGCCGCACGGCAGGGGCCTGCGTGCGCGTGGACCTGCCGGCCGGCACGGACGACGACCGCCTCCGGCAGGGCTACGTCGGGGAGCTCGCCGAGCTCGTCGGCCACGACACCCTGAGCGACCGGGTGTTCGTGATCGTCTACACGTCCTCCTCCGCCGGGGACCCGCCGGCCTCGGAGGACGTGGCGGGGGCGCTCGAGCTCGTGGCGGAGGCCGCGCGGCGGGCCGGCCGCGCGGTGGCGGGGCGCTGGGTGGTGGCCGGCGACCGCTGGTGGCCGGCCGAGGGCCCGGCCGACGTCCAGGACGTGGCCGCCATCGAGCACAGCGCCGTCAACGCCGCGCTCGTGGCCTCGGGCAGCTCCTACGCGCCGGCCCCGCGCCTGGCCATGGAGCACGAGTACGGGGCGCTGCCCGCCGGCACCGTGCGGGCCACCCGGGGCGCCGCGGCCCGCTGGGCGCGGGCGGGGGCCTGGCACCACCTCGAGCGCCTCGGGCCCGTGCTGTCCGTCTGGGCGGAGGTCCTCGCCACGGTCCGGGACTCGCCGGCGGATCCGGTGCCGGCCGTGCTCGGCCACGAGGACGACGTGCTCGGCCTCCTGGCCGCGAGCGTCACGGACCCCGTGCTCGCCGACCTGCTCCTCGTGGCGTGCGCCACCGACGACCTCCGCGGCACTCTGGCGGCCGCCGCGATGTGGGCCGAGCTGTGCGACGACGTCGACGACGCGGAGGCGACGGCCGAGGGCGTCCCGCTCGGGCCCACCCGCGCGCCGGTGCCCCCGGGTCTGCCTCCGGTGCCCCCGGCGGCACCGTCCGACGGACCCGGCGCAGCATCCGGGCATACCGTGCCGCCCGCGGCCGATGCCGGGGAGTTCGTCCGGCTCTCGCGCGTGCTCGCCGGCGAGTGGCCCCAGGCCCCGCACTGGGGGACCCTGGACGCCCTCTACCAGGTGCTGCAGGTGCTCGACTGGCTGCTGGAGCCGGGCACCGGTCCCTCCCCGGGGGCCGCCCGGAAACACGCACCGGACCCCGCGTCCGGCCCCTCGTCGGACCCGGCCGAGGAGGCGCGGGGGCGCACGGTGCTCTCCGGCGTGCTCGTCGAACTGGCCCAGCTCAACCGCTTCCGGGCGCGCGGCTCCCACACCGCGCACTTCGTGCGCCGGGCCACGGACCTGGTCCCCGGCCATCTGCCGGCGCTGCGCGTGCTGCGCCTGGCCGAGGCCCGGCCGGTGCCGCTGTGGGCCCGGGACAGGGCCACCGCCTGGCACGGCTGAGCCGTCGATTCCGGGCTTTTCCGGGTCCGTGCCCCGGGGCGGGAACAAATCCGGGGCACCTGTCGTTCCGGCTCTCAGGACCCTTCAAGCCCGCCGCGCCGGACACTGCCCGGAGCACGGACTTGACAGGGTCATAGGCGTGTTGCCCCGAGGGCGGGCGCCGTGACCGCTCAACGAAAGGCTCTCAGTGTCACCTGCCGCCAGCAAGAAGACGACGGACACCGCCGCCGAGGCCCCGGACACCGGGGACGCTCGGTCGCCGTCCGGCACCACGGGCGCGTCGCCGCGGGCGAAGACCGCCGCTGCGAAGTCGACCGCTGCGAAGAAGACCGTGGCCGCGAAGAAGACCACGGCGACGAAGTCCACGGCGACGAAGTCCACGGCCGCGCGGCCCGGCGCCTCCCGGAGCGCGGCCACGGCCGCCCCGACGAAGTCCACGGCCGGCAAGTCGGCCGCGACCCGGACCGCCGCGAGCAAGGCGCCCGCCGCCCCGAAGGCCACGGGCCGCCAGAAGTCCGCGGCCCCCGCCACCGAGGACGCCCCGGACGTCACCGGGGTGGCCGATGAGGACGTCGTCGTCACCGACGACACCGACATCGACGCCTCCCTGACCGACGAGGCCGGGGTGGTCGAGCCCGAGACGGCCGAGGACGAGGACGTCGAGGAGGCCGCGCCGGAGGACCCTGCCGCCGCGCCCGCGGCCAAGGACGAGAAGACCTCCGGCTTCGTGATCACCGCGAACGACGACGACGACGCCCCCGCGCAGCAGGTCGTCTCCGCCGGGGCCACCGCCGACCCGGTCAAGGACTACCTCAAGCAGATCGGCAAGGTCGCGCTGCTGAACGCCGAGCAGGAGGTGGACCTGGCGCTGCGGATCGAGGCGGGACTGTACGCCGAGCACAAGCTCGCCGACGGGAAGGACTCCCTGGACCCGCAGACCCGCAAGGAGCTGCGCTGGGTCATCCACGACGGCAAGCGGGCCAAGAACCACCTGCTCGAGGCCAACCTGCGCCTGGTCGTCTCGCTGGCCAAGCGGTACACCGGTCGCGGCATGCTGTTCCTGGACCTCATCCAGGAGGGCAACCTCGGTCTGATCCGCGCGGTCGAGAAGTTCGACTACACCAAGGGCTTCAAGTTCTCCACGTACGCCACGTGGTGGATCCGCCAGGCCATCACCCGCGCCATGGCGGACCAGGCCCGCACCATCCGCATCCCGGTGCACATGGTCGAGGTCATCAACAAGCTCGCCCGCGTCCAGCGCCAGATGCTCCAGGACCTGGGCCGGGAGCCCACCCCGGAGGAGCTCGCCAACGAGCTCGACATGACGCCCGAAAAGGTCGTCGAGGTCCAGAAGTACGGCCGGGAGCCGATCTCCCTGCACACCCCGCTGGGCGAGGACGGGGACTCGGAGTTCGGCGACCTCATCGAGGACTCGGAGGCGGTGGTCCCCGCGGACGCCGTGAGCTTCACGCTCCTGCAGGAGCAGCTCCACTCGGTCCTGGACACCCTCTCCGAGCGGGAGGCCGGGGTCGTGGCGATGCGCTTCGGCCTGACCGACGGCCAGCCCAAGACCCTCGACGAGATCGGCAAGGTCTACGGCGTGACCCGTGAGCGCATCCGGCAGATAGAGTCCAAGACGATGTCCAAGCTGCGCCACCCGTCCCGCTCCCAGGTGCTGCGCGACTACCTGGACTGACGCCCGGCCGCACCGCGGACCCCGTGCCCGGACACCGTCCGGGCACGGGGTCCGTTCGTCCCGCCCGTGACCCGGTCCCCGCGCGGTGGTCCGCCCAGGTGGCGGTCCCGGCCGAGCCGTTGCCGGGCCGCGGTGGCCGGACATGCAGGAGGGCCCCGGCACGTGCCGGGGCCCTCCTGCATCGACGGCCCGTCGCGGGCGATCGAGCGCCCGTCGCGGACGTGCGGGGGTCAGGAACCGATGCGCTCGGTCTCGTCCTGCCAGGTGGCGGCCAGCGGCCGCAGCTTCTGCTCGTTCTTGCGCGCGTGGTGCGCGCAGAAGAGCAGCTCACCGCCCGTCGACTCGAGGATCACTCGGACGTAGGCCTGGGCGCCGCACGCGTCGCAGCGGTCGGTCGCATTGAGTTCTCGGCTCTCCAATGTTGCGTTCACGGGATCCTCCTCCTGTGTCGTACGCGGTGCACGGGGCACGGGGCCGCCGGTGCGGGTACCCGGGCTCTCGTGGACGCATCGGGGTACTGATCTATACAACCACGCCTGTCGGACATTCGATTCCGGCCGGGACCGATTTTCGCCCCGGGCGTAGGTCCCGGCGCCGGGCGGGGGACCGGCGTCCGGCGCCGCCGTGTCGGCCGCCCCGACTACAGTGGTGGGGAATCCCGCCGTCCCCCAGGAGTCGTATCCCCGTGACACCGTCCCGTTCCGAGTACAACGCCCACCACCTCTCCGTCCTCGAGGGCCTCGAAGCCGTCCGGAAGCGGCCGGGCATGTACATCGGCTCCACCGACTCCCGCGGCCTCATGCACTGCATGTGGGAGATCATCGACAACTCCGTGGACGAAGCGCTCGCCGGTTTCGGCCACCAGATCACGGTGGTCCTGCACGCGGACGGGGCCGTGGAGGTGCACGACGACGGCCGGGGCATCCCCATCGACCTCGAGCCGCGCACCGGGCTGACCGGCGTGGAGGTCGTCTTCACGAAGCTGCACGCGGGCGGGAAGTTCGGCGGCGGCTCCTACAGCGCGTCCGGGGGACTGCACGGCGTGGGCGCCTCCGTGGTCAACGCGCTCTCCGCCCGCCTGGACGTCCAGGTGGACCGCGGCGGCAAGACCTACCAGATGTCCTTCCGCCACGGGGAGCCGGGGCGCTTCGTGGACCAGGGCCGGCCGTCGCCGCACGCCCGCTTCGAGCCGTTCGTGGAGGGCTCGGTGCTCGACGTCGTCGGCAAGGCCAAGCGCGGGGTCACGGGCACCCGGATCCGGTACTGGGCCGACGAGCAGATCTTCACGGCGGACGCCCGGTTCAGCTACGAGGAGCTCGCCAAGCGTGCCCGCCAGACCTCGTTCCTGATCCCGGGGCTGCGGATCACCGTGCGCGACCAGCGCGGCCTGCCCGGCACACCGGGGGAGTTCGGCACCCACGAGGAGGTGTTCCAGCACGACGGCGGGATCTCCGAGTTCGTGGAGTACCTCGCCGCGGACAGCTCGGTCACCGACGTGTGGCGCTTCCAGGGGGAGGGCCGGTTCACCGAGAACGTGCCGGTCCTCGACGAGAACGGCCGCTCGAAGCTCACGGCGCTGGACCGCACGTGCGAGGTCGACGTCGCCCTGCGCTGGGGCATCGGCTACGACACGTCCGTGCGCTCGTTCGTGAACATCATCGCCACGCCCAAGGGCGGCACCCACCTGGCCGGTTTCGAGGCGGCCCTGCTGAAGACGTTCCGGAAGCAGATCGAGGCGAACGCACGCAAGCTCAAGGCCGGCAGCGACAAGGTGGAGAAGGACGACGTCCTCGCGGGCCTCACGGCCGTGCTCACGGTGCGGCTGGCGGAGCCGCAGTTCGAGGGCCAGACCAAGGAGGTCCTGGGCACCCCGGCCGTGCGCCAGATCGTGAGCCGGGTGGTCGAGAAGGAGCTGACCGCCAAGCTCTCGTCCACCGGCCGCCACGACAAGCAGCAGGCCGGGCAGCTGCTGGAGAAGGTCGTGGCGGAGATGAAGTCGCGGATCTCCGCGCGGGTGCACAAGGAGACCCAGCGGCGCAAGAACGCCCTCGAGACCTCCTCGATGCCGGCCAAGCTCGTCGAGTGCCGCTCGAACGACGTGGAGCGCTCGGAGCTGTTCATCGTGGAGGGCGACTCCGCCCTCGGCACGGCACGGCTGGCCCGGTCCTCGAACTACCAGGCCCTGCTGCCGATCCGCGGCAAGATCCTCAACGTGCAGAAGGCGTCCATCACGGACATGCTCGCGAACACGGAGTGCGCCGCGCTCATCCAGGTCATCGGGGCGGGTTCGGGGCGCACCTTCGACCTCGCCGCGGCCCGCTACGGCAAGGTCATCATGATGACGGACGCCGACGTCGACGGCGCGCACATCCGGACCCTGCTGCTCACGCTGTTCTACCGCTACATGCGTCCCCTCGTGGAGGCCGGCCGGGTCTACGCGGCGGTGCCGCCGCTGCACCGGGTGGAGATCGTCAACGCGGGCGGCAAGGCCAACGAGATGGTCTACACGTACTCCGAGCGCGAGCTCGCGGACCTGCTCGCCCGGCTCGAGGCGGAGGGACGGCGCTACAAGGAGCCCATCCAGCGCTACAAGGGACTGGGCGAGATGGACGCGGACCAGCTCGCGGAGACCACCATGGACGTCCGGCACCGGATGCTGCGCCGGATCCGCGTCGAGGACGCCGAGGCGGCCGAGCACGCGTTCTCCCTGCTCATGGGTTCCGAGGTGGCCCCCCGCAAGGACTTCATCATCGAGGGCGCCACGCAGCTCGACCAGGAGCGCATCGACGCCTGAGTCCTGATTCCGGGATGGATTCCGGGACGCGTGCCGGAGGGCGGTCCGGCCGGGCCGCCGGCCCGGCCACTACGCTGGGCAGGGACGAGCCGACCCCGCCCAGGAAGGACCCCGCATGACCGCCACCGGCCAGCACACCCCGCCCCCCGCACCCGGCCGGCCCCGGCCGGTCACGGTCACCGTGACCGGCGCCGCCGGCCAGATCGGCTACGCCACCGTCTTCCGGGCCGCGGCGGGGGACCTCCTGGGGCCCGGCACCCCCGTCCGGCTGCACCTGCTGGAGCTGCCGCAGGCGCGGCGGGCCGCGGAGGGCACCGCCCTCGAGCTGCAGGACGGGGCGTTCCCGCTGCTCGACGGGGTGGAGGTCTTCGAGGACGCGGACGCGGCCTTCGAGGGCGCCTCGGTGGGACTGCTCATCGGGGCCAGGCCCCGCTCCCAGGGGATGGAGCGCGCGGACCTGCTCGAGGCCAACGCGGGGATCTTCTCGGTCCAGGGCCGTGCGGCCAACCGCGGGGCCGCCGAGGACTTCCGGGCCGTCGTGGTCGGCAATCCCGCCAACACGAACGCGTACATCGCGGCCTCCCACGCCCCGGACGTGCCGCGCGAGCGGTTCACCGCCCTGACCCGGCTCGACCACCACCGCGCCGTCGCCCAGCTGGCCGCGGCCACCGGGGCGCGCGTCGACGAGATCGAGGGGGTGGCGATCTGGGGCAACCACTCCGCGAGCCAGTACCCCGACCTGACCCACGCCACGGTCGGGGGCCGGCCCGCCCTCGAGGTGCTGGCCGGGCAGGGGCAGGGACCGGACTGGGTGGACGGCTCCTTCATCCCCCGGGTCGCCCGCCGCGGCGCGGAGATCATCGACGTGCGCGGCGGCTCCTCCGTGGCCTCGGCGGCGCACGCCGCCCTGTGCCACGTCCGGGACTGGGCGCTGGGCACCCCGGCGGGCGCGTGGACCTCCATGGCGGTGCCCTCCGACGGCTCCTACGGCGTGCCGGAGGGGCTCGTCAGCTCCTTCCCGGTCGTCTGCCGGGACGGGCGCGCGACGGTCGTCCCGGGTCTGGAGCTCGACGAGTTCTCGCGCACCCGCATCGACCGCTCGGTCCGGGAGCTCGAGGAGGAGCGGGAGGCCGTGGCGCAGCTGGGACTGCTCGGGCCCCGCCGCTGAGGCTCAGCCGTAGGCGGGGCCCACGGCGTCGATCACCTGGTCGGTGGGCACCCCGGAGCCGTCCCGGCGGCCGTGCTCGGTGGGCAGGGCCCGGGCCACGCCCGAGGCGGAGACCGCCTTGGCGGGCCCGTGACCCGCCCAGGCCAGGGCCAGTCCGGTCTCCCCCTTGAGGAAGCGGTGCGCGCGCACCCCGCCGGTGGCCCGTCCCTTGGGCGGGTACTCCGAGAAGGGGGTGACCTTCACCGAGTACTGCGACATGCCCGGCAGCACCTCCTCCGCGCGCGCCAGGGTCACCACCACGGGGGTCTCGTCCGCGGCGCGCACGGCCCCGAAGAACGCCACGGCGTCCCCGGGGACCAGCTTGATCCCCGCCACGCCGCCGGCCGTGCGTCCCTGGGGCCGCACGGACCCGGCCTCGAAGTGCAGCAGCTTGCCCTCGCGGGTCACGAACACCAGCGAGTCCTCGGCGGCGGACTCGGCGAGACCGACCACCTCGTCGCCGTCCTTGAGCGTGATCACCTCCCACTCCTCCCGGTTGAGCGGGTACTCCGGGCTGACGCGCTTGACCACCCCGTTGCGCGTGCCCAGGGCCAGCACCGCGTTCAGCGGAGCGAGCCCCACGAGCCGCTCCCCGCGGCCGAGGGTCAGGAAGTCCTTGACCGGGACGCCGTCGCCCAGCTTCGGGGTGCCCTCGAAGGCGGTCAGGACGGGCACGTCCATCACCTGGACGCGCAGCATGCGCCCGGTCGAGGTGACCGCCCCGATCTCCCCCCGGGCGGTGGCGCGCACCGCGGAGGCGAGGGCGTCGTGCTTGATCCGCCGCGGCGGGTCCACCAGCGGGGCCTGGGAGGGCGTGCGGGCGAGCTGGCCGGAGGTGGAGAGGAAGACCCAGCACGGGTCGTCGGCGATCTCGAGCGACAGCCCGCCCGCCGCGGCCTTCCCGGGTGCGGGCGCCGCCGCGGCGATCGCGGCCGGGAGGGCCTCCGACTCGAGCAGCTCGGTGCGCCGGTCGTCGCCGTGGACCTCGGCGATCTCCGCGAGCTCCGCGGAGACCAGCGCCCGCAGCCGGGAGTCCGAGGCGAGGATCTCCTCGAGCTCGGCGATCTCCCGGCGCAGCTCCTCCTGCTCCTTCTCGAGCTCGATCCGCGAGTACTTGGTCAGCTGGCGCAGCCGCAGCTCGAGGATGTGGTCGGCCTGCACGCGGCTGAGGTCGTACACGGCCATGAGCCGCTCCCGGGCCACCGCGGTCTCGTCGGACGAGCGGATGATCTGGATGACCTCGTCGATGTCGACGATGGCCACGAGCAGGCCCTCGACCAGGTGCAGGCGGTCGCGCCGTCTGCCGAGGCGGAATCCGGTGCGCCGCCGGACCACCGACAGCCGGTGCTCCACGTAGACCCGCAGCAGCTCGAGCAGGCCCATGGTGCGGGGCCGCCCGTCCACCAGCGCCACGTTGTTGATCCCGAAGGAGTCCTCCATGGGCGTGTGCTTGTACAGCTGCTGGAGCACGGCCTGCGGGTTGAAGCCGTTCTTGACCTCGATCACGAGCCGCAGGCCGTTCTTGCGGTCGGTGAGGTCCACGACGTCGGAGACGCCCTGCAGCTTCTTGGCCTGCACCGCCTCCTTGATCTTCTCGGTGACCTTCTCCGGGCCCACCATGTAGGGCAGCTGCGTGACCACGATGCCCTGCTTGCGCGGGGAGACCTGCTCCACGGAGACCTTCGCCCGGGTCTTGAAGGAGCCCCGCCCGGTCCGGTACGCGTCCCGGATCCCGTCCAGGCCCACGATCCGCCCGCCCGAGGGCAGGTCCGGGCCGGGGACGAAGCGCATGAGGTCCTCGAGCGTGGCCTCGGGGTGCTCCACGAGGTGGCGGGCGCCCGCCACGACCTCCCGCAGGTTGTGCGGGGCCATGTTCGTGGCCATGCCCACCGCGATGCCGGAGGAGCCGTTGACCAGCAGGTTGGGGAACGCCGCGGGCAGCACGCCCGGCTGGGTGAACTGGTTGTCGTAGTTGGGCACGAAGTCGACGACGTCCTCGTCGAGGTCGGCCGTGAGCGCCAGCGCGGCGGGGGCCATCCGCGCCTCCGTGTAGCGGGAGGCGGCCGGCCCGTCGTCGAGGGAGCCGAAGTTGCCGTGCCCGTCCACCAGCGGCAGGCGCATCGCGAAGGACTGGGCGAGGCGCACCATGGCGTCGTAGATCGCGGAGTCGCCGTGGGGATGCAGCTTGCCCATCACCTCGCCCACCACGCGGGCGCTCTTGACGTGGCCGCGGTCGGGGCGCAGGCCCATCTGGTTCATCATGAACAGGATGCGGCGCTGCACGGGCTTGAGCCCGTCCCGGGCGTCGGGCAGGGCCCGGGAGTAGATCACGGAGTACGAGTACTCCAGGAAGCTCGTCTCCATCTCGGAGGTCACGTCGATGTCGACGATGTTCTCCCGGAAGTCGGCGGGCAGCTCGTCCTCGGCGGACGGGCGGGAGGGCGCACGGCGGCGTGCCATCACAGCGGGGGGTCCTTCGGTCGTGGGCGGGTCGGGGCCGGTCCCGGCGTCTCGGTGTCCGAGGTCGCCGGGGGACGCACCGGTGTGCACCGTTGACGGTGCGGGTTTGTCTACTAGCCTGAAGTCTATGGTTCCAGAGACCGCGGACACGGACGTCGCCGGGCAGTACCCCGAGTACTGGGAGGCCGACGTGATCCTGCGCGACGGCGCCACGGCGCAGCTGCGCCCGATCTCCCCGGAGGACCGGGACGGACTGCTGGCCTTCCACCGGTCCCAGTCCGAGAACTCGATCTACCTGCGCTTCTTCTCCTACAAGCCGACCCTCTCCCCGCGCGAGCTCGACCGGTTCACCCGCGTGGACCACCGGGACCGGGTGTGCTTCGTGCTGCTGCTGGGCGAGCAGATCATCGGCGTCGGCCGCTACGACCGCACGGACGACCCGCACGACGCCGAGGTCGCGTTCATGATCTCCGACGCCCACCAGGGGCGGGGGATCGGCTCGATCCTGCTCGAGCACCTCGCCGCCGCCGCGCGGGAGAACGGGATCGACCACTTCTCCGCCGAGGTCCTGCCCGAGAACCGCAAGATGCTCCGCGTGTTCGCCGAGGCCGGCTACGAGCTGACCCGCAAGTTCGACGACGGCGTGGTGGTGGTGGGCTTCGACATCGACCCGACGGAGCGCTCGCTGGCCGTGATGGCCGCCCGGGAGCACCGGGCCGAGGCGCTGTCCATGGCCGACCTCCTCTCCCCGTCCTCCATCGCCGTGATCGGGGCGTCCCGGGACCCCGGCCACGCCGGGCACGCCGTGGTCGAGCACCTGATCGCCTCCGGGTTCGCCGGGCGGCTCAGCGGGATCAGCCCCACGCCGTTCGAGCGGGAGGGCATGACCCACGCGACCTCGATCGGGGCGCTCGCCGACCCCGTGGACCTCGCCGTGATCGCCGTGCCCGTGGACCAGGTCGCCGACGTCGTGGACCAGTGCGGCGCCGCCGGCGTGCGCGCGGTGGTGGTGGTCACGGGCGGCTACGCCGAGGCCGGCGCCGAGGGCCGGGCCCGGCAGACCGAGCTCGTGCGCCGGGCCCGCTCCCACGGGATGCGCGTGGTCGGCCCGGCGAGCCTCGGCATCTACAGCACCGCCCCGGAGACCCGCTTCAACGCCTCGATCCTGCCCGAGGTCCCCCGGGAGGGACCCCTGGGCCTGTTCAGCCAGTCGGGGGCCATCGGCATGATGCTCAACGCCGCCGCCCTGCGCCACGACGTGGGGGTGTCCACCTACCTGTCCGCCGGCAACCGGGCCGACGTCTCCGGCAACGACATGATGCAGTACTGGGAGGACGACGCCGCGACCCGCGCGTGCGGGCTGTACCTGCAGTCCGTGGGCAACCCGCGCAAGTTCTCCCGCATCGCCCGCCGGCTGTCCCTGAACAAGCCCGTGATCGTGGCCAAGAGCGAGGTGACCGGGCTGCGGCTGCCTCCCGGGCACACGGGCCGCACCACGCAGGCCCCTCCGGGGGCCCTGGACGCCATGTTCCGGCAGGCCGGGGTGATCCGCGCCGACACGAGCGAGCACCTCATGGACGTGGCCGGGATCCTCTCCGCCCAGCCCCTGCCCGCGGGCGCCCGCACGGCCCTCGTGTCCAACGCGCTGGCGCTGGGCCAGCTCATGGAGGACCGCTGCATGCAGCTGGGGCTGGACGTCGCGGTCACCCAGGCCGGGGTGCGGACCGCGGACGGCGGGGAGGACGCCCTGGAGGCGCTGCGGGCGGCCGTCGACAGCTGCCTCGGCGCGGAGTCCGTCGACACCGCCGTGGTCACGCTGATGCCCGTCCCGGACACCACGCCGCAGGGCGTGGCCGAGCTCGTGGGCCGGGTGGGCCGGGAGCACGGCAAGACCGTGGTGGTCGTCTTCACGGGCAGCACCGAGCCGGGGGCGGTCTCGGCCGTGCACCACGCCGGGGACGGCCTGGACGTGCCCTGCTTCGACTCCCCGGGGGCGGCCCTGCGCGCGCTCGCCAAGGTCGTGGACTACACCCGGTGGCGCGCCCAGGACCAGGGCCGTCTGCCCGACCCGAAGGGCATCGACGCGGAGGCGGCCGAGACCTTCGTGGAGACGGTGCTGCCCCGGATCACCGGCGACGAGCTGCTCGAGCTGGACGCGGACCGGACGCGGGAGCTGCTCGAGACCTACGGCATCGGGCTGCTGCCCAGCGAGCGCTTCACGGACCCCGACGACGCGCCGGCCGCCGCCGAGCGGCTCGGCTACCCGGTGGCGCTGAAGACCACGGACCCCAACCTCCGGCACCGCCTGGACCTGGGCGGCGTGCAGCTCAACATCCAGGACGACGCGCAGCTGCGCACGGCCATCACCACCATGCACCGGGCGCTCGCCCCCTTCGGCACCTTCGACCTCGAGGTGCAGGCCATGGCGCCCACCGGCCAGGCCGTGGTGCTCCGGGCCATCGAGGACCCGCTCATCGGGCCGGTGCTCTCGTTCGGGATGGCCGGGGACGCGGTGAACCTGCTCGAGGACTGGGCCCACCGGGTCCCGCCGCTCACCGACCAGGACGTGCGGCGGATGGTCCGCGAGCCCAAGGCCTCCCGCAAGCTCTTCGGCCACCAGGGGGTCCCGGCCGCGGACGTCGACCGGCTCGAGGACCTCGTCTCGCGGGTGGCGCTGCTCAAGGACCGGCACCCCGAGATCGCCCGCGTGGAGCTGAACCCGGTGCTCGTCTCCAGCGGCTCCCTGACCGTGCTCGGGGCCTCGGTCGGGATCGGCAACGCCCGGCAGCGGACGGACAGCGCGCGCCGGGCCATGCGCAGCTAGGCGGGCCCGGACCTCGTGGCGGACACCATAGCCGGTCGGTACACCCTCATCGACCCCATCGCCCGCGGTGGCAGCGGGTCGGTCTGGCGGGCCTGGGACGGACGGCTCCAGCAGCTGTGCGCGGCCAAGGTGCTGCGCCAGCGGGACTCCGCGGACCTGCTGCGCTTCGCGCGGGAGCAGTCGGTGAAGCTGGAGCACCCGCACGTGCTCGCCCCGTACGGGTGGGCCGCGGAGGACGCGCACGTGGTCATCGCGATGCCGCTCGTCCACGGCGGGACCCTGGAGTCCGCGCTGCTGGACAACGGGGCGGCCTCCGTGGAGCTGACGGAGGAGGTCCTGGCGCAGCTGCTCCAGGCGCTGCAGTTCGTGCACGCCCAGGGCTGGGTGCACCGGGACGTGAAGCCGGGCAACCTCATGCTGGACAGCACCGGGACGGGCCGGCCCCACATCTTCCTCTCCGACTTCGGCATCGCCGTGCGCGTCCAGGACGCCCGGCTGACCCGGACGGGCACGGTGGTGGGCACGCCCGGCTACCTGCCCCCGGAGGCCTACGAGCTCACCGACCCGAACCCCGCCCAGGACCTCTACGCGGCGGGGATCACCGCCCTGCGCATGCTGGACCCCTCGCTGGAGCCGCAGGAGAGTCTCGGGCCCAAGGACGCGCGGGCGGTGGTGGGGGAGCAGGGCGACCTCGCGGAGCACCTCGCGGCGCTGCTCACCCCGGATCCGGCCCAGCGCCGCGACGCGGCCGTGGCCGTGCTGCACGAGCTCACCGCGGGCGCGGCGGGCCGGCACTTCGACCCGGCCCGCACGCGGGACGGGGAGCCGTTCGAGATCTTCGACGTCCTCGAGCCGCTGCCCGAGCCCTGGGCCGAGCGGGTGCTGACCGGGGGGGACGGCACGGACGGGACCACCGGCACGGCCGCCTCGCCGGTGGGATCCCCCGCGGGAGACCCGTTCCCGGACGGCCCCGACACCGTGGACACCGGTGACGGGGGTGACCGGAGCAGGACCGCGGGCACCCCCGTGGACGCCACGGGAACGGTCGGCCCCGGAACGGTCACCGCCGGAACGACCGGCCCCGGAACGGCCACCGCCGGAACAACCGGCACCGGCGCGACCGGCGCGGGCGGCGCCGCGGCGTCCGGGCACGGGACACCGGCCGGACCGGTGCCGGGCGGCGCCCGGCCGGGTCCCCGCGGGCCCGTGCCGGACGCGTCGGGCGCGGACGCGTCGGGCGCCGGTGGGTCGGGCGGGGAAGGGGGCGGGACGAACGGGCCCGCCCGCGGGGCCGGTCCGGATCCCGTCCCGGACCGCACGGGGCGCCGGCCTCCCGGGCGCCGGCCGACGGCGGCGCCGGCCCCTCAGCGAGGCCGGCGCCGCCGCCGCAGCGCCGTGACGGGGGTGTTCGTGGCCCTGGTGGGGATGACGGCCCTGCTCAGCGGCTATCTGCTGCTCGACCCCCTGGGCTCCGCGGACCGGGTGCCGGCCCCGGGGGCGACCCCCACGGTGACCCGCGGGGCGGACGGAACCCCCGGGGTGAACCCGACGCCCGGTCCCTCGCCGGAGGAGAGCCCCGTGGTGCTCGAACGCGTCTGCGAGGACCAGGGCGGCGGGGAGCAGCGCTGCTACTTCCGCGTGCCCTGACGGCCCGTGTTGGGCGAGGGCACGCCCGTGGGGGAAAATGTCCCCCATGACGTATTCAGGTGAGCGCGGCCAGCGGCTGGTCGAGGACATCAACAAGGCCGGCTTCTATCCGCAGCTGGTGATCGACGTGGTCCAGGACTCCCTCGACGGCCGGTCGCCGGTCTCCCACCTCGTGCAGCTGGAGACCCACATCGACCGCACGGAGGTGCACCGCCACACCACCGTGCTCGTGCTCGCCGAGGACGTGCTCCACGTGACGCACGTGGACGACGAGGAGTTCGACGAGAGCGGCCGGGACGTGGTGGCCCGCGTCTCCACCGAGACGGTGGGGATCTCCCAGATCCGCTCGGTGACGCTCAGCTACTCGTACTACCAGCCGGCCAACTACCGGCCGGACAGCCCCATCTCCGAGGTGACGCTCGCCATCGCGTGGACCGGCACCCTGCACGTGGACCTGGCACCGGCGCTGTGCGAGGACCCCCAGTGCCAGGCGGACCACGGCTACACCGGGACGGCCGCCCGGGAGGACATCGTGCTGCGGATCAGCGCGGAGGCCGACGGCCCGACCGCTGTGGAGGGCGCCCGGGAGTTCGCGCGCACGCTGCGCCGGGCTAATCTCTCCCCGCTGACCGACGGCGCACAGATCGCCCAGCCGGCCCACGGCCGCACCCCCGCCCCGCGGCGCCCGGCCGCCGCCACGCCGCGCACCCGGTTCACCGACCGGTTCACCGGCCGGGACGGCGGCGCCGCCCGATGACGGCGGTGCAGGAGGTCCTGCCCGGGCTGCCCGGTGACCTGCCCCGCCCGCCGCGCTACGGCAGCCGTTCGGTCGCCGAGGTGATGTCCTCGGCCGCGGCGTCCCTGGGCGTGCCGGGGTTCCGGGACGTGCTGGGACTGCCCGCGGCCCGGCGGGTCGTCGTCGTCATGGTGGACGGGCTGGGCCGCGCCCAGCTGCGCGCCCGGGCCGGGCACGCCCCCGGCCTGGCCGCCGCCCGGAACCTGGCCACCCTGGACGCGGCGTTCCCCACGACGACGGCGGCCTCGCTGGCGTCCGTCGGCACGGGCGCCGCCCCTGGCGCGCACGGCCTGGTGGGCTACGACGTGCTGGACCCCGCCCGGGACCGGGTCGTGAACCAGCTCGGCGGCTGGGACGCGGCCGTGGACCCGCGGTCCTGGCAGCCGCTGCCCACGGTGTTCGAGCGCGCCGCCGCGCACGTGGACGTGGTCACGGTCAGCCGGCAGCGCTTCGCCGGGTCCGGGCTCACCGAGGCCGCCCTGCGCGGGAGCCGGTTCGTGGCCGCGGAGGGGCCGGCGGCGCGCGTCAGCGCCGCGCTCGACCAGCTCGCCGCGGGCCGCGAGACCCTCATGTACTTCTACTGGGACGAGCTCGACCGCACGGGACACGCCCGGGGCTGGGAGTCCTGGGAGTGGACGGCGCAGCTCGAGGAGCTCGACGCGTCCCTGCGCCGGTTGGTGGCCCGCGTGCCCGCGGGCACCACCGTGCTCGTGACCGGCGACCACGGCATGGTGGACGTCCCGCGCGACGCGCGGGTCGACGTCTCCGCGCTGCCCGGCCTGCTGGACGGCGTCCGGCACACGGCCGGTGAGCCCCGGACGGTGCAGCTGCACCTGGAGCAGGACGCCACGGCGCAGGACGTCCGGGCGCTCGTGGCCGCGTGGCGGGAGCAGTTCGGGTCCCGGGTGTGGCTGCTCTCCCGGGAGGCGGCCCTCGAGGCCGGCTACTTCGGTCCGCCGGCACTCGTGCGGGAGGCGGTGCGCGGACGCATCGGCGATCTGCTCGTGCTGGGCCGGGAGCCGCTGGCGCTGTTCGACATGGGCCGGCTGCGGCCCAGCGTGCTGTCCATGGTGGGCCAGCACGGCTCGCTCACCCGCGCCGAGCGGGAGGTCCCCCTGCTGCGCCTGGCCTGAGCGCGGCGCCGGGCGCAGCGGGTCCGCACGCCGCTCCGGCACGCCGGTTCCGCACGCCGTGCCGGCACGCCGGGTCCGCCTCCGGATCCGTGCGCCGCCCCGGCACGCCGTATTCCGCCCCGCGCACCGGAGCCGCGCGCACCGGAGCCCCGCGCGCACCGGACGGGGGCGCGGCCGGGTCCGGGCGCCGCCGTGGCCCCGTGCCGCGCTCAGGGGGTCGCCGGGTCGTCCTCCGCGGCGCCGGTCCCCGTGCCTGTCCCGGCGCCGGTCGCCGGCTCGGCGGCGGCCGGACCCGCGAGCTCGTCCTCTGCGGCCGGGTCCCCCTGGTCCGCGCCCGCCTCGTCCTCCGGGGCGGGGGCGCCCTCCTCGGGCCCGTCCTCGTCCGCCGGGGCCTCGTCCGCGGGTGCCTCGTCCGCCGGGGCCTCGGACGGGACGGGTGCGGGCTGCGCCGGTGCCGGCGGAGCGGGGGCCGGTGCGGGCACCACGGGCTGCGGCGGGACAGGGGCGGGGACCACGGGTGCGGGGGCGACCGGCTCGGGAGCGGGCGGCGCCGGGGCAGGCACGACGGGCGCCGGCGGAGCCACCGGCTCGGGAGCGGGCGGCGGGGCGGGCCGCTCCGCCGACGGGCTCGGTGTGGGTGTGGGCGTGCGCGACCTGGACGGTGTGGGCGAGGGCGTGGCGGACGGCGACCGGGTCATCGACGGGGCGGGGACGAACTCGGCCTCCCGCCCGGCGCCGAAGAGGTCGCGGCCCACGCTGCCAAGGTAGAGCGCTCCGACACCGGCCAGGACCACGAGCACGACCGCGCCCAGGACGAGCCCGGCCACGAACCGTCCCGGACCGGAGCCCCGGACGAGCTCGGCCGGACCCTCCGCCGCGGTCGGGGTGCCCGCGGCGCCGGGGGACCCGGGGTCCCGGGCGGGGTCGCCGGCGTCCCGCTGGTCGTCCCCGAAGAGATCGTCCTGGATGGAATTGCCCATGTCGTGCCGCCCCTGACGTGGTGTCGTCCGTCCGGGCCGCGCACCGGCTGGGGGAGCGCGCGGACCCGGGGTGACGGCGCGGAGCCGTCCCCTGCTGCGTGCACTCTAACCCGGGCGGGGCCGGGGCGGCCGGACGGCGCGCACCGGCCCCGCCGGGCTCAGTCGGAGGAGCTGCCGAAGACGATCTCGTCCCAGCTGGGCACCGAGGATCGCGTGGACCGCCGGGCCTTGGCGGTCCGGTTGCGCGGACGGGGCCGTTCGGGCGCGTCCTCCTCGACGGTGCGGTCCTCGGGCGCGCGGTCGCCGGAGTCCTCGCGGGAGGCGGTGGCGTCCCGGCCGGCCGGGCCCCGCTCCACCCGTGCACCCGCCGCGGCGTCCCGGCTCCCGGCATCCTCGGACCGGGCGCCCTCCGACCGGGTGCCCTGGGGCCCGGTGGTCCCGTGGTCGCCAGCGGTGGATTCCTCCGTGCTGGAGCCCTCGGCACCGGAATCCCCCGTGCCAGACCCCTCGGTGCCGGAATCCTCGGTGCGCAGGTTCCCGGGACCGGAGGTCGTGGCTCCCCGGTCCTCAGCGATCCGGTCCTCAGCGCCTCGGTCCTCGGTGCGGGAGGAGGCCGCACGGGGGGAGTCCGTGCCGCGCCCGGCGTCCGGCCCGGCCACGGCACCGGGGCGCCCCGGGTCCGGGTCGCCGCGGCGGCCGCCGGCCGCCGCGCGCTCCGGCGACGTGGACCGTCCGGCAGGCTCGCCGGCCGAGCCCGCGGCCGGTGCGGCCTGGTGCTGCTCGTCCGTCCGGGCGGGGGAGTCCGCGGCCGGCGCGGCCGCGGTGTCCTCGAAGTGCGTGGCGGGCTGGAAGGGCCGGTCGAAGACGGAGCTGTCCTCGGGCGCGGCGAGCGGACGGGGCCGGCGCTCCACGTGGCCCATGCCGCGGCCCAGCAGCTCGGCGAGGGCGTCGTCGCCCTCGACGTCCTCGCCGATGCGCTGTCCCCGGCGGGCCTGCAGGACGTCGAGCAGGTCATCGGCCTCGACGGCCGAGCGGCGCAGCTGCGTGAGCTCCGGGTCCAGCCCGCCGTCGAGGACGCCGAGGCCCGTGCCGAGGGGCGTGTCCGGGGGACCGGGCTCGGTGAGGGACTCCGCCCACGGGTTCGCCGGGCGCACGCTCTGGTTCGCGGGGTTGTAGAGCCACTCGGCCAGCGGTTCGTCGTGCTCCGGCGCGGACGAGGGGTCGACCACCGTGAACCGGGCGACCACCGCCCACAGGTGGTCCTCGCGCTGCCAGGAGTCCCACTCCAGGGAGGACGGGTCCACCCCGAGGTCCCCGGCGCGGTGGGCGACGGCGCGGCCCAGTGTCAGCGGCTCGCCCTCGAAGACGGAGTGGTAGCCGCGGTGGGCGGAGCGGTCCTCGATCTCGACCTTCTGCGCCTCGGCGGCGACGTGGGCGCGCTCGGCGAGGATCGGCCACTCGTAGCGGCGGACCCGGGCGGACTCCCAGCCGCTCTCGGCCACGATCTCCTCGACCGTGGCCCCCGCCCGGAAGCGGGCCTGGATCTCGCGGGGACCGAACTGGCCGGAGCCGCGCCGGCGGGCGTCCGGGATCCGCCGGGCGCGCTGGACGGCCAGGCGCAGCTCCTGGTCGATCCGCAACAGGTGGCGGGTGCCTGCCTCGTCCTCGACGACCAGGTGCTCACCGTCGTCGTGCACACCTGCCAGGCGCAACTGCTCCATGCTGTCAATCCTCCGGGATGGTTCTCGGGTGCGCTCGGGGTCGTCGAGCGGGCGCTGCGGGGCGGGTCCGTCGGTCGCGGCCGGCGTGCCGGCCCGGTCCCGCGCCCCAATCCTACTGGCCGTCGGACCGCCCCGGCCGGAGACGCCCCGGGGGCGGTCCGCGCCGCGTGGCCGCGGGCCGGGGCACGGTTGGATTTTTGCCCCCGGATGGTGAACAATCTACGCGACACAGAGCCCGGGGGGCGGCCCAGCGCCGTGCCCGAGCCCGCCCGCGGACCTGCAATGGGAGCGAAGACCGGACATGGCCACTGACTACGACGCGCCGCGCAAGCAGGACGACGAGCTCAAGGAGGACTCGATCGAGGAGCTGCAGACGCGTCGCAGCGACCCCCAGTCCGGCAGCGTGGACGAGGACGAGGCGGCCGCGGCGGAGAGCTTCGAGCTGCCGGGGGCGGACCTCTCCCACGAGGAGCTCTCCGTGGTCGTGCTCCCGGCCCAGGACGACGAGTTCACGTGCGGGTCGTGCTTCCTGGTGCGGCACCGCTCCCAGATCGCCGAGCAGAAGAACGGCGTCACGTACTGCATCGAGTGCGTGGGCTGAGCCCCGGAGGGCAGGAGCCGGCCCCGCCCACGGAAGAACCCCGCCGCGACGGTCGTCGCGGCGGGGTTCTTCCGTGGGCCGGCCCCGGCCGGGCTCACGGACGCGCGGTGAGCGCCTCCACGACGCGCTCCGGGTGCCGGGTGGAGGTGAGCCAGTACGGGGTGGGGTCCACGGGGTCGGTGATCCGGATCCGCACCACCGGGCCCACGGACACCCGGAAGTTCATGAAGGCCCGCCCGTCCAGCTCCGGGCCGCGGACCCGGCGGACGTCGTCGCCGCGGAAGGCCTCCGCCTCGCCCACGAATCGGCGCTCGATGCGGGCCCGCCCCACCTGGAGGTGCTCGTCGGTGACCACGATGCTGGTGCTGGAGGCCACGAGCGCCACGGCGGCGCCGCCGCCGACCACGACGGCCGCCGCGCCGGCCACCCACAGGTCGATCGGGGCGAGGGCGATCAGGGCGACGACGCCGGCGAAGAGCACGAGGAGCCACATCCACCACGCGGGGGTGAGCTTCTCCTCGTAGAGGATCTCGGCACCGGGCCGGTCGGGGGAGGACCGGCGGGGGCCGCGGGGACCGTCGTCCGGGGACGCGCTGGAGGAAGCAGGGTGGGACATGGCTCTAGCGTCTCACGAACGCGCCGCCGGTCCGGCGCGTTAGAGTGGGGCACTGTGAACGACCAGTCGACAGGCCACCGGCCCGCGCCGGGCACCGGGCGCCCGCTCAGCATCGCGCTGCAGGCCCTCGACCCCGAGCTCCCCCTGCCCGTGTACGCGAAGCCCGGGGACGCCGGCGCCGACCTGCGCTCCCGCGAGGACGTGGTCCTGGGCCCCGGGGAGCGTGCCCTGGTGCCCACCGGCGTGGCGATCGCGCTGCCCGAGGGGTACGCCGGGTTCGTGCACCCCCGCTCGGGACTGGCCGCCCGGCACGGGATCACGGTGGTGAACGCCCCCGGCACGGTGGACTCCGGCTACCGGGGCGAGATCATGGTCACCCTGCTCAACACGGACGGCACCGCCCCCTTCACGGTCCGCCGCGGCGACCGGATCGCCCAGCTCGTGATCCAGCGCGTCGAGCAGGCCGTCTTCGAGGTCGTCGACGTCCTGCCCGGCTCGGCGCGCGGCGGCACCGGCTTCGGCTCCAGCGGCACCGCCTGACCCACGAGCCGCCCCCCCAGGAGCTCACCCCACGAGCCGGCACCGCGTGCCGGCGGAGGAGAACGAGAAGATGTTCGGTCGCAAGAAGAAGCAGCCCGCGGCGCAGGACGCCGTCCCGGAGCAGGCGGAGGCCGCCCCGAGCGCGGAGGACGCCGCGGCGACCCGGCGCCAGGAGCCGCAGGGTCCCCTCGACGTCGCCCAGATCGACAGCCGTGAGGGCTACCTCGACCTCGGCGCCGTCCTGGTGCGCCCCCGCACGGGGCTGGGCGTGCGGCTCGAGATCGACGAGCGCACGCAGCGGCCCCGTGCGGTCGCCCTGGACCTCGGGGGCGGCTCGGTCCAGGTCCAGGCCTTCGCCGCGCCCCGGTCGGAAGGGCTGTGGGACGAGGTGCGCCGGGAGCTGGTGCAGTCGCTGCGCACGGGCAACGGCGAGCCGACCGTGGAGGAGGGCCCGTTCGGGCTCCAGGTGCTCGCCCGCTTCCCCGCCACCGCCTCGGACGGGACCAACGGCTTCCGGCTCGCCCGCTTCGTGGGCGTCGACGGGCCCCGCTGGTTCGTGCGCGCGGTGTTCACGGGCACCGCCGCGGTGACCGCCGAGTCCGCGGCGGCCCTCGACGAGGTCGTGCGCGAGCTCGTCGTGGTGCGCGGCGACCGCCCCATGCCGCCGCGGGAGCTGCTGACGCTGGTCGTGCCCGAGGACGCGGTGCGCCGCTCTGCCGCGGAGCCGGGCGCCGCCCCCGGGTCGGATGCCGCCCCCGGGCCGGACGCCGCCCCCGGGCCCGTGCGGCCGCCGCGGCGCGGGCCCGAGATCACCGAGATCGGCTGAGCCGTGACCAGGAAGGACACCGGGCGGACCCGGCCGGCGCCGGGCACCGGGGCGATCGACGTGGTCGCCGAGGAGCCCGTCTGCGCGGGAGACCTCGACCCCGCGACGGCGGCCGGAGGGCGCCGCCGCGTGCTCGCCAGCGGACTCGTGGTGGAGGTGACCGTGCCCCCGGTGACGGGCGCGCAGAACTTCACCGCGCTGCTGGTGCCCGACAGCCCGCCGACGGAGGCGGGGCAGGGCGCGGCCGCGCCCCGGCCCCTGCGCCTCGTCTGGCACGGCCAGCGCAGCGTGCCCGGCGTCACCGCCGGGACCCGGCTGCGGTGCGCGGGCGTGGTGAGCTTCCGGGACGGGCGGCCCTCGATGTTCAACCCGCGCTACGAGATCATCGCCAAGCAGGTCAGCAGATGAGGAAGGTCAGCGGATGACGGATCCCCGCGAGCCCGGCAGCTCCGCCGGCGAGCCCCGGCCCGGCAGCGACGTGGAGCGCTCGATGGCCGCCTACGCCGCGCGCTCGGGCATGCGGCGCAAGGACAACGGCCAGCTCGACGTGCTGCACGCCGTGGGCGGCTGGCGCGGACTGGCCGAGACCATCCTGCCGGGCTTCGTGTTCCTCGCGGTGCTCCTCGCCGGCACCGGTCTCGGTGTCGCGCTCGTCGCGGCCCTGGGCACCGCCGCCCTGTTCACCGTGCTGCGCCTGGTCCAGCGCCAGAGCCTGGTGCAGGCCGTCTCCGGCTTCGTGGGCGTGGGCGTCTGCGCCCTGTTCGCCCGCGCCACGGGGGAGGCGCTGGACTACTACGTGCCCGGCTTCTGGATCAACGCGGCCTGGTTCGGGGGGCTCGGGCTGTCACTGCTCGCCCGCTGGCCGCTGCTGGGGGTGTTCTACGGGTACATCCGCGGCGAGGGAGTCCAGTGGCGCGACGTCCCGGTGCGCCGCCGCGCCTACCAGGTGGCCACGCTCATGCTGATGGCCATGTTCGCGGCCCGCCTGCTGGTGCAGGTGCCCCTGTACCTCGCGGAGAACCTCACGGGTCTGGGCGTGGCGCGCCTGGTCATGGGTGTGCCGCTGTACGCGCTGACCCTGTGGCTCGCGTGGCTGGTGTCCCGGCCGCCGGAGCAGATCGCCGCGCAGGAGCACGACACCCCCTGAGCCCGGCCGCCGGGCCGGGTCCGAACGGGCTCGGACCTGGCGGGCCCGGTCCGAACGGGCTCGGACCTGGCGGGCCCGGTCCGAGCGGGCTCGATCCCCACGGACCCGGTCCCGGCGCGGCTCAGTCCCGGTGCGGCTCGTGCCGGCCGGCGGTCGTGAACATGGCGCGCAGCTGCGCCTCGCCCTCCGTGGTCGAGACGAAGAAGAGCTGGTCGGCGCCCTCGACCACGTCGTCGCCCGAGGGGGTGATGGGCACCCCGTCGCGCAGGATGGCCACCAGCGCGACGTCCGGCGGCCAGGGCACCTGGGAGACCATCGTGGCGATGATCGGGTGCTCGTGCGGCACCGTGTAGGCCGACAGCGTCGCCCCGCCGGTCTGCAGCGTCAGCAGCCGCACCACGTCCCCGACCTCGACGGCCTCCTCCACGAGCGCGGTCATCAGCCGGGGCGTGGACACGGCCACGTCCACGCCCCACGCGTCGTCGAACAGCCACTCGTTCTTCGGGTTGTTCACCCGGCCGACCGTGCGGGGCACGCCGAACTCGCTGCGCGCCAGGAGGGAGACCACGAGGTTCGCCTTGTCGTCGCCCGTGGCGGCGACCACCACGTCGGTGTCCTCGAGCCCGCCCTCCCGCAGCGTGGACAGCTCGCAGGCGTCGCCGATGATCCACTGCGCCCCGCGCAGGTCCGAGCGGCCGATCACCTCCGGCTTCTCGTCGAAGATCACGACCTCGTGCTGGTGGGACAGCAGCTCCCGGGCGATCGAGGCGCCCACGGCGCCCGCGCCCACGACGACCACGCGCATCAGGAACCTCCCCGGGAGGTGTCGTCGGAGCCGGCCGCGTCCTCGGACTCCCGGCGCAGCGAGTTGGCGAAGTCGAGCACGTCCGGACCGGGCGGGCGGGACAGGACCCGGGAGACGGCCTCGACGTCGTCGGTGCGCATCATGGCGTGCACCACGTCCCCCTGCTGGTAGCTCATGTCGGGACCGGGCAGGACCCCCTCCCCGAAGCGCGTCACGAACGCGATGCGCACCCCGGTGGCCTCCTCGATCGCGTCCAGGTGCAGGCCGGACCAGGAGTCGTCCAGGGACAGCTCGCCCAGCTGCAGCCGCCCCGAGGCCTCGCGGAAGTCGGCCGTGATCGTCTGCTCCGGCAGGATCCGGCGCAGCGCCTGGTCGGCGCTCCACCGCACCGCGGCCACCGTGGGGATCCCCAGGCGCTGGTAGAACTCCGCCCGGGACGGGTCGTAGATGCGGGCCACCACGTGGCGGACCTTGAACGTCTCGCGCGCCACCCGGGCCGCGATGATGTTGGAGTTGTCCCCGCTCGAGACGGCCGCGAAGGCGTAGGCCTCCTCGATCCCGGCCCGGCGCAGCACCTCCTGGTCGAAGCCGAGGCCGGTGACCTTCTTGCCCTCGAAGGACTTGCGCAGCCGGCGGAAGGCCCGGTCGTCCTGGTCGATCACCGCCACGGTGTGCCCGGAGTCCTCGAGGGTGTGGGCGACCATCACGCCGACACGTCCCACCCCCATGATCACGAAATGCGCCATGCCCCACAGCCTAGGACACCTCCGGACCCACGGCTCGCCACCGGTGCGGCGGACAATCCGGGCGGGAAGGGGCTACCGTGAGGAGCCGTGCAGAGCATTCCTCGGACCTTGCGGCGCGCACTCGTCGGCAAGCCCATCCACAACGAGCGCTTCGGCGACGCCGTGCTGCCCAAGCGCACGGCCCTGCCGGTCTTCTCGGCGGACGCCCTCTCCTCGGTGGCCTACGCCCCGGACGAGATCATCCTCACCCTGGCGCTCGCGGGGACCACGGCGGTGGCGGTCTCCCCGTGGGTGGGCCTGACCGTGCTCGTGGTGCTCGCCGTGGTGATCACCGCCTACCGGCAGAACGTGCGCGCCTACCCCTCGGGCGGGGGCGACTACGAGATCGTCTCCAAGAACCTCGGCCGCACCGCGGGGGTGGGCGTGGGCGCTGCCCTGATGGCCGACTACGCCCTCGTGGTGGCCGTGTCCATGGCCACCGCCGCCCAGTACGTCACCGCCGCGGTGCCCTCGGTCGCCGGGTGGCGGGTGGAGCTGGCCGTGGCCGGGATCCTGTTCGTGGGGCTGCTCAACCTCCGCGGCCTGAAGTTCATGGGCCGGGCCGCCGCCGTGCCCACCTACTTCTTCCTCGCCGTCCTCGCGGCGCTGCTGCTCGTGGGTCTCGTCCAGGACCTCACCGGGTCCCTCGGGGACGCCCCCAGCGCCGGCCGGGAGGTCCTGCCCGCCGCCGGCTTCGACGCCGGGCTGGCCGGGCTGGCCGGTGCCCTGGTGGTGCTGCGGGCCTTCTCCTCCGGGGCGGTGGCGCTGACCGGGGTGGAGACCATCACCAACTCCGTGCCCTACTTCCGCAAGCCCCGGGCCGCCAACGCGGCGGCCACGCTGGGGGTGCTCGGTGCGCTCTCGGCGGCCCTGCTGGCGGGCGTGATGTACCTCGCCGACCGCACGGACGTCGTGGTCGTGGGCGACCCCGAGGAGCAGCTGCTCGTGGACGGGCGGCTGCCCGGGCCCGACTTCTTCCAGGACCCCGTCCTGGGCCAGCTCGCCAAGACCGTCTTCGGCACCGACTCCGTGTGGTTCTTCGTGCTCGTCGCCGCCACGGTGGGCGTGCTGGTCCTCGCCGCGAACACCGCCTTCTCCGGCTTCCCCACGCTCGCGTCCCGGCTCGCCCGGGACGCCTTCCTGCCCCGGCAGCTCCAGGCGCGCGGGGACCGCTTCGCGTTCACCAACGGCATCCTGCTGCTGCTGCTCGTCGCCGTGGTCCTCACCGTGGCCTTCGGCGCCAACGTCAACGGCCTCATCCAGCTCTACATCGTGGGCGTGTTCGTCTCCTTCACCCTGACACAGGCCGGCATGGTGCGGCACTGGGCGCGCGTGCGCCGGATGCGCCCGCACCCGGGGATCCGCCGCGAGCTGTTCGTGCGCCGGGCCGTGGCCCTGGTCGCGTTCGTGCTGTGCGCGGCGGTGCTCGTCGTCGTGCTCGTGACGAAGCTCACGCAGGGCGCGTGGATCACCCTCGTGGCCATCGCCGTGCTGAGCGCGGTCATGGCGGGGGTCCGGCGGCACTACGACGCCGTGGACGCCGAGCTCGCCCTGCAGCCCGACTCACCGGTCCGGGCGCTGCCCTCCCGGGTGCACGCCATCATCTACGTGTCCTCCGTGCGCAAGCCCCTCATGCGCGCCCTGGCCTACGCCCGGGCGTCCCGGCCCTCGACCCTCGAGGCCGTCGTGGTGGACACCAACGCCGCCTCCACCCGCCGGATCCTCGCCGAGTGGCAGCGCCTGGAGATCCCCGTGCCCGTCACCGTCCTGCACGCCCCCTACCGGGACACGATCGGCCCGGTCCTGGACCACGTGCGCGGGGTGCGCCGGAAGTCCCCCCGGGACCTGGTCGTGGTGTACCTGCCCGAGTACGTGGTGCGCCACCGCTGGGAGCGGCTGCTGCACAACCAGGCCATCCGGCCGCTGCGGGCCCGCCTGCACCAGGAGCGCGGGGTCATGACGGCCTCCGTGCCCTGGCACCTGTCCTCCGCCTCCGGCGAGGACACCGGCCCCGAGTCCGCCCCCGGGTCCGGCACCGGATCCGCCCCCGAGCAGAGAGCCGCCCAGCCGTGACCCCGACCCGCACCCCGGAGCCCGCCGAGACCGCCGGGCCCGCCGAGCTCGAGCTCCGTCTGGGCCCCGTCGCCCACGGCGGCCACACCGTGGCCCGCACCGGCGAGGGCCGCGTGGTGTTCGTCCGCCACGGCCTGCCCGGCGAGCTCGTCCGCGTCCGGCTCACCGATAGCGGCCCCGCCGCCCGGTTCTGGCGCGGGGACGTCGTGGACGTGCTCGAGGCGGACGCCCGCCGCCGGACCGAGCACGTGTGGGCGCCGGCGGACCCGCTGCTGAGCTGGCCGCGCGGCCGCCCGCCCGTCGGCGGCGCGGAGTTCGGCCACGCCGAGCTCGAGGCCCAGCGCGAGCTCAAGGCCGCCGTGGTCGCCGAGCAGCTCTCCCGGCTCGCCGGGCTGGAGACCCCGATCACCGTCGAGGCCATGCCGGGGGAGGACCCGCGCGGCCTCGGCTGGCGCACCCGCGCGCACTTCGCCGTCGACCCCGCCGGGCGGATCGGCATGCACCCCCACCGCAGCGCCGAGATCGTGCCGGTGGACTCGTTCCCGCTCGTCGTCCCCCCCATCGACGACCTGCGCCTCGGCCGGCTGGACCTGCGCGGGGTGCAGCGGGTCGACGTCGCGGCACCCGCGGGGGGCGGGACCCCCCTGGTGCACCTGGGCCTCGCGGTCGGGGCCGACCGGCAGCGCCTGCGCCGGGAGCTCGCCCGGCTCACCGCGGACCGGGACGTCTCCGTCACCGCCCGCGCCGAGGGGCAGCGCGAGCCCGAGCTCTGGGCCGGTCGCCCGGCCGTCGTCGAGCACGCGGGCCCGCACCGCTGGGAGGTCTCCGCGGAGGGCTTCTGGCAGATCCACCGCGCCGCCCCCGAGCTGCTGCACCGCACGGTGCCCGGAGCCGCCGGCGCCCGCCCGGGGGAGCACGCCCTCGACCTGTACGCGGGCGCGGGCCTGTTCACGGCGGCGCTCGCGGACGCCGTGGGACCGGCGGGCACCGTGCTGGCCGTGGAGGGCTCCCCGGTCACCAGCGCGGACGCCCGGCGGGCCTTCGCCGCCCGCCCGCAGGTGCGCGTCGACCGGGGCAGCGTGGACGCGGTCCTGGCGCGGACGTGGCCGCAGGCGGCCCCGGACCGCGGCCGCGGCCGCCGCCGCCCGTCCCGGGGGCGAGGCGCGCCCCGTCCCGACGTCGTGGTCCTGGACCCGCCCCGGGCCGGCGCCGGACGGACCGTGGTGGACCAGCTCGTGGCGCTCGCGCCGCGCCGGATCGCCTACCTCGCCTGCGACCCGGCCACGCTCGCCCGGGACCTGGGCCGGTTCCGCCGCGCCGGGTGGACCGTGCGGGAGGTGCGCGCCTTCGACATGTACCCGAACACCCACCACGTCGAGACGCTGGCGGTCCTGGAGCCCTGAGGACCGGCCCCGGCTCCGTGACGACGGCCCCCGGAGCGGTTCGGAGTCACCGGGCTCACACGGGCTACACTGACAGGTGACTGTTCACGGGAGAACTCCCGGCCTCGCGCCGGGCTCCTCCCGCGGGCGTTTCCAAGACGGTGGCGAGAGGAGTTCCACGCATATGAGCACGGTGGACAGCTTCGGAGCCAAGGGCGTTCTCGACGTCAAAGGCACCGAATACGAGATTTTCCGACTGAACACGCTGGAGGGTGCGCAGAAGCTCCCGTACAGCCTGAAGGTTCTGCTCGAGAACCTGTTGCGCACCGAGGACGGCGCCAACATCACCTCCGAGCACATCGAGGCCCTGGCCAACTGGGACCCCACGGCCGAGCCCAGCATCGAGATCCAGTTCACCCCCGGCCGGGTGATCATGCAGGACTTCACCGGGGTTCCCTGCATCGTGGACCTCGCCACCATGCGCGAGGCCATCGCCGATCTCGGCGGCGACCCCGCCCGCGTGAACCCGCTCGCGCCGGCCGAGCTCGTGATCGACCACTCCGTGCAGATCGACTCGTTCGGCACCTCGGACTCGATCGGCATCAACATGGACATCGAGTACGAGCGCAACGGCGAGCGCTACCAGTTCCTGCGCTGGGGCCAGACCGCGTTCGACGACTTCAAGGTCGTGCCCCCGGGCATGGGCATCGTCCACCAGGTCAACATCGAGAACCTCGCCCGCGTGGTCATGACCCGCGAGGTCGACGGCGTGCTGCGCGCCTACCCGGACACGTGCGTCGGCACCGACTCGCACACCACCATGGAGAACGGGCTCGGCGTGCTCGGCTGGGGCGTGGGCGGCATCGAGGCCGAGGCCGCGATGCTCGGCCAGCCCATCTCGATGCTCATCCCGCGGGTGGTCGGCTTCAAGCTGACCGGCCAGATCCCGGCCGGCGCCACCGCCACGGACGTGGTGCTCACCATCACGGAGATGCTCCGCGACCACGGCGTGGTCGGCAAGTTCGTCGAGTTCTACGGCGAGGGCGTCGGGGCCGTGCCCCTGGCCAACCGCGCCACCATCGGCAACATGAGCCCCGAGTTCGGCTCCACCGCCGCGATCTTCCCGATCGACGACGTCACCCTGGAGTACCTGCGCCTGACCGGGCGCTCCGACGAGCAGATCGACCTCGTCGAGGCGTACGTCAAGGAACAGGGCATGTGGCACGACCCGTCCGAGGAGATCACCTTCTCCGAGTACCTCGAGCTGGACCTCTCCACCGTGGTCCCCTCGATCTCCGGGCCGAAGCGGCCGCAGGACCGCATCTCGCTCACGGACGCCAAGGCGCAGTTCCACGAGGACATCAAGAACTACGCCACGCACGTCGACGACGCCGCCGCCGGCGACACGGTCGACGACGTCGCGGCCCAGTCCTTCCCGGCCTCGGACGCCCCCGGCTACACCGCGGACGACCACCAGGCCGACACGGACCGCCCGCGCGAGCACCACGCCTACGCCGAGGACGACCGCCCGACCAAGCAGGTCCCCGTGACCATGCCCGACGGCCGCGAGTTCGAGCTCGACCACGGCGCGGTCTCGATCGCCTCGATCACCTCGTGCACCAACACCTCGAACCCGTCGGTCATGATGGCCGCGGCGGTGCTGGCGCGCAACGCCGTGGAGAAGGGGCTCAAGGCCAAGCCGTGGGTCAAGACCTCGATCGCCCCGGGCTCGAAGGTCGTCACCGACTACTACGAGAAGTCCGGTCTGGTCCCGGCGCTCGAGGAGCTCGGCTTCTACATCGTGGGCTACGGCTGCACCACGTGCATCGGCAACTCGGGCCCCCTCGAGGAGGAGATCTCCCAGGCCATCCAGGACAACGACCTGGCCGTGACCTCGGTGCTCTCCGGCAACCGCAACTTCGAGGGCCGGATCAACCCGGACGTGAAGATGAACTACCTGGCGTCCCCGCCGCTGGTCATCGCCTACGCCCTGGCCGGCAACATGGACTTCGACTTCCAGAGCGAGCCCCTGGGCCAGGACGCCGACGGCAACGACGTGTTCCTCAAGGACATCTGGCCGGACCCGTCCGAGGTGCAGAAGATCATCGACGCGTCCATCGACACGGAGATGTTCACCCGCGAGTACGGCGCCATCTTCGACGGTGACGAGCGCTGGCAGAACCTGGACACCCCCACCGGCAAGACGTTCGAGTGGAACCCGCAGTCCACCTACGTCCGCAAGCCCCCGTACTTCGAGGGCATGACGATGGAGACCACTCCGGTCGAGGACATCTCGGGCGCGCGCGTGCTGCTGAAGCTGGGCGACTCGGTCACCACCGACCACATCTCCCCGGCGGGCTCCTTCAAGTCCGACACCCCGGCCGGCAAGTACCTCATCGAGAACGGGGTGCAGCGCAAGGACTTCAACTCCTACGGCTCCCGCCGCGGCAACCACGAGGTCATGATCCGGGGCACCTTCGCCAACATCCGGATCAAGAACCAGCTCCTGGACGGCGTGGAGGGCGGCTTCACCCGCGACTTCACGCAGGAGGGCGGCCCGCAGGCCGCCGTCTACGACGCCGCGATGAACTACCAGGAGGCCGGCGTCCCGCTGGTCGTGCTGGGCGGCAAGGAGTACGGCTCCGGGTCCTCGCGCGACTGGGCCGCCAAGGGCACCTCGCTGCTGGGCGTCAAGGCCGTCGTCGCCGAGAGCTACGAGCGCATCCACCGCTCGAACCTCATCGGCATGGGCGTGCTCCCGCTGCAGTTCCCGGCCGGCGAGTCCGCGGACTCCCTCGGCCTGGACGGCACGGAGACCTTCGACATCCAGGGCGTGACCGGGCTCAACGAGGGCAGCATCCCGAAGACCCTCAAGGTCACCGCCACGAAGGAGGACGGCTCCACGGTCGAGTTCGACGCCGCGCTGCGCATCGACACGCCGGGCGAGGCGGACTACTACCGCAACGGCGGCATCCTGCAGTACGTGCTGCGGAACATCGCGTCCTCCTGATCCCGGGAGCGCGCGGCGCAGGGGCCCGGTCCGGGAACGGACCGGGCCCCTGCGCCGTTGCCGGGCCTGTCGGAACGACCGAGTAGGATCGGGGGAGCGCGCCGCCCGGCCCCCCGGGGCCACGGTGCGGGAGACCACGACGCCGAGGACTGCGGGAGGAACCATGAGCGTGCTGGAGCGGGTGTCCGGGCCCGACGATCTCGCGGGGTTGAGCCGCGCGGAGCTCGCCCGGCTGGCCGAGGAGATCCGCGAGTTCCTCGTCACCCACGTCTCCGCGACGGGCGGTCACCTGGGACCCAACCTGGGGGTCGTCGAGCTGACGCTCGCGGTGCACCGGGTCTTCGACTCGCCCAAGGACTCGGTGGTCTTCGACACCGGGCACCAGTCCTACGTGCACAAGCTGCTCACCGGCCGCAAGAACTTCGACACGCTGCGCCAGGAGGGCGGTCTCGCGGGCTACCCGGACCGCCGGGAGTCCGAGCACGACATCGTGGAATCCTCCCACGCCTCCTCCTCCCTGTCCTGGGCCGACGGCATCTCCCGCGGCTACGCCATGACCGGTCAGCACGACCGGCACACGGTGGTGCTGGTCGGGGACGGGGCGCTCACGGGCGGCATGGCCTGGGAGGCCGTCAACAACATCGCCTCCGACCGCGACCGCAAGGTCGTGATCGTGGTCAACGACAACGGCCGGTCCTACGCCCCGACCGTGGGCGGCTTCGCCAACCACCTCGCGGAGCTCCAGGCCAGCGTGCAGCAGGGCGTCGACGCCGTGCGCACGGACCGCCGCTACGAGCAGGCGCTCGGCACCGTGAAGGACCTGCTCCAGCACTCCGGCCCGGTGGGGGAGATGGTCTACCGGGGCCTGCACGGGATGAAGCAGGGCCTCAAGGACGTGGTGGTGCCCCAGGGCATCTTCGAGGACCTGGGAATGAAGTACGTCGGTCCCGTCGACGGGCACGACCTCGAGGCGGTGGAGCAGGCCCTGGGCAACGCCAAGAACTACGGCGGGCCGGTCATCGTGCACGCCATCACCGAGAAGGGCCACGGCTACGGGCCCGCGACCGCCCACCAGGACGACCAGTTCCACGCTGTGGGCGTCATCGACCCCGTCACCGGCCGCTCCACGGCCACCAGCTCCGAGCGCTCCTGGACGGCGGTGTTCCGCGACGAGATCGCCCGGATCGCCGACGAGCGCGAGGACGTCGTGGGGATCACGGGCGCCATGCTCATCCCCGTGGGGCTGCAGAAGATGCAGGCGGCCCACCCCGACCGCGTGGTGGACGTGGGCATCGCCGAGCAGCACGCCATCGCCATGGCCGCCGGCATGGCCTACGGCGGGCTGCACCCCGTGGTGGCCCTCTACGCCACGTTCCTCAACCGGGGCTTCGACCAGCTGCTCATGGACGTGGCGCTGCACCGGGCCGGCGTCACCGTGGTCCTGGACCGGGCCGGGGTCACCGGACCGGACGGGCCCAGCCACCACGGCATGTGGGACCTGGCCCTGCTCCAGATCGTGCCCGGGCTCCACCTCGCCGCCCCGCGGGACGAGCCGACGCTGGTCGAGGAACTGCGCGAGGCCGTCGCCGTCGACGACGCCCCCACCGTGGTCCGGTACCCCAAGGGCTCCGTGGGCACCCCGGTGCCGGCCGTCGAGCGGCTGGTCGACGGGGTGGACGTGCTCGCGCGCCGCGGCGGGGAGAGCGGCACGGAGGGCGCCCGCCGGGACGTGCTGCTCGTGTCCGTCGGCGCCATGAGCGCGCTGGCCCTGGACGTGGCCGACCGGCTGGAGGCCCACGGGGTCTCCTCCACCGTGGTCGACCCCCGGTGGGTGCTGCCGGTGCCGGCCTCGGTCATCGAGCTCGCGGCGCAGCACCGGATCGTGGTCGTCGTCGAGGACGGGGTGCGCGCCGGCGGGATCGGCTCCCGGATCCGCCAGGAGATGCGGGCCGCCGGGGTCGACACAGCGCTCAACGAGGTCGGTCTGCCCACCGAGTTCCTCCAGCACGGCTCCCGCTCCCAGGTCCTGGCCCGGGTGGGCCTGACCGCCCAGCGCGTCGCCCAGGACACCCTGGCCTCGGTGCTGGGGACCCGGGTGCCGTACGCGCGGCCGGTGGACGGGGACGGCACTACCTCCGGGCAGGGCACGGTGCCCGAGACCGCCGAGGACGCCCGCGGCGCGTCCCTGCCGCGCTCGCGCCGCGGCTGAGAACGGCTCAGCCGAGCAGGATCCGGCCGCCCTCCACGCGCACCGAGCGCGCCTCCAGCCCGGTCGTGGCGGGTCCGGCCAGGACCTCGCCCGTCGCGAGGTCGAACTGCGAGGAGTGGCACGGGCAGACGTAGCGCTCCTGACGCGGGCTCACCATGCAGCCCTGGTGGGGGCACACGGGGGAGAATGCGACGACGGTGTCCGGGTCCGGGCGTGCGACGACCGCCTGGACGCCGTCCCGGTCGACCGTCACGGCCGAGCCCACGGGCAGGTCCTCGACGGCTCCCGCGTCCACCGGCGCGGCGGCCGCGGTGGCGGCCCCGTCCGTGCCGCCGGCGGCCGGCGGTTCCGTCCCGGCGCACGCGGCGAGCACCACGGTGGAGCCCGCTCCGGCCAGGCCGAGGACCGTGCGGCGGGAACGGGCGGGCGCGGGGGAGGGCAGCTCGGGCATCGGGGTCCTCTCGGGGCGGCGGTGGGGTGTCCGCGGCCAGTCTAGGCGGCGCGGGGCGGCGGCGCCCGCCCGCTGTCCCGGCACCGTCCGGGGACCGCCGGCAGCGGGGCCGCGCGCCGCCGGTGTCCGCCGCGCCGGTTCATCAGTAGGATGATGAAGACAGCAGTTCAGCGGGACGGGCCGTGCACCACCGGCCGCGCCCCGGACCCGGCCGCGACGGCCGGGACCGACGGAAGGACAGCACCATGATCAAGCGACTCATCTTCGTCACCGGATTCGGGGTCGGCTTCGTGGTCGGCTCGGCCTCGGGCCGCAAGAGCTACGAGACCCTGAAGCAGAACGCCGTGCGGACCTGGCACGACCCCAAGGTGCAGGAGAAGGTCTCCGAGGGCACCGACTGGGTCAAGTCCGAGGTGCCCGTGGTCGGCGGCAAGCTCGCCGACAGCGCCAAGAAGGCGGCCGACACCGTGGGCACCAAGGCCTCCGACGCGTCCTCGTCCGTCAAGGAGAAGGTCTCCGGCTCCTCGGCGGGGACGGGCTCCGCGGGCGGGACCACCTCGTCCGCCGGGACCTCGGGCACCGGCTACGCCGACCTGCAGGACGCCACGCCCGTCACCCCGGAGAGCCCCATGGACCCGGCCGAGCCGCACCCCGCCCCCGGCGACACGCAGCACTGATCCGCGGCACCGGCTCCCGGTCCGCCCTCGGCGGCGGGGCGGCGGTGCACCGCGGGACGGGCCCCGGCCGACGGCCGGGGCCCGTCGTCGTCCCCGGCCGTCGTCCCCGGACCCGTGCCGGGAGCCTTCCGGCGCCGGCACCCCGTCTCAGGCGGCGGGGACGTCCTCGTCCCCGGCCGGCGGCTGGTCCCGCCCGGCCTGCCGGGCGGCGCGCTTGCGGGCGCGCAGCTCGCGCCACGCCGGGCCGAGGACCGGCGCCGTCAGCTCCACCTGCCACCGCCGCGCCCCGAGGTCCTGCAGCCGGTGGGCCACCGCCTCGTCCGTGGTGCTCTTCGGCGGCTGCCAGCAGAAGCGCCGCAGGTGCTCCGGGGTCAGCAGGTTCTCGGTGGGCAGCTCGTGCGCCTCGGCGAGCTCGGCGACGAGCGGCTTCAGCGCCCGGAGCCGGGCGGCGGCCTCGGGGCGCTTGACCTCCCAGGCCTTCACGGGCGGCAGCGCGTCGGACTTCACGGTGAACGGCACGAGCTCCGTGGCGCTGCGGGCCTCGGCGATCGCCCGCAGCCACCGGGGCGCCTCCCGCGCCGCGAGCCGGCCGTGGAAGCCGGGGGTGGCCAGCAGCTGCGGCACGGTCCGCGGCATGGCGCTCGCGGCCGCGACCAGGGCGGCGTCGGGCAGCAGCCGGCCCGGGGCGACGTCCTTGTGCTGGGCGAGCCGTTCCCGCTCCTCCCACAGGGCGCGCAGCGCGGTGAGCTGGCGCCGGCCCTTCACCTTGGTGATCCCGGACGTGCGGCGCCACGGGTCCTGCCGCGGGGGAGCGGGCTCGGCGGTGCGCACGGCCTCGAACTCCTCGAGCGCCCAGTCGAGCTTGCCCCTCTCGCGCAGCAGCTCCTCCATGGCCCAGCGCAGCTGGATGAGCATCTCGACGTCGAGCGCGGCGTAGTTCAGCCAGTCCTTCGGCAGGGGCCGCTTCGACCAGTCCACCGCGGAGTGCTCCTTGGCGAGCGTGTAGCCCAGCAGCTCCTCCGTCTCCGCGGCCAGGCCCACGCGCCGGAGCCCGGCGATCCGCCCGCCGAGCTCGGTGTCGAAGAGCCGGTCCGGCTCCATGCCGAGCGCGCGCAGGGAGGGCAGGTCCTGGGTGGCCGCGTGCAGGACCCACTCCACCCCGGAGAGCGCCTCGCCCAGCACGGCCAGGGAGCCGGTGGCCTCCGGGTCGATCAGCACGGTGCCCACACCCTCGCGCCGCAACTGCACCAGGAAGGCGCGCTGACCGTAGCGGAAGCCGGATGCCCGCTCGGTGTCGATCGCGGCGGGGCCGGTGCCGTCGGCGACGGCGGCGGCGGCCCGTTCCAGGCCCGCCACGGTGTCGATGACGGGAGGGATCCCGTCGAACGGTGCGGCCAGGTGGACGCTGTCGGGGATCTCGAAGTCCTCGAACCCGGCGACCACGGGGGTCGAGGGCTCGGCGGGCGCGGATCGGCGGTCGGCTGGGCTGGTCACGGAGCGTCTTCGATTCTGTGTCGGCCCCGGCGGGGCACGTGCGGGTCGGTGGTCAGCGGCGGGGGTGCAGCACGGTCACGCCCCGCGGGTAGGGCGGCAGGCCCGCGAAGGTGCAGACCGTGTCCGCCCAGGCCGCGAGGTGCGGGGCCACGTCGGAGCCCTCGGGCGTCCAGGAGGCCCGGAGCTCCACGTCGGCCCCCTCCTCCTGGTCGCCGAGCAGGCCGAACCCCTCGGCGAGGACCCGGGACGCGGTGCCGCCCTCCCGAGAATATCCGGCCCGGTGGCGTTCCAGGGCCTCCAGGAGCCAGGTCCAGGTGATCGCGCCCGCGGTGTCGTCGCAGCCGATCTCCCGGCTCGCCGCCGCCCGCGCCCAGGTGACGATCCGGAACGGGCCGCCCCACGCGGCCGGCTCGGACGGGTCGTGCAGGAGCACGAAGCGCCCCGTGGCCAGTTCGCGGCCCGGGGGGCCGGCGGACGCGGACGGGGCGCGCCCCGCCGCCGGCGGGGCCGCGGGACGGGCCGGGAGGGCGGGGGCGCGGAGCCGGGCGGGCGGTGTCCGCACCTCGGCGCGGACCGCTGCGGCGAACGGGGCCAGGTGCGTCGGCGCGGGGATCGACGTGAGGTCGACGCCCTCCCGGCCGCCGGTGCGGCGCAGCTGCTCCAGGGCGTCCTGGAAGCCCTGGTACACCTCGGACAGGCCGTTCACCGCACTCACACTGGAAGGGTAGGCCGTCCGGGCGCCCCGGCCCGCCGTGCCACGCCGCGGGACCGGGACCGGCGTGGCCCGGGTCACGTCCCGGGTCACGTCCCGGGCCCGTCCCGGCGCGCCGGCTCAGGAGGCGGGCACCAGGCGGACGGAGACCGAGTTGATGCAGTACCGCAGGTCGGTGGGGGTCGGGTACCCCTCCCCGCCGAAGACGTGGCCCATGTGCGAGTCGCAGGCGGCGCAGCGGACCTCCACCCGCTCCATGCCGAGGGCGGTGTCCTTGATGTAGCGGACCCGGTCCTCGGCCAGCGGGGCGTAGAAGGAGGGCCAGCCGCAGTGCGCGTCGAACTTGGTCTCGGAGCGGAACAGCTCGGCCCCGCACGCCCGGCACTGGTAGACGCCCTCGGTCTTCGTGTCCCAGTACTCGCCGGTGAAGGGCCGCTCGGTGCCGGCCTCGCGCAGCACGTGGTACTCCTCCGGGGACAGGATCGACCGCCAGTCCTCCTCGCTCCGTCCGGCGGTCTCGGGGCGGTCGCCGTGCCTGGTGGTCTCGCTCATGGTGTCGTCCTCCGGGGTGGTGTCGGGGCTCCGGGCAACGGGCCCGGTGCGGGCCCGCTCGGCGGTCCGGGCGGGGTGGCGCGGGGCCGCGCGGGCGCGGACCGCCCGGCCAGCACAACGACGCGTCCCCCGCGGTTATGCCCGGGGCGCGTGGAAGACTGGGGCCATGCCTCGTCGCACGCCGCCGGTCCCCGCCGCCCCCGAGCCCCCGCCCGCCGCGCAGTGGGCCCGCGGCGCCGTGGTGGGCGCGGCGGTGACCGTGGGCGCGGCCTCCCTGTCCTTCGGGCTCTCGAGCGCGGCGGCCGCCTACTTCGCCCGGCAGGTGGTGGTCCCGCCCAAGTACCGGTCCGAGGACCTGCCGATCCTCGGGGTGACCCGCACCGGGGAGGAGGGCGACCCGGCGGCGACGACGCTGGTGCGGCTCCCGGCCACGGTGGACACCACGGTGGCGGGGACCTACAGCCTGCGCTTCGACGCCGGCCGCGGGCACGCCCGGATCGGGGCCATCCGCTCCTACTCCCCGCAGGAGGGGACCGTCACCCGCGTGGTCGAGGAGGTCTACTCGGGCGATCTCCTCCGGGCGACCCGCGGCTTCTGGTCCGGCACGGTCTACCCGGACCCCGGCGCGGCGGGCCTGCCGTTCGAGGAGGTCGAGATCCCCATCGAGGTCGGCCCGGCGCCGTGCTGGGTGGTGCCGGCGCAGGGCGGTCCGACACCGGAGGGCGAGCGGCCCCGGGAGCTGCCGGGCCCGTGGGCGATCATGGTGCACGGGCGCGGGGCGAACCGGATGGAGACCGTCCGTGCCGTCCCGGTGGCCCGGGAGCTCGGGCTGAGCTGCCTGCTGATCTCCTACCGCAACGACCGGGAGGCGCCGCCCACGCACGACTTCCGGTACGGGCTCGGCTTCACGGAGTGGAAGGACGTGCAGACGGCCATCAGCTACGCGAAGTCCCGGGGTGCCACGCAGATCGTGCTCTTCGGCTGGTCCATGGGCGGGGCGATCGCGCTGCAGACGGCGGACCTGTCCTTCTACCGGGACGACATCGCTGCCCTGGTGCTCACCGGTCCGGTGGTGGACTGGTTCGAGCTGATCGCCCACCACTCCCGGACCCGCCGCATCCCCTCGGGGATCGGCCGGCTCGCCACGAACCTGATCTCCCACCCGGCCGGGCGGATGCTGACCGGTCTCGCCGCTCCGGTGGACCTGCAGGCCCTCGACTGGCTCTCCCGGTCCGAGCACCTGCGCACCCCCACGCTCGTGCTGCACTCCGTGGACGACGAGTTCGTCCCGGCGGCCAGTTCCCGCCGGCTGGCGGAGCTGAACCGGCTCGTGGAGTTCGTGCCCTTCGCCCGGGCCCGGCACACCAAGGAGTGGAACGTGGACCCGCAGCGCTGGGAGGACGCGGTGCGGCGCTGGCTGCCGGGCCGGCTCGCCCAGGACGCCCGGACCCTCGGGCGCGCCCGCGCCCGCTGAGCCCGCCTCAGGAGCGCAGCGCGGCGGTGCGCCCGCCCGTGAGCCGCAGCAGCTCGGCCGGCGCCAGCTCCACGTCCAGCCCGCGCCGCCCGCCCGAGACCAGGACGGTGGGCCACTCCTGCGCGGAGCGGTCGAGCAGGGTGGGGGAGGGCGTTTTCTGCCCCAGCGGCGAGATCCCGCCCACCACGTACCCGGTGCGCCGCTCCGCGAGCCGCGGCTCGGCCAGGGCCGCCCGCTTCCAGCCGAGGGCGGCGGCGGCCGCGCGCAGCGACAGCCGGGCGGACACGGGCAGCACGGCCACCGCCCACTCCCGCTCGTGCACGATCAGCAGCGTCTTGAACACCTGCTCCGGGTCCCGGCCCAGCGCGGCGGCGGCCTCGAGACCGAAGGAGGCCGCCGCCGGGTCGTGGGCGTACTCGTGCAGGGTGAAGACCACCCGCTCGCGCGCCAGCAGCGCGACGGCCGCGGTGGGTCCCGCGCCGCGGGACGCCCTCGCCACGCCGGTGCCCCGGTCCCTCAGGCGTCCTGGAGCTCGCGGACACGCCGCTTGATCCGGGCCAGCATCGCGGACATCCCGCGCATCCGCAGCGGGGACACGAGCTGGGTGAGCCCGAAGCGCTCCGGCAGGTCGTCGGGGACGTCCAGGACCTCCTGCGCCGGGAGCCCGTCGAGGCCCTCGTGCAGGATCGAGGCGAAGCCCCGGGTGGTGGGGGCCTCCGCCGGGGCGGAGAAGAACAGCCGCACCGGGGCGCCGGGGCCGGGCACGGCGCCCTCGTCCCACTCGACCGTCAGGAACAGCGGCGACTGGCACTCCACGACCTGCTCGAGCTCCTCCGGGTGCTCGCCCAGCCGCTCCGGCAGGGCGGGCAGGGACCGGGAGAAGTCGAGCAGCAGCTCGAGCTTGTCCTCCTGCGGCACGGCCGTGAAGTCCGCGACGAGCTCCTCGAGCTGGGCGGGCAGGGCCCCGCTCATCGGGCCGACCCCGGGACCTCGCCGCGCTCCTCACCGCGGACGATCGGCACGCGCACCGAGTTGCCCCACTCGGTCCAGGAGCCGTCGTAGTTGCGGACCTTCTCGTAGCCGAGCAGGTGCTTGAGCACGAACCAGGTGTGGCTGGAGCGCTCCCCGATGCGGCAGTACGCGATGATGTCGTCGTCGGCGGAGAGCCCGACCTCGTCACGGTAGATCGCCTCGAGCTCCTCGCGGGAGCGGAAGGTGGCGTCCTCGGCGGCGGCCCGCGCCCAGGGCACGGACGCCGCGGTCGGGATGTGCCCGCCGCGCAGCGTGCCCTCCTGGGGGTAGTCGGGCATGTGCGTGCGCTCCCCGGTGTACTCCGGCAGGGACCGGACGTCGATCAGGGGCTGCTGCCCCAGGTGCGCCAGCACGTCCTCCCGGAACGCGCGGATCGGGGTGTCGTCGCGCTCCACCACGGGGTAGTCGGCGCGCTCGGGCGCGACCTTGTCCGTGGACAGCTCGCGGCCCTCCGCCACCCACTTGTCCCGCCCGCCGTTCATGAGGCGGACGTCGGGGTGGCCGAACAGCTCGAACACCCACAGCGCGTAGGCGGCCCACCAGTTCGACTTGTCGCCGTAGACCACGATCGTGGTGTCGCGGGAGATGCCCTTGCGCGCCATGAGCTCGGCGAACTCCGCCGCGTCCACGTAGTCCCGGGTGTCGGGGCTGTTGAGGTCGGTGTGCCAGTCGACCTTCACGGCGCCGGGCACGTGGCCGGTCTCGTAGAGCAGGACGTCCTCGTCCGACTCGACCACGACGACTCCGGGGTCGCCCAGGTGCTCGGCGACCCACTGGGTGGACACGAGCCGTTCGGGGTGCGCGTACTGCGCGAACTCTTCGTTGTTCTCCACGGCGACGCCCATGGGGGACTCCTTCCGGGTGGGGTATCAGGGGTGCCGGCCCGCGCGGACCGGCTTCATCCCCCAGGGTAGTGGTCCCGGCGGCGGCCGTTCCCGCCCGGGCGATCCCGGGCGCGCTGGACGGGGCCGGATTTCGCGGCGGGCGCACCCCGACGGCGGGCAGCCGGTAAAATCCACGGAGCACGCGCGTGCGCCGCTCGGCGCGCCGAACCAGCGAACCGCCGGGCACGGCGGACAGAGAGGTCTCCCCGTGAGCATCCAGATCGAACACCTCACCGAGCGGCGCCCCCACGTGTCGGCGGACGAGCTGCTGTCGGCCTTCCGTCCCTCGGAGCGCTTCGGGGAGGTCTCGTTCGACACCTACCGGCCCGATCCGCAGCAGCCCTCGCAGGAGGAGGCGGTGCGCGAGCTGCGCAGGTTCGCGGACTCGGTCGAGCGCTCGGCCGGCTCCGGCGGCGGGTTCCTCGGCCGGCTCTTCGGCGGCGGCGCCCGCCGGGACGCCGTGCGGACGGGCATCTACCTCGACGGCGGGTTCGGGGTCGGCAAGACCCACCTGCTCGCCTCGCTGTGGCACGCGGTGCCGGGGCCCAAGGCGTTCGGCACCTTCGTGGAGTACACCAACCTCGTGGGGGCCCTGACGTTCCGCAAGGCCGTCGACGCCCTGAGCGGCTACCGCCTGGTGTGCATCGACGAGTTCGAGCTCGACGACCCGGGGGACACGGTGCTCATGTCCCGGCTGATGCGCGAGCTCGCCGACTCCGGGGTGCGGATCGCGGCGACGTCCAACACGCTGCCCGGCTCGCTCGGCGAGGGACGCTTCGCCGCCCAGGACTTCCAGCGGGAGATCCAGGTGCTCGCCGACCAGTTCGAGGTGCTGCGCATCGACGGCGAGGACTTCCGGCACCGGGGCCTGCCGCAGGCGCCGGCGCCGCTGTCCGACGCCGAGCTGGACCGCGCCGTGGAGGAGCACTTCGCGGGGCGGGTGGTGGCCGCCGACCGGTTCGCCGACCTCGTGGAGCACCTCGCCGCCGTCCACCCCTCCCGGTACCGCAAGCTCCTCGAGGGGATCGACGCGGTGGTCTGGCAGGACGTGCACACCATCGAGCAGCAGGCCGTGGCCCTGCGCTTCGTGGTGCTGGCGGACCGGCTCTACGACAAGAACCTGCCCATCATCGCCTCGGGGCGGCCCTTCGATCAGGTCTTCACCGAGGAGATGATGGCCGGCGGGTACCAGAAGAAGTACTTCCGGGCGGTGTCCCGCCTCACCGCCCTGGCCCGCGAGGGCATCCTCGGGGACGTCTCCGCGGTCTGAGCCGGACCGGCCCGCGCCGCCCCGGGCGGCGCGGGCCGCTCCGTGCGCACGACTCCGTGTGCACAGCTCAGGGCGCACGACAGAGGGCCCCGGCTGTCTCCAGCCCGGGCCCTCTGTGTGCTGCTCGTGCGCGATACTGGGTTCGAACCAGTGACCTCTTCGGTGTGAACGAAGCGCGCTACCACTGCGCCAATCGCGCTTGCTGCTCGAAAACCATAACCCACATCCCGGCCGGGGACCAATTCGGGGCCGCGGCGCGGGTCCCGGACCCGGCCGCACGGCGGCACCGCGGGGGATTTGGCGTTTCGGAAATCGGTCCCGTACAGTCTTCATCTGTCAGGAACACCGACGGGCTCCTGCGGACGGAGCGGCCCCAGGGCCGCCACGGACCGTGCGCCCGCCGGACCCGGCACGCCCCGGACCGGCAGCAACACCACCGGAACGGGTTGTGCTAGAGTTCCTGATCGGGCGATCGAGAGATCGGCCGAAGCAGTACATGCGGACGTAGCTCAGCTGGTAGAGCACCACCTTGCCATGGTGGATGTCGCGGGTTCGACTCCCGTCGTCCGCTCGCAGTGATCGGCATGAACGATGTCGTGACCGACGGCCCTGTCCGTGAGGACCAGGTCCCGGTGGGGTGGCCGAGTGGTTAGGCAGCGGCCTGCAAAGCCGTCTACGCGGGTTCGAATCCCGTCTCCACCTCGGTGCACACCCACCACGCTCGACGGTCCCTCCGGGGGCCATCGCTCGGGCGCGATTGGCGCAGCGGTAGCGCGCTTCCCTGACACGGAAGAGGTCACTGGTTCGATCCCAGTATCGCGCACCACCAGGAAGGCCCCGGCTCCCCGAGCCGGGGCCTTCGTCGTGCCCGCCCTCCCCGTCGGGAGCCCCGGCGGGGAGAGGGGCGCGGCGGGCAGGCACGCCCCGCCGGGTACCGCCGGCCCGTGTCCGAGGCGGTCGGTAGCCTGCGGGACAGGGCCCGGAGCACCGGGTCCGCCCCGGGCCCGGGGACACGAGGGAGAGGCGACGAGCAGCGTGACACAGCCCAGGCTGGCGGAACAGACCGAGTACGGACGGATGTACGCGAGGTCCGTCGCGGACCAGGCCACCGTCCCCTCCATCACCACGGTGCTCTCCCGGGCCGCCACGGACCTGGACGGCTGGTACGGCTACTCCGCCGCCCAGGCCGCCGTGCAGGACGCCCGGCTGCGCACGGCCCTGGGCTCGCCGGCGCAGCTGCGGGCCGTCGTGCGGGACGCGGCCCGGGCCGCCGAGCGGCACCGGGACGAGGCCGCGGCCCGCGGGGACCGGGTGCACACCTACGCCGAGCAGATCGCCCTGCGCGCCCTCGGCCGGCCCCACCGGGCGGCGGACGCGCGCGCCGCCCTGGCGGAGCACGGCGAGGAGCGCTTCGCCTCGCGCTTCGACGAGTGGTGGGACCTCTACACCCCGGAGCCGCTCGCGGTGGAGGTCACGGTGTGGAACTCCACCGTGGGCTACGCGGGGACCCTCGACCTCGTGGCGCGGATCGCCGGCAAGGTGTGCCTGATCGACTACAAGACCAAGGGCACGGACCGGGACGGGCGGGTGAAGTCCCTCGACCCCAAGGTCGTGACCCAGCTCGTGGCGGGGCTCAAGGCGGAGGAGTCCCTCGTGGACGCGGACGCCGGCACCTGGGAGCCGTGGGCCTACGGCAGCGCGGACCTGCTGCTGGGGGTGGCGGTGGGCGAGACGGAGGTCGTGCCCGTCCAGGCCGTGCCGGGGGTGCTCGAGCAGCACTGGTACAAGTTCTGCGCGCTGCACCGCCTGTGGACCCAGGAGACCGCCCTCGCCGCGGCCGGTCCCGCCCTGCGCCCCGTGCCCCCGCCACCGCTGCGCGAGCGGCCGTAGGCACCGCGTGCCGGCGGCGGCCGGGCGGCCCGTAGACTTGGCGGGTCGAGAGCGAGGTCCCGTCATGTCCGTCCTGCCCATCCGCACCATCGGTGATCCCGTCCTGCGCACCCGCGCGCAGGAGGTCACGGTGTTCGACGACGCCCTGCGCCGCCTCGTCGCCGACATGCACGAGACCATGCTGGACGTCGGCGGCGTCGGTCTCGCCGCGCCCCAGGTCGGGGTCAGCGTGCGGGTGTTCACCTGGGCGGTCGAGGGCAGCGAGGGCCACGTGGTCAACCCGGTCCTGGAGCTGGGCGAGGAGCCCCAGGAGGGCGGCGAGGGCTGCCTCTCCGTGCCGGGCCTGTCCTTCCCGACCCCGCGCCGCGACCGGGCCAGGGTCACCGGCCTCGACCGGCACGGCGAGCCCGTGGCCGTCGAGGGCACCGGCCTGCTGGCGCGCTGCCTGCAGCACGAGACCGACCACCTGGACGGGCGGCTCTACGTCGACCGGCTGGTGGGCGCCGCCAAGAAGGACGCGATGCGGGCCATCCGTGCCGCCGACTACGACGGGGTGGTCCGCGGCGTGGCCGGGCAGCGCGCCGCGCACGTGGGCTCGTCCTTCGGCGCCGGCCCCTCCCGCCCGGCCTGAGCCGCGCCGCCACCGTCCCCACCCGTCTGGAGAACCGTGAAGATCCTCTACGCCGGCACGCCGTCCGTGGCCGTGCCCTCCCTGGTCCACCTGGCCGAGCAGCCCGACGTCGAGGTCGTGGCCGTGCTCACCCGCCCCGACGCCCCCGTGGGGCGCAAGAAGGTGCTCACCCCCTCGCCGGTGGCGCAGGAGGCCGAGCGGCGCGGGCTTCCCGTGCTCAGGGCCGACCGGGTGGACGCCGCGCTGACCGAGCGGATCCGCGGCCTGGGCGCGGACGTCGCCGCCGTCGTCGCCTACGGGGCACTGGTCCCGCAGGACGCCCTGGACGCCGTGCCGCACGGCTGGATCAACCTGCACTTCTCGCTGCTGCCGCAGTGGCGCGGCGCCGCCCCCGTCCAGCGCGCCCTCATGGCGGGCGACACCGTGGTCGGCGCCAGTACGTTCCTGCTCGAGGCCGGCCTGGACACCGGGCCCGTCCTCGGCACGATGACCGACGAGGTCCGTCCCGAGGACACCGCCGGCACGGTCCTGGAGCGCCTGTCCCGCACCGCCGCGCCCCTGCTGGCGGACTCCCTGCGCGCCGTGGTGGACGGCTCCGCCCGCCCCGCCCCGCAGCAGGGGGACGTCACCCACGCCCCCAAGCTCACCGCCGAGGACGGGCGGGTCCGCTGGACGGAGCCCGCGGTGGCGCTCGCCCACCGGGTGCGCGGTGCGACGCCCGAGCCCGGGGCGTGGACCCGGCTCGACGACCGCCGGCTCAAGCTCGAGCGCGTCGTGCCCCGGCCCGACGTCCGGGGCCTCGCGCCCGGCCGGTGCGTCCTGCGCGGCGACGCCGTGCTGGTGGGCACCGGCTCCTACGCGGTGCAGCTCACCCGGGTGCAGCCGGCGGGACGGACGATGATGGAGGCCACCGCCTGGGCGCGGGGCCGGAGCACGGAGGACGAGGTGGTGTTCGAGTGAGCGGGCGCGAGGACCGGCAGCGCGGCGACCGGCGCGACGACGGGCGGGGCGACCGGGACCGCCGGCCGGGCGGTGCCCGCCGCAACGCCCGGGGGCACGAGCGCAACCGCCCGGCCCAGGCGGACCGCGCCTTCTCCTCCGCGGCCCCCGCGCGGCGGACCCGCCGGGCGGACCCGGCCCGGCTGGCCGCGTTCGAGACCCTGCGCGCGGTGTCGGAGGAGGGCGCCTACGGCAACCTCGTGCTCCCCGGCCTTCTCCGCGCCCACCGCCTGGACCGCCGGGACGCGGGCTTCGCCACGGAGCTCGCCTACGGCGCGCTGCGCTGGCAGGGCACCTGGGACGCCGTGCTGGCCCGCTGCGTGGACCGCCCCCTGGGCGAGCTCGACGGGGCCGTCCTGGACGCCCTGCGCCTGGGCACCCACCAGCTGCTGGCGATGCGCGTGCCCGACCACGCCGCGCTCGACCAGACGGTCGGCCTCGTCCGGGCGGTCGTCGGGGCGGGCCCCGGCGGGCTCGTCAACGCCGTGCTGCGCAAGGTCGCCGCCCGGGACCTGCCCGCCTGGATCGCGGAGCTGACCGCCGAGGCCCCCGACGAGACCGCCCGCCTGGGCCTCGCCCACGCCCACCCCGCGTGGGTGGTCCGGGCGCTGCGCCAGTCGCTCACCGCCCACGGCCGGGACGCCGCCGAGCTCGAGGCCCTCCTCGAGGCGGACAACGCGGCCCCCGTGGTCAACCTCGTGGCCCTGCCCGGCCTCGGCGACCTCGCCGAGGCCCTCGCCGCCGGCGCCGGGCCCGGGCACCTCGTCCAGGGCTCGGCGCTGAGCAGCGGCGGGGACCTGCACCGGCTGGCCTCCGTCCGGGAGGGCGGGGTCCGCGTCCAGGACGCCGGTTCCCAGCTGGTGGCGCTCGCCCTGGCCGCCGCCGGCCGCGAGGGCGGCTCCGGCAGCGGCGCGGAGGGCGAGCGCTGGCTGGACCTGTGCGCCGGCCCCGGCGGGAAGGCGGCCCTGCTCGCGGCGCTCGCCGACCGGCAGGGCGCGCACCTGACGGCGAACGAGGTGGCCCCGCACCGGGCCGAGCTCGTCCGCAGGGCCCTGCGGCCGGTGCCCGAGCGGGCCTGGACGGTGCGCACGGGGGACGGCCGCCGGGCCGGCGAGCTGCTCGCCGGCGGCACCGCGGCCGAGGCGGGCTTCGACCGCGTGCTCGTCGACGCCCCCTGCACGGGGCTCGGGGCGCTGCGGCGCCGCCCGGAGTCGCGCTGGCGGCGCAGCCCCCGCGACCTGGCCGAGCTCGGGCCGCTGCAGCGCGAGCTGCTGCACGCCGCCCTGGACGTGACCCGGCCCGGAGGGCTGGTCGCCTACGCCACCTGCTCCCCCCACGCGGCCGAGACCCTCACCGTGGTCCAGGACGTGCTGGCCGGGCGCTCGGACGCCGAGCCGGCCGACGCCCTGGCGGCGGCCCGGGCCGTGGCGCTGCCCGGGGCCCTCGAGCGGGACCGTGACCCGTCCCGCCCGTGGGAGGGGTCCTCCGGCCCCGCGACCGTCCAGCTGTGGCCCCACGTCCACGGCACGGACGCCATGTTCCTGGCCCTGCTGCGCAAGCGCTGAGGCCCCCGCCCGACCGACCACCAGGAGTGCCCGTGTCCCGAACCTGCATCCACCCCTCGATCCTCTCCGCCGATTTCGTCAACCTCGAGGCGGAGCTCGGCCGGATCGCGACCGCCGACGCCGTGCACGTGGACGTCATGGACAACCACTTCGTCCCGAACCTGACCCTGGGAATGCCCCTCGTGGAGCGGATCCTCGCCGTCAGCCCCGTCCCGCTGGACGTGCACCTGATGATCGAGGACGCCGACCGCTGGGCCACCGGATACGCGGAGCTGGGCTGCGAGTCGGTGACCTTCCACGCCGAGGCCGCCCGCGCCCCGCTGAAGCTGGCCCGGGAGCTGCGCGCCCACGGGGCGCGGGCCGGGATGGCCCTGCGTCCCGCGACCCCCGTGGAGCCCTACCTCGACCTGCTGCCGGAGCTGGACATGCTCCTGGTCATGACGGTGGAACCGGGCTTCGGCGGTCAGGCCTTCCTCGACGTCACGCTCCCGAAGATCCGGCGGGCCGCCGCGGCGATCCGGGCCGGCGGGGGGCGGGTGGCCCTGCAGGTGGACGGCGGGATCTCCGAGGAGACCATCGTGCGGGCCGCGGAGGCCGGGGCGGACACGTTCGTGGCGGGCTCGGCCGTCTACGGCGCGGCGGACCCCGGGGCCGCCATCACGGCCCTGCGCGCGGCCGCCCGTCCGGACCGGGGCTGAGCCGTCCCGCCCCGGTGTCGCGGCGGGACGGTGCGCTCGCGCCCTGTGACATAATCGACCCACGAACAACGTGTTCCGGGGTCGGTGCAAGTCCGAACCGGCGGTCACAGTCCGCGAACCGGACGGCCGCGTCCGTGCAGGCGCCCAGCGCCCGCACCGGCGGGTCGCCCGGCCGAACCGGTGGAACTCCGGTACCGACAGTCACAGTCTGGATGGAAGGCAACACGTTCAACGGCTCTCGTGCCGTGCCGTCGACGGCACGGCTACGGCGCCGTCCGGACCCTCGGGTCCCGGCGGCGGCACCGTTGTCCTGCGCCCCGGAACCGCCCCGGGAAAGGACGACGCGATGGACCCGCAGCACCGGACCGGCGACGACGCCGAGCGGTCGCTCATGCGGACCGCCCTGCACGCGGCGGCCCGCGGCCCGCGCGGCGCGAACCCGCTCGTGGGCGCCGTCCTCGTCGACGCCCAGGGCCGGATCCTGCACGTCGGCCACCACCGCGGCGCGGGCACCGTGCACGCCGAGGTCGACGTCCTGGAGCGCGCCGCGTCCGCCGGCACCGACCTGCGCGGCACCACCATGTACGTGACGCTCGAGCCGTGCAACCACTGGGGGCGCACCGGTCCGTGCGCCGAGGCGATCGTGGCGGCAGGCGTGCCCCGGGTGGTCTACGGCGCCCCCGACCGCACGGTCGCCGCGTCCGGCGGGGCCGCCACGCTCCGCGCGGCAGGAGTCCGGGTCCGCGCGGGCGTGCTGGCCGAGGAGGCCGAGCGGCTCAACGACCGGTGGGGCGAGACGATGCGCGCCCAGCGCCCGTTCGTGACCCTCAAGGTCGCCCAGAGCCTCGACGCCCGCATCGCCGCCGCGGACGGGAGCAGCCGGTGGATCTCGTCGTCCTCGGCCCGCGAGCACGGTCACGACCTGCGCGCCCGGGCCGACGCCGTGCTCGTGGGCAGCGGCACCGTGCTGGCGGACGACCCGCGGCTGACCGCCCGCACCGGCGACGGCGGCGCCGTCCCGCGGCAGCCCCTGCGCGTGGTCATGGGCATGCGCCCGGTGCCCCCGCACGCCGCGGTCCGGGGCGACGACGGACGCTTCCGGCACGTGGCGACCCACGATCCCCACTCCGCCCTGGCCGAGCTCTACGACGCGGGGGTGCGCCACGTGCTCATCGAGGGCGGGGCCACGGTGGCCGCGGGCTTCCTGCGCGCCGGACTCGTCGACGAGCTCTGTCTCTACCAGGCGCCCCTCGTGCTCGGGGCGGGCCGGCCCGCCTTCGAGGAGCTGGGCATCGGCACCCTCGCGGACGCCTCCCGGTGGCGCCTCGACCCCGTCGGCGGCGGACCCGTGCAGCAGCTCGGCCCGGACCTGTGGATCCACCTGCGGCCCGCTCCGCCCGGGTGAGCGGCGCCCCGCGCCCCGGCCGTCCCCGCACGGGCACGGCGCCCGGGACGGGCCGACCCGGCCCGCACGCGCCGACGCAGCGCAGCACGCCGACCGGCACGACCGCACCGACCGACACGACCGAGACGTCCGACAGGACCGAGAGACAGAGGAAGCACCGCATGTTCACAGGAATCGTCGCCGGCCAGGGCACCGTGCGCTCGGTGGACCCCGGCCCGGACGGCACGAGCGCCCGCCTCCTCGTGGACGCCGGGCCGCTCGTCGCCGACCTGCCGCACGGCGGCTCCCTCGCCGTCAACGGGGTCTGCCTCACCGCCACCCGGACCGCGGAGATCGGCTCCGGGCAGTTCCTGGCCGACGTGATCGGCGAGACGCTCGTGCGCACCACCCTCGGCGGGCTGGGCGCGGGCGACACCGTCAACCTGGAGCGCTGCGTGCCGGCCGGGGGACGGCTCGACGGGCACGTGGTCCAGGGCCACGTGGACGGCACCGGCACCGTCGCGGTCCGCGAGGACCTGGGGGAGTGGGAGCGGGTGCGGGTCGCCGTGCCCGCCGAGCTGGCCCCCTTCGTCGCCGAGAAGGGCTCGATCGCCGTGGACGGCGTGTCCCTGACCGTGACGGCGGTCAGCGACCCCGGGGCCGCGGAGCACTGGTTCGAGGTCGGGCTCATCCCGGCGACCCTGGCCGAGACCACTCTCGGGCGCCGCCCCGTCGGCGCCTCCGTCAACCTCGAGGTCGACGTCCTGGCGAAGTACGCCCAGCGCCTGCTGGCCTTCGCCCGGACCGACAGCACCCCGGCGCCGGGCACGGCCCGGCCCACGGCAGGAGAAGGAGCATGATGCGGACCAGCAGCACCCACGAGGGAACGGGCACCGGGGGTGACGGGGCGGACGCACGGATCCGGCTCGACCCCGTGGGCGCGGCCGTCGAGGCCATGGCGCAGGGACGGCCCGTCGTCGTCGTGGACGACGCCGACCGGGAGAACGAGGGCGACCTCGTGTTCGCCGCCGAGCACGCGACGCCCGCGCTGATGGGCTTCACGATCCGGCACAGCTCCGGCGTCGTGTGCGTGCCCATGACCGGTGCCCGGGCGGACGCGATGCGGCTCCCGCCGATGGTCGCCGTGAACGAGGACTCGAAGGGCACCGCCTACACCGTCACGTGCGACGCCCGGCACGGGGTGAGCACCGGCATCAGCGCCGCCGACCGGGCGCTCACCGCGCGGGTGCTCGCCGACCCCGCCGCCGGGCCCGGGGACATCACCCGCCCCGGGCACGTCCTGCCGCTGCGCGCCGCCGACGGCGGCGTCGCGGTCCGCCGCGGGCACACGGAGGCCGCGATCGAGCTGTGCACCCTGGCCGGCCTCGAACCGGTCGGCGTGATCGCCGAGCTCGTCCACGACGAGGGCGAGATGATGCGCCTGCCGGCCCTGCGCGACTTCGCGGACCGGCACGGCCTCCCGCTCGTGAGCATCGAGGACCTGGCGGCGCTGCTGCAGGAGGGCCGCCGATGAGGCCGGACTCCCCCCTGGTCAGCTCCGAGCCCGTGGTGGTGCCCACGCCCGAGGGCCGCTTCGAGGTGATCGGCTGGCAGCTGCCGGGAGGGCCCGGGGGCGCCGTCGCCGAGCACCTCAGCCTCACCGCGCCCTCCCCGGCCGACGTGCCCGTGGGCCGGCCCCCGCTGGTGCGGCTGCACTCGGAGTGCCTCACGGGGGACGTCTTCGGCTCCTACCGCTGCGACTGCGGCCCCCAGCTGCACCTGGCGCTGCGGCGCATCGCCGACGACGGCGGCACCTTGCTCTACCTGCGCAACCACGAGGGCCGGGGCATCGGCCTGGTCAACAAGCTGCGCGCCTACAAGCTGCAGGACGGCGGCGCGGACACGGTCGAGGCCAACGAGCTGCTCGGGCTGCCCGCCGACGCCCGCGACTACAGCGCGGCCGCGGCCATCCTGCACCGGCTGGGGCTCACCCGGATCCGGCTGCTCAGCAACAACCCGGCCAAGGCCGAGCGCCTGGCCGACCTCGGGATCGAGGTCGTGGCCATGGTGCCCAACGAGGTCCCGGCCCGGCCGGAGAACCACGACTACCTCGCGACCAAGCGGGACCGCATGCGGCACCGGCTGCGCCACGTCGACGACGTCGTGGCCCGCCCCGCCGACCGGGCCGAGGCCGTGACCGACCGCACCACCGGTACCACCATCAGCAGCACCGCCGACCGCACGACCGACAGCACAGGAGACCTCACCCCATGAGCGGACACGGAGCCCCCGACATCGACCTCAGCAGCGCCGACGCGAGCGGCCTGCGCATCGCCGTGGTCGCCTCCAGCTGGCACACGGTGATCATGGACGGCCTGCTCGACGGCGCCCGCCGGGCGCTCGCCGACGCCGGCGTCCTGGACGCGCCGGTGGTGCGCGTGCCCGGCAGCTTCGAGCTGCCGGTCGCCGCGGCCCGCCTCGCCCCGGGCCTGGACGCCGTGGTGGCCCTCGGCGTGGTGGTGCGCGGCGGCACCCCGCACTTCGACTACGTCTGCTCGGCCGCCACGCAGGGCCTCACGGACGTGTCGGTGCGCACCGGCGTGCCCGTGGGCTTCGGCGTGCTCACGTGCGACACCGAGCAGCAGGGCCTCGACCGCGCCGGACTCGAGGGCTCGCAGGAGGACAAGGGCTACGAGGCCACGGCCGCCGCGGTGCGCACCGCGCTGCTGCTGCGGGAGCTGGGCGTGTGACACCGGCCCGGGGCGCCGTGCCGGTCCGGGCCGGTCGGGAGGCCGCCGCGGACCCATTACCCTGGTAGTCGTGAAAACCTTCGAGACCCTCTTCGCCGAGATCAGCGACAAAGCCGTGACCCGACCGGAGGGCTCCGGCACGGTCCGCGAGCTCGACACCGGCGTGCACGGCATCGGCAAGAAGGTCGTCGAGGAGGCCGCCGAGGTCTGGATGGCCTGCGAGTACGAGACCTCCGAGCAGGCCGCGGAGGAGATCTCGCAGCTGCTCTACCACGTGCAGGTGATGATGGTCGCGAAGGGCCTGCGGCTCGAGGACGTCTACCGCCACCTCTGAGCGCGCCGCCGCCCGGCGTCCCCGTCCCACCGAAGAACCGAAGCCGAGAAGGAATCCCATGCTGCGTGTCGCAGTGCCCAACAAGGGCGCCCTGTCCGAATCCTCCGTCACGATGCTCAAGGAGGCCGGCTACCGGCAGCGCCGGGACACCCGCGAGCTGGTGCTCGTGGACCCCGAGAACAACGTGGAGTTCTTCTACCTGCGCCCGCGGGACATCGCGGTGTACGTGGGCGGGGGCATCCTCGACGTCGGGATCACCGGCCGCGACCTGCTGCTGGACTCCGGCGCCCACGCCGACGAGGACCTGGGCCTGGACTTCGCCCGGTCCACGTTCCGCTTCGCGGGACCCGTCGGCGAGTTCGGCTCGATCGAGGAGCTGGCGGGTCGGCGGATCGCCACGAGCTACGACGGGCTGCTGCGCGACTACCTCGCCGAGCGGGGCGTGGACGCCTCCGTGGTGCGCCTCGACGGCGCGGTGGAGTCCTCGATCCGGCTGGGCGTCGCCGACGCGATCGCCGACGTCGTGGAGACGGGCAACACCCTGCGCGCCGCGGGCCTGCAGGTCTTCGGCGAGCCCATCATGACCTCCGAGGCGCTGCTGATCCGCAGCCGCGCGGCCACCGAGCCCGAGGGCCTGGCCGTGCTGCGCCGCCGGCTGCAGGGCGTGCTCGTGGCCCGGCAGTACGTGATGATGGACTACGACGTGGCCGAGGAGTACGTCGAGGCCGCCACCCAGATCACCCCCGGCATGGAGGGGCCCACCATCTCCCGGCTGGGCCGCGGCAACGCGTGGGCGGTGCGGGCCATGGTCCCCAAGTCCGAGACGAACAAGGTCATGGACGCCCTCTACGACGTCGGGGCCCGGGCGATCCTGGTCTCCCCGATCCAGGCCGCCCGGATCTGACCCCGCCCACCCGTCCCATCCCGCAGAGGAGGTGCCGCCCGTGGGCGTCGCCGTACGTGTCATCCCGTGTCTGGACGTCGACGCCGGTCGCGTCGTCAAGGGCGTGAACTTCGAGAACCTGCGCGACGCCGGTGACCCCGTGGAGCTCGCCAAGCGCTACAACGAGGCCGGCGCGGACGAGCTGACGTTCCTCGACGTCACGGCGTCCTCGGCGGCGAGGGCCACGACCTTCGACGTGGTCTCCCGCACCGCCGAGCAGGTCTTCATCCCGCTCACCGTGGGCGGCGGCGTCCGCGCGGTCGCCGACGTGGACCGGCTGCTGCGCTGCGGCGCGGACAAGGCGTCCATCAACACCGCCGCGGTCGCCCGTCCCGGGGTCATCGACGAGATCACCGGCCACTTCGGCAGCCAGGTCCTCGTCCTCTCCCTCGACGCCCGTCGCACGGGCAACACCGCCTCCGGCTTCGAGGTCACGACCCACGGCGGGCGGACGCTGACGGGCCTGGACGCCCTCGACTGGGCGCAGGAGGCCGAGGACCGCGGCGTGGGGGAGATCCTGCTCAACTCCATGGACGCCGACGGCACCCAGGAGGGCTTCGACCTCGAGATGATCCGGGCCGTGCGCGCCCGGGTGCACGTGCCCCTGATCGCCTCCGGCGGGGCGGGCGCCCCCGAGCACTTCCCGCCGGCCGTGGACGCGGGGGCCGACGCCGTGCTCGCCGCCTCGATCTTCCACTTCGGGCCGGTCCACGCCATCGCCGAGGTCAAGGACGCGCTGCGCGCGGCCGGCCACGAGGTCCGCTGAGCGACCCGTGGTCCGCGGCGCCGGGCGGGCGTAGAGTCGACAGTGAGCTGACGACAGTCGCTCGACGCCGACCGCGAAGGAGTCCACCGTGGGACTGAACAGCATCATCAGGAGCTTCACCGGGCGCGCCGGCCGGGGGACCACCGGGCGCTCCGTCGGCGGTCACCGGGGCACCCGCGGGATGAACGCGGCCGGCCAGGCCGGGGCCGGCAGGTCCGGCCGCGGTCTCGGCGGCGTCCTGCGCGGCCTCCTCCACCGCCGCTGACCGGCGCACCGTGCGGCCGCCGCCCCGTGCCGGGGCGGCGGCCGCACGCACCGGTCCGCGCTCGGTGCCCGCGGCGCCGTCCGCGGACCCCGTCCGGGACCGCGGCTCAGTTGCCGGTCCGGCAGGTGTCGTCCAGCCAGTCCCGCACGGGGTCGAGCGCGTCGTCGAGGGCCTGGCCGTCGAAACGCGCCGCCGGGTCCTCCGCCAGGTCCTCCCCGAACGAGTCGACCAGCAGCTGCACCCGCGCGAGGTCCGCCGTCAGCGCCGGCGGCGCCGCGTCCCGGACCGACTCCACCTCGTCCTCGACGTCCTGGACCTCCGCCACGGACGGGCCCGCCGAGAGCCCGGCCGGCAGCAGGGCCAGGGTGACGAGGTCGTCGGCGACCGCCGCGCACGCCTCGCGCCGGTCCGGATAGGCGCCCCAGCGGCCGTCCCCGGGAGGCGGAGCGGGTGTCCCGGAGGGCGAGGCTCCCGGCCCGGCGGAGGACGCGGTCGCCGTGGGCGAACCGTCCGGGGACCCGGGCGGGGCCGGGGTCCCGCAGGCGCTCAGCAGCAGGAGCACGAGCGTGGCCGCGCCGGGTGCCGCACGCCACCGTGCCGTGGCCGTCCTGGGATGCATCGTCCTGGTGTCCTGCCCGCCGTCGCCGACCTGGTCCTGCTCCCACGATAGGCCCCGCGCGCCGGTCACGGCAGGGCCCCGCGGGGCGGGCGTGCCGCGGGGGCCCCGTCTCCTATCCTGGACCCCGGAGGACCGGGGGAGGAGGCCGCGCGTGCGATTCGTCGTCGTCGCCGTCCGGGCCTGCGCCCTGGCGGTCGCGGTCTGGGCCCTGGTGTCCCGCTCGGAGTGCGCGTTCGTCACCCGCACCTGCCTGGGCTCGAACCTGTTCAGCTACTTCACGGTGCACAGCGCCGTCCTGCTCGTGGTGGCCCTGCTCGTGGCCGGGCTGCACACCGCCGCCGGTGCCGCGGAACCGGGCTGGCTGACGGGGCTGCGGGCCATGGCCACGACCTACACCGTGGTCTCCGGGACCGTCTTCGGGCTGCTGCTGGCCAACGCGGAACTGTTCGGCCACCTCTTCCTCGTCCCCCTGTCCTCGCAGGTGCTGCACTTCGTGCTGCCCCTCTACGCCGTGGCCGACTTCCTGCTGGCGCCGGGCCGCCGGCGCCTGCGCTGGGCCGCCACCTGGGCGTCCACCGTGTTCCCGGCCCTGTGGGCCGTGTACACCCTGGTCCGCGGTGAGCTGGTCGGCTGGTACCCGTACTTCTTCCTCGACCCCGCCCTCGTCGGCGGGTACCGCGCCGTGGGCACCTACGCGCTCGGGCTGTCCGTGTACATCCTGACGGTGTCCTTCCTGACCGTCGCCGCGACCCGGCTGCCCGCCCCCCGGACGGATGAGGCTCAGCCGTCCTGACCGGCCCGGGGCGCCCGGACGGCCGGCTCCGGCCGGGGCGGGACCGGGGCGGGACCGGGGCCGCGGCAGGGTCGATAGGATGGGGGCGATGAGCGAGCAGACCCCCGACACCGGAACCGACGTCCTGGACCCCGCCGTGGCCCGGCGGCTCAAGCGCGACCCCCAGGGTCTCGTGGCCGCCGTCGTGCAGCAGCACGACACCCTGGAGGTGCTGATGCTGGGCTGGATGGACGACGAGGCCCTGCGCAGGACCCTCACGGAGGGGCGCGTGACGTTCTGGTCCCGCTCCCGCCAGGAGTACTGGCGCAAGGGCGACACCTCCGGGCACGTGCAGGCCGTGCACAGCGTGAGCCTCGACTGCGACGGCGACGCCCTCCTGGTGCGCGTGGACCAGACCGGCGCCGCCTGCCACACCGGCACCCGCAGCTGCTTCGACGGCCGCGACCTCGGCGCCGTCACCGCCGTCTGAGCCGCCCTCCGCCCCGTACCCCCGTCCGCCACCAGGAAGTCAGGTCGACACCCATGCAGGACCTGGGCACCATCAGCCCCACCCTCGAGGAGTTCCGCGCGCTCGCCGCCGAGCGCCGCGTCATCCCCGTCCGCGTCAAGATCCTCGCCGACGCCGTGACCCCGATCGGGCTCTACCGGGCGCTCGCGCTCGAGGACGGGGCGGCCCGGCCGGGCACCTTCCTGCTCGAGTCCGCGGCCGAGGGCGGGGTCTGGTCCCGCTACTCGTTCGTCGGCGCGAACTCCCGCGCCACGCTCACCGCGAAGGACGGCGAGGCGCACTGGATCGGGCAGGCCCCGGCCGGCGCCCCCACCGGCGGCAACCCGGTGGAGGCGCTGCGCGACACCATGGCGCTGCTGCACACGGAGCGCTTCGCGGACGTGCCCCCGCTGACCTCGGGCCTCGTGGGCTTCGTGGGCTGGGAGGCCGTGCGGCGCTGGGAGCGGCTCCCGCACCCGCCCGAGGACGACCTGCGCATCCCCGAGCTGGCGATGAACCTGGTCTCCGACATCGCGATCCACGACAACACGGACGGCACCGTGATGCTCGTGGCCAACGCCGTCAACTTCGACGACACGGACGAGCGCGTCGACGAGGCCTGGGCCGACGCCGTGGACCGGGTGCACGCGATGCTGGAGAAGCTCGCGCGGCCCCTCGGCGGCACCACCGCCTCGACGCTCACGGGCTCCGACGAGATCCGGGACGACCTGGAGTCCAAGGTCGACCAGAGCTGGGACCGCACCCTGTTCCTGAACTCCATCGTGGAGGGCAAGAAGGCCATCGTGGACGGGGACATCTTCCAGGTGGTCGTCTCCCGCCGCTTCGAGACGGAGTGCACGGCCGAGTCCCTGGACGTGTACCGCATGCTGCGGGCCATCAACCCCAGCCCCTACATGTACCTGTACAGCTTCGAGGACGCCGGCGGCCGTCCCTTCTCGATCGTCGGCTCCTCCCCGGAGGCCCTCGTGACGGTCACCGGGGACCAGGCCGTGACCCACCCCATCGCCGGTTCCCGCCCGCGCGGGCGCACCGTCGAGGAGGACCTCGCCCTGGAGCGGGACCTGCTGCAGGACGAGAAGGAGCGCTCCGAGCACCTGATGCTCGTGGACCTGGCCCGCAACGACATCTCCAAGATCGCCGTCCCGGGCTCCGTGGAGGTCACGGAGTTCATGGAGGTCGAGCGCTTCAGCCACATCATGCACCTGTGCTCCAACGTGGTCGGCCGGATGCGCCCGGACGCCACCGCCTACGACGTGCTCGCCGCGACGTTCCCCGCCGGCACCCTCTCGGGGGCGCCCAAGCCGAGGGCGCTGCGCCTGCTCGACGAGTACGAGCCGCTGCGCCGCGCCGTCTACGGCGGCGTGGTCGGCTACCTCGACTTCGCGGGCGACATGGACATGGCCATCGCCATCCGCACGGCGCTGCTCGTGGACGGCAAGGCCTACGTGCAGGCCGGCGGCGGGATCGTCGCGGACTCCGACCCCGAGACCGAGGCCCTGGAGTCGCTCAACAAGGCCACGGCGCCGCTGCGGGCGGTCATGCTCGCGGAGCGGCTGCACGCCCTGGACCTCGAGCGCGTGGCCGTGCGGGAGACGGGCGCCGGGCGTGCCTGAGCCCCGCGGAGCGCTGCCGGCGGTGCTCTCCCGCCGCTCGAGCGTGGTGCTCGCCACCCTGGTGTGCGCCCTGGCCGTGTTCGCCTGCTCGGCCGCCCCGTGGATCTCCGCGACCGTGCGGACAACGCTCGAGCCCGTGACCGTGGACGTGGCCGGGTCCGACGCCGCACCCGCCGTCACCGCCCTCGGGCTCGTGGCGGCCGCCGGCGCCCTCGCCACGGCGATCTCCGGGCGCGTGCTGCGCACGGTGGTGGCCGGGGTCGTCCTGCTCGCCGGCCTGGGCGCCCTGGCCGCGTCCGTGGCGGTGCTGACCGACCCCGCCGGCGCCGCGCAGGCCACCGTGGGCGAGACGACCGGGATGATCAACGCCGGCGGCGACTTCGCCGTCACCGTCTGGCCGTGGCTCGCCGCGGCCGCCGCGGCGCTGGTGGCCCTGTGCGGAGCCTGGTCCCTCGTGGCGGGGCGGTCCTGGACCGCGGCCCGGCGCTACGAGCGCTCCGGCACGGACGCCGCCCCGGCCGGGACGGCCCGCCCCGGCGACGAGATCGACTCCTGGGACGCCCTCACCGAGGGCCGCGACCCGACGGTCTGAGCACCGCCCCACGCCGGGCACGGCCCACGGGACCGTGCGCCCCTCAGCCCCGTGAACCGTGCGCCCCTCCGCCCCGTGGGGCGTGCGCGGACCGGTCCGGCGGGGTGGCACAATGGGGTGGGACAGACTGTCAGCAACCGCCGCGCCCCGCCGGGGCCGAGCGAGCGGAGCCGGCCGGCTCCGGCACGGACATCGGGAGTGCAACAACATGGCAAACGGAAACGAGATCGTCCTCGACCACACCGGCTTCGTGGGGCACGGCAACACGCTGGCCGCCTGGGTGACGGTGGGCATCATGTCGGTGGGCGTCATCGTGGGCGTGGTCGGCTTCACGATCGGCCTCACGGCCGTGCTCGTCGCGGGCATCGTGCTGGTCGTCGTCGGGCTCGTCGCCGGGGCCGTGCTCAGCAAAATGGGCCACGGCAGCAGCTCCGAGCAGCGCAAGCACGAGGCCCGCGCGCACCAGGGCTGAGCCCGGGCCGGCCCGGCGCCGGCCACGGCTCCGCCGCCCCGCGCCCCTCCGGTCGCCGGGCGGCAGCCGGCCCCGCACGGGCCGGACGCGGCGCGCACCGCACGAACGCACCATGGCGGCCTGTGCCGCCGAGAGGACAGGAAACCATGTCGCAACAGAGCACCGGGACGGTCCTGGACGCCATCATCGAGGGCGTCCGGGCGGACCTGGCGGAGCGGCGGGAGCGCGTCGGCCTCGACGAGCTCCGCCGCTCGGCCGCCCAGCGTCCGCCGGCCCTGGACGCGGAGGCCGCCCTGCGCGGGCCCAGCGCGGACGCCGTGCAGATCATCGCGGAGGTCAAGCGCTCGAGCCCGTCCAAGGGCGCGCTGGCTCCCATCGACGACCCCGCCCGGCTGGCCGCGGCCTACGAGCACGGTGGCGCCTCGGTGATCTCCGTGCTGACCGAGCAGCGCCGCTTCCACGGCTCCCTGGCCGATCTCGACGCCGTGCGCGCGACCGTGGGGGTGCCCGTGCTGCGCAAGGACTTCACGGTCGACGAGTACCAGATCTGGGAGGCCCGGGCGCACGGTGCGGACCTCGTGCTGCTGATCGTCGCCGCTCTCTCCGACGACGAGCTGCGCCGCTTCCTGGCGCTCACCCACGAGCTGGGCATGCACGCGCTGGTGGAGACGCACACCCCGGAGGAGATCGAGCGGGCGGTCGCGGTCGGCGCCCGGATCGTGGGCGTCAACGTCCGCAACCTCAAGACCCTCGACACGGACGTCGAGACCTTCGGCCGGCTCGCCGGGCTGCTGCCCGAGGACGCCGTGGTCGTGGCCGAGTCCGGGGTCGAGGGCGAGGAGCAGATCGCCCTCTACGCCTCCCACGGGGCCAAGGCCGTCCTGGTGGGGGAGGCTCTGGTACGCAGCGCAGACCCCTCCCGCACCATCACCGGGTTCCGCGCCGCCGGCGCGGCCGCCCGGGCCCGCCGCCGCGTCCCCGCCGCGGAGGCGGAGGCCCTCGCCGCGGAGGCGTCGTCCCTGCGCGAGGCCCCCGGGCCGTACTTCGGGGACTTCGGGGGTCGGTGGATGCCGGAGTCCCTCATCGCGGCCCTCGACGAGCTCACCGACGTGTTCGAGAAGGCGAAGACCGATCCGGAGTTCACCGCGGAGTTCCGGCGGCTCTCCCGCGACTACTCGAACCGGCCCTCCCTGCTGACCGAGGCCCAGCGCTTCGCGGCCGAGGCGGGGTGCCGGATCTTCCTCAAGCGCGAGGACCTCAACCACACCGGCTCGCACAAGATCAACAACGTGCTCGGCCAGGCGCTGCTGGCGCGGCGGATGGGCAAGACCCGGCTGATCGCCGAGACCGGCGCCGGCCAGCACGGCGTGGCCTCGGCGACCGCTGCCGCCCTGTTCGGCATGGAGTGCGTGGTCTACATGGGCGAGGAGGACACCCGCCGGCAGGCCCTCAACGTGGCCCGGATGGAGCTGCTGGGCGCCACCGTGGTGCCCGTGACCAACGGCTCCCGCACGCTCAAGGACGCCATCAACGAGGCGCTGCGGGACTGGGTCGCCTCCGTGGAGCACACCCACTACCTGCTGGGCACCGCGGCGGGACCGTACCCGTTCCCCGCGATGGTCCGCTACTTCCACGAGCAGATCGGCGAGGAGTCCCGGGCCCAGATCCTGGAGCAGACCGGACGCCTGCCCGACGCCGTGGCCGCGTGCGTGGGCGGCGGGTCCAACGCGATCGGCATCTTCCACGGCTTCCTGGACGACCCCTCCGTTGAGCTGTACGGCTTCGAGGCCGGCGGGGACGGGGTGGAGACCGGACGCCACGCCGCCACCATCTCGCTGGGCCGTCCCGGGGTGCTGCACGGCGCCCGGACCTACCTCATGCAGGACGAGGACGGGCAGACCCTCGAGTCCCACTCGATCTCCGCGGGCCTGGACTACCCGGCCGTGGGCCCCGAGCACTCCTACCTGCACGACATCGGGCGGGCGCGCTACGAGGCGATCACGGACTCGGAGGCGATGGAGGCCTTCCGGCTGCTGTGCCGCACGGAGGGCATCATCCCGGCCATCGAGACCTCCCACGCCCTGGCCGGGGCCCTGAAGCTCGGCCGGCGCTGGGCCGAGGAGCTCGGCCCGGAGGCGGCCGCGGAGAAGATCGTCGTCGTCTCCCTCTCGGGACGCGGGGACAAGGACGTGGCGACCGCCGCGGAATGGTTCGGGATGCTCCCGGACGACAGCGCCGAGGCCGAGCTCGGCGAGAAGGGCGAGCGACTGTGAGCACCGTTCGAGACGAGACCTCCGGGGCCGACCTCGCGTCCCGCATCCTGCCCCCGGGCCTGAGCGCCGACCCCGGCTCGCGGCTGGCGGCCCGCATCGCCGCGTGCCGGGAGCAGGGCCGGCCGGCCCTGGTCGGCTACCTCCCCGCGGGCTTCCCCACCGTCGAGGAGTCGATCGAGGCGGCCGTGGCCCTGGGTGCCAACGGCGCCGACGTCATCGAGATCGGCATCCCCTACTCGGACCCCGTCATGGACGGGCCCGTCATCCAGCGCGCCACCACCACGGCGCTGGCCAACGGGTTCCGCGTGGCGGACGTCTTCCGCGTGGTCCGCGCCGTGGCCGAGCGCACCGACGCCGTGCCCGTGGTGATGACCTACTGGAACCCCGTGCTGCAGATGGGCGTGGACACCTTCGCCCGGCGGCTCGCCGAGGCCGGGGGAGCGGGGATCATCACCCCGGACCTGATCCCCGACGAGGCCGGGGAGTGGTTCGCCGCGTCCCGGGCCCACGGCCTGGACCGGATCTTCCTGGTGGCCCCGTCCTCCTCGCGCGAGCGGCTCGACCTGGTGGTCAGGGCCGCGAGCGGCTTCGTCTACGCCGTGTCGGTGATGGGCGTCACCGGGGCCCGGGACGCGGTCTCCGACGTCGCCGAGCAGCTCGTGGCGGACACCCGCGCGGCCGGGGCCGAGCACGTGTGCGTGGGACTGGGCGTCTCGCGCCGGGAGCACGTCGAGGAGATCGGTGCGTACGCGGACGGCGTCATCGTGGGCACCGCCCTGGTGCAGGCGCTGGCCGACGGCGGCCCCGAGGCCGTCGGCGCTCTGGCCCGGGAACTGGCCGGGCGCGCCTGATAGCGTGACGGGCGGCCCGGACCCCGCGGGGGCCGGGCCGCCCGTCCCCACGACCCCACGAGCCGAGGCCCCACCGCATGCTGCTGAGCGCCGTTCCCCCCGTGCCCGCCCTCATGAGCGCCCCGATCCGGAGCGGCATCCCGTCCCCGGACTGGTCCGGCTTCTCGGTCGGACCGCTGACCGTGCACGCCTACGCCCTGTGCATCCTCGCGGGCATCGCCGCCGCCCTGTGGCTGACCACCCGCCGCTGGGCCGCCCGGGGGCTGGACCCGGACATCGTCTGGGACATCGTGATGTGGGCGGTCCCCGCCGGGATCGTGGGCGCGCGGGTCTACCACGTGCTGATCACCGACCCCGCCGGCTACTTCGGGCCCGGGGCCGACCCGCTGGCCGCGCTGCGGATCTGGGAGGGCGGCCTCGGGATCATGGGGGCCGTGGCCTTCGGCGCGGCCGCCGCGTGGTGGGTGTGCCGCCGGAACGGGATCTCCCTGGCGGTCTTCGCCGACGCCGCCGCCCCCGGGCTGCTGCTCGCCCAGGCGATCGGGCGCTGGGGCAACTGGTTCAACCAGGAGCTCTTCGGCCGCCCCACCACCCTGCCGTGGGGCCTCGAGATCGACCCGTCCAGCGCCAACTTCCCGGCCGGGCTGCCGGCCGACACCCTGTTCCACCCCACGTTCCTCTACGAGTCCCTGTGGAACCTGCTCGGGGTGGTGCTGCTGCTGGCCCTGGACCGGCGGTTCCGCCTGGACGGCGGCCGGCTGTTCGCCCTCTACCTGATCCACTACGGTCTCGGCCGGATGCTCATCGAGCTGTTCCTGCGCATCGACCCCTCCCTCATGGTGCTCGGGCTGCGCGTGCACGTGTGGACCGCCCTCGGGCTCGTGCTGCTGGGGACGGCCCTGTTCGCGGCGGCGGTGCTGCGCCGCCGGAGAGCACGGGGCGGCGCCGTGGAGCCCTCGCGCGCCTGATACCGCACCCGGGGCCGGAACGGGGCTCCTGGCCGAGGAGTTTTCAGAGCTGTAACATCTGAGTGCTAGATTTTTCTGGCGCCTGACCGGCGGACGGGTGAACCACGTCCTCGGGTCCGGCGCACGCCACGATCGTCCATCGACGGACATTCCTGGAACGGGGCCCTTCCGCCGCCCGGCACCTCCACGACCACTGCTCGGGGACGCCGGCGGCAGCTCACGATCCGGCGGCACCTCCCGACCGGAGCTCTGCCGCGGGGGCCGCTCCTGTTGACCGCATCCCATGGTGAGGAGACGTCAGTCATGACCTCTACCCCGGCCGGCACCCCCGGTGACAATTCTGCCCAGGAGGGCACGGACCCGCGTCCGGTCGCTCCCGCCGAGACCGCACAGGAGCAGGCGACGTCCCCGTTCGAGCAGTTCTCCAACGCGCCCGAGGAACAGGGCCTGTACCACCCGGACGAGGAGAAGGACGCCTGCGGCCTCGCCGTGGTCGCGACCCTCAACGGCGCGCCGACGCACGAGATCGTCGACGCCGCGCTGACCGCCCTGCGCAACCTCGAGCACCGCGGGGCCGTCGGCGGGGACGAGGGCACCGGGGACGGCGCCGGGCTGCTGACGCAGCTGCCGGACGCGTTCTTCCGGGCCGTGCTGGACTTCGAGCTCCCGGCCCTGGGCGGCTACGCCGTGGGCACCGCCTTCCTCCCGCACGGCGGGGAGAACGCGGAGCGGGTCCAGGCCACCCTCGAGGAGCTCGCCCGCTCGGAGGAGCTGCAGGTCCTCGGCTGGCGGCCCGTCCCGGTGGCCGAGTCCGTGGTCGGCAAGTCCGCGCTCGAGGTCATGCCCTACTTCGTGCAGCTCTTCATCGCCGAGACCGCGCCGGAGCCCGCTGACGAGACCGCCCGCCGGCGCCTGGACCAGAAGGCGTTCCGGCTGCGCAAGCGCGCCCAGAACCGGGCCGGCGTCTACTTCCCCTCGCTGTCCTCCCGCACGATCGTCTACAAGGGCATGCTGACCACCCAGCAGCTCGAGCCCTTCTACCCGGACCTCTCCGACGACCGGTTCACCACCGAGCTCGCCATCGTGCACTCCCGGTTCTCCACCAACACCTTCCCCTCGTGGCCGCTGGCCCAGCCCATGCGCACGCTCGCGCACAACGGCGAGATCAACACGGTCAAGGGCAACCGGAACTGGATGCGGGCCCGCCAGTCGCAGCTGAAGTCCCCGCTGCTGGGCCGCAACCCCGAGGAGCTGTTCCCCATCTGCTCGGAGGGCGCCTCCGACTCGCAGTCCCTGGACGAGGTCGCCGAGCTGCTCGTGCTCGCGGGCCGGCCCGTCACCCAGGCCATGATGATGATGATCCCCGAGGCCTGGGAGAACCACGAGACCATGGACCCGGCCCGCAAGGCGTTCTACCGCTACCACGCCTCCTTCATGGAGCCGTGGGACGGCCCGGCCGCGGTGGCGTTCACCGACGGCGTGCAGGTGGGCTCCCTCCTGGACCGCAACGGCCTGCGCCCCGGCCGGTTCTGGGTCACCGACGACGGCCTGGTCGTCTTCGCCTCCGAGGTCGGGGTCGTCGACATCGGGGACCGCAAGATCGTGCGCAAGGGCCGCGTGTCCCCGGGCACCATGTTCCTCGTCGACACCGCCCAGGGGCGGATCGTCGAGGACGCCGAGATCAAGGCCCAGATCGCCGCGGCCGAGCCGTGGGAGGAGTGGGCCGACGCGAACATCGTGGACATCCGGGACCTCCCCGAGCGCGAGCACATGGTCCACCCCCGCTCCTCCATCACCCTGCGCCAGAAGACCTTCGGGTACACGCAGGAGGAGCTGAAGATGATCGTCGGGCCCATGGCGGCCAAGGGCGCCGAGCCCATCTACGCGATGGGCACCGACACCCCCATCGCCGTGCTCGCCGAGAAGTCCCGCACCCTCTTCGACTACTTCGTGCAGTCCTTCGCCCAGGTCACCAACCCGCCGCTGGACGCGATCCGCGAGGAGCTCGTCACGAGCCTGCGCGGCTCGGTGGGGCCCTCCGGGAACCTGCTGACCACCGAGCGGGTCCGCACCCGCCAGGTCGCCGTGGACTTCCCGGTGATCGACAACGACCAGCTGGACCAGTTCCTGCACATCGAGGGCGCCGACGGGATGCCGGCGGCCCTCAAGGTGCGGGGCCTGTACCGGCCCGACGGCGGGGCGGAGTCCCTGCGCGCCCGGATCGCCGAGATCTGCGAGAAGGTCTCGGCGGCCGTGGCCCGCGGCGTGGAGTACGTCATCGTCTCCGACCGCGACTCCAACGGCGCCTGGGCCCCGATCCCCTCGCTGCTGCTGACCTCCGCCGTGCACCACCACCTCCTGCGCTCGGCGACCCGCACCAAGGTGGCCCTGATCGTGGAGGCCGGAGACGTGCGCGAGGTCCACCACGTGGCGCTGCTCATCGGCTACGGCGCGTCCGCGGTGAACCCGTACCTGGCCATGGAGTCCGCCGAGGAGCTCGTGCGCTCGGGCGACCTCACCGGGATCACCACCGAGCACGCGGTGCACAACCTGATCAAGGCCCTGGGCAAGGGCGTGCAGAAGATCATGTCCAAGATGGGCATCTCCACGGTGTCCTCCTACTGCGGCGCCCAGGTCTTCGAGGCGCTCGGGCTGTCCCGGGAGCTGGTGGACGACTACTTCACGGGCACCCACACGCAGATCGGCGGCATCGGCCTGGACGTGATCGCGGAGGAGACCGCGTTCCGGCACCGCCGGGCCTACCCCTCCGACGGCGTGACCGAGCCCCACCGGGACCTCGAGACCGGCGGCGAGTACGACTGGCGCCGCGACGGCCCGCCGCACCTGTTCAACCCCCAGACGGTCTTCCGGCTCCAGCACGCGACCCGCACCGGCCGCTACGACATCTTCAAGTCCTACACGAAGCTCGTGGACGACCAGACGAAGAAGCTGCTGACCCTGCGCGGGCTGCTCGGCTTCGCCGCGGACCGCAAGCCGGTGCCGCTCGAGGAGGTCGAGCCCGTCAGCTCCATCGTCAAGCGCTTCCAGACGGGGGCGATGAGCTACGGCTCCATCTCCCAGGAGGCGCACGAGACGCTGGCGATCGCCATGAACCGGCTGGGCGGGAAGTCCAACACCGGTGAGGGCGGCGAGGACGTCGACCGGCTGCTGGACCCGCAGCGGCGCTCGGCCATCAAGCAGGTGGCCTCCGGGCGGTTCGGCGTGACGAGCCTGTACCTGACCAACGCGGACGACATCCAGATCAAGATGGCCCAGGGCGCCAAGCCCGGCGAGGGCGGGCAGCTCATGGCCCAGAAGCTCTACCCCTGGATCGCCCAGACCCGCCACTCCACCCCGGGCGTGTCCCTGATCTCGCCGCCGCCGCACCACGACATCTACTCGATCGAGGACCTGGCGCAGCTGATCTACGACCTCAAGCGGTCCAATCCGCGGGCCCGGGTGCACGTGAAGCTGGTCTCCGAGATGGGCATCGGCACCGTGGCCGCGGGCGTCACCAAGGCCAAGGCCGACGTGGTGCTCGTCTCCGGGCACGACGGCGGCACCGGCGCGGCGCCGCTGAACTCGCTCAAGCACGCCGGCGCCCCCTGGGAGCTCGGCCTGGCCGAGACCCAGCAGACGCTGATGCTCAACGGGCTGCGGGACCGCGTGGTCGTGCAGGCGGACGGGCAGATGAAGACCGGGCGGGACGTGATCATCGCCGCGCTGCTCGGCGCGGAGGAGTTCGGCTTCGCCACGGCCCCGCTGATCGTCGAGGGCTGCATCATGATGCGCAAGTGCCACCTGGACACCTGCCCCGTGGGCGTGGCCACCCAGAACCCGGAGCTGCGCAAGCGCTTCACCGGCCGGGCCGAGCACGTGGTGAACTTCTTCGAGTTCATCGCCGAGGAGGTCCGGGAGTACCTGGCCCAGCTCGGGTTCCGCTCGCTCGAGGAGGCCGTCGGGCACGCCGAGGTCCTCGAGACCAAGGACGCCATCGACCACTGGAAGGCGCACGGGCTCGACCTCTCGCCGATCCTGCACTCCACGGTGCTCGAGCACCGGGGCGCGGCCGTGCGCAACATGCGCGGCCAGGACCACGAGCTGGAAAAGCACTTCGACAACGAGCTGATCCGGCTCTCCCGGGCCGCACTCGAGAAGCGCGAGCCGGTGCGGATCCAGCAGCACATCATCAACACCGACCGCGCCGTGGGCACGATGCTCGGGCACGTGGTCACGCGGACGTTCGGCACGGACGTGCTCGCCCACGACACGATCGACGTGACGCTCACGGGCCAGGCCGGGCAGTCCCTGGGCGCGTTCCTCCCGCAGGGCATCACCCTGCGCCTGGAGGGCGACGCCAACGACTACAGCGGCAAGGGCCTCTCCGGCGGGCGGATCATCGTGCGCCCCGAGCGGGACGCGGTCTTCGAGGCCTCCGAGAACGTCATCGCGGGCAACGTCATCGGCTACGGCGCCACCAGCGGGGAGATCTTCCTGCGCGGCACCGTGGGCGAGCGGTTCCTGGTGCGCAACTCGGGCGCCACCGCGGTGGTCGAGGGCATCGGCGACCACGGCTGCGAGTACATGACCGGCGGCACCGCCCTGGTGCTCGGCCGCACCGGGCGCAACTTCGGCGCCGGCATGTCCGGCGGCGTGGCCTACGTCATCGACCTCGCCGAGACCTCGGTCAACAAGCAGGCCCGGGACAGCGGCGAGCTGCAGCTGCTGCCGCTGGACGAGGCCGACGCCGAGGTGGTGCTGGCGCTCATCACGAAGCACGCCGAGGAGACCGGCTCCGAGCTCGCCGACCGGCTCCTGGCCGATCCCGTGGCCACCCTCGGGCGCTTCACCAAGGTCCTGCCGCGGGAGTACGCCGCCGTGCAGGGCATCCGCGAAGAGGCCCGGAGCCAGGGGCAGGACCCCGACGGCGACGAGGCCTGGCACAAGATCCTGGAGGTGACGACCCGTGGCTGATCCGCGCGGTTTTCTGAAGGTGACCGAGCGCGTCGACCGCCCGAAGCGGCCGGTGCCCGTCCGGATCATGGACTGGAAGGAGGTCCAGGAGGCCCAGGACCGGGGGGTCCTGCAGAAGCAGGCCGGCCGGTGCATGGACTGCGGGATCCCCTTCTGCCACGAGGGCTGCCCGCTCGGCAACCTCATCCCGGAGTGGAACGACCTCGTGTGGCGGGGCCTCGACGCCGAGGCGGTCGAGCGCATGCACGCCACCAACAACTTCCCGGAGTTCACCGGGCGCGTGTGCCCGGCGCCGTGCGAGTCCTCGTGCGTGCTCGGGATCAACCAGCCCGCGGTGACCATCAAGCAGATCGAGTACTCGATCGGCGAGATGGGCTTCGACGAGGGCATCATCAAGCCGTTCGTCCCGCAGCGCCTGGTCGGCAAGACCGTGGCCGTGGTGGGCTCCGGGCCCGGCGGCCTCGCGGCCGCCCAGCAGCTGACCCAGGCCGGCTTCACGGTGGCGGTCTACGAGCGCGACGACCGGATCGGCGGTCTGCTGCGCTACGGCATCCCCGACTTCAAGATGGAGAAGGAGGTGCTCGACCGCCGCCTGGACGTGATGCGCGCCGAGGGCACCCGCTTCCGCCCGGGGGTGGAGATCGGCAAGGACATCACCTGGGATCAGCTCAAGCGCCGCTACGACGCGGTGGTCGTCGCCACCGGCGCCACCCGGCCGCGGGACCTGGAGATCCCGGGCCGGGACCTGGACGGCGTCCACTTCGCGATGGACTACCTGGTGCAGGGCAACCGCGTGGTGGCCGGGGACGAGGTGGAGGACCAGATCTCCGCCGCCGGCAAGCACGTCATCGTCCTGGGCGGCGGAGACACCGGCTCGGACTGCATCGGCACCGCCAACCGCCAGGGCGCGGCGTCGATCACGTCCCTGGCGATCGGGCGCAAGCCGGCCGCGGACCGCTCCGACGCCGACCCGTGGCCCATGATGCCCAAGGTCTTCGAGGTCTCGACGTCCCACGAGGAGGGCGGTGAGCGCACCTACCTGGCCTCCACCGTGGAGTTCGTGGGGGAGGACGGCCGGCTCACGGGGCTGAAGGTCGCCGAGACCGAGTACCTGCCCGACGGCCGGCGCGCGCCCAAGGGGGGCACCGAGCGGGTGATCCCCGCGGACCTGGTGTTCCTGGCCCTGGGCTTCACCGGCAACGAGTCCGAGGACATCACCGAGCAGATCGGCGCCGAGCTGGACGGCCGGACCAACCTGGCCCGCGACGACCGGTACATGACCAGCGTGGACGGCGTGTTCGCCTGCGGCGACGCGGGCCGAGGCCAGTCCCTGGTCGTGTGGGCCATCGCCGAGGGCCGCGCCTGCGCGGCCGCCGTCGAGCGGTTCCTGATGGGGTCGACCCGCCTGCCGGAGCCGGTGGCCCCGACGGACCGGGCGATCGACCTCAGCCTCTAGCACGGCAGCACGGCAGCACGGCAGCACGGCAGCACGCCCACCGCACCACGCCCACGGCGCGGGCCGCGCCCCTCCTCGAGGGGTGCGGCCCGCGCCGTCGCACGTCCGGGCCGGGACCGGGCCCCGGCCGCCTCGACACCGGCGGCGGCGTTGGTAGGCTGGACACGACCTCCCCGCCCCCGGGCGGACATCCAGGCAGTGCGGCCGGGGGCTGCGGCGCGTCCTGCGCGCCGCAGCCCCCGGCCGCAGTGCTGTGCACGTCCTCCCGGAGGCACCCCTCGACCCAAGGCGGCACACATGCGTAGAGCGAAGATCGTGGCCACGATCGGCCCGGCCATCTCCTCGTACGAGAACCTCTCCCAGGCGATCCGGACGGGCATGAACGTGGCCCGGCTCAACATGAGCCACGGCGACCACTCCGTGCACGACTCCTCCTACGAGAACCTGCGGCGCGCCTCGGCGGACGTCGGGGCCACGGTTGCGATCCTCGCGGACCTGCAGGGACCGAAGATCCGGCTCGGCCGCTTCGCCGACGGCCCGCACGAGCTGCTGCCCGGCGACGAGTTCTCGATCACGGTCGAGGACGTCGAGGGCACCGCGAGCCTGTGCTCCACCACGCACAAGGCCCTGCCCGGCGACGTCAAGGTGGGCGACCCGCTGCTCATCGACGACGGCCGGGTGGCCCTGCGCGCCACCGCCGTCTCGGACACCACGGTCACCACCGAGGTGGTCGTGGGCGGACCGGTGTCCAACAACAAGGGCATCAACCTGCCCGGCGTGGCCGTGAACGTCCCGGCCCTGTCCGACAAGGACGAGGACGACCTGCGCTGGGCCCTGCGCCGGGGCGTGGACCTGATCGCCCTGTCCTTCGTGCGCGACGCCAAGGACATCGTGCGCGTGCACGAGATCATGGACGAGGAGGGCCGGCGGCTGCCGGTGATCGCCAAGATCGAGAAGCCGCAGGCCGTGGACGCCCTGCACGAGATCATCGACGCGTTCGACGGCATCATGGTGGCCCGCGGCGACCTCGGCGTGGAGCTGCCGCTGGAGCAGGTCCCGATCGTGCAGAAGCGCGCCATCGAACTGGCCCGCCGCTGGGCCAAGCCCGTGATCGTCGCCACCCAGGTCCTCGAGTCGATGATCGACAGCCCCCGCCCCACCCGGGCCGAGGCCTCCGACTGCGCCAACGCCGTGCTCGACGGCGCGGACGCGGTCATGCTCTCCGGGGAGACCTCCGTGGGCAAGTACCCGATCGAGACGATCGAGACGATGGCCCGGATCATCGAGGCCACCGAGTCCCAGGCCCTCGAGCGCGTCCCGGCCCTGGGCACCGAGCCCCGCACCCGCGGCGGCGCGGTGACCCGCGCCGCGGTCACCATCGCCCGGCAGCTCGATGTCAGCTACCTGTGCACCTTCACCCAGTCCGGGGACTCCGCCCGGCGGCTCTCCCGGCTGCGCCCGGCCCACCCGATCCTGGCGTTCACCCCCGAGCCCCTCGTCACGGCGCTGATGTCCCTGCTGTGGGGCGTGCAGCCCATCCAGGTGGCGAAGGTCGACCACACCGACGACATGACCCGTCAGGTCGACCTCCACCTGCAGGAGCAGGGCCTCGCGGGCAAGGACGACATGGTCGTGATCTGCGCCGGCTCGCCTCCCGGGGTCGCCGGCACCACGAACCTCGTCAAGGTGCACCGCGTGGGCGACGTCGCCGACGCCGGTGAGCTGCTCAGCGGGGAGCGCAAGCGGGAGCGCGTGGGCCCGTGGCGCGAGTCCTGAGCGGGACCGGCATGACCCCCGAGGAGCACGCGCGGGACCTGCGCGAGCACGGGGTCCCCGACGAGCTGCACTTCGTCTTCCCCGGGCACGGGGTGGGCGGGCTCGCCCGGGCGATGGGCATCCGGTTCACGGAGCTCACGCCCGGGCGGTCGGTGGCCACGATGCCGGTGGCGCCGAACACCCAGCCGGGCGGGATCCTGCACGGGGGAGCGCACTGCGTCCTGGCCGAGACGCTCGCCTCCACGGCGGCGAGCGTGCACGCGGGGCCGGACCGGTACGCGGTGGGTGTCGACGTCAACGCGACGCACCAGCGCGGCGCGGCCTCCGGGACGGTCACCGGCACCTGCACGGCGCTGCACCTGGGCGCCACGCTCACCGTGCACGAGGTCGTGGTGACCGACGAGCGCGGGCGGCGGCTGTCCACGGCCCGGGTCACGAACCTGGTCCGGGAGCGCGGGACCGGCGGCTGACGGCACGGGCGGGACGAGAAGACCCCGGACCGCTGGTCCGGGGTGCTGGTGCCCAAGGTGGGACTCGAACCCACACTCCGTGAGGAACCGCATTTTGAGTGCGGCGCGTCTGCCAATTCCGCCACTTGGGCCCGCGGTCGCAGTCCGCGTCGCCTCGGACGGGCGGCTTCTGCGCTCGACCACTCTACAACAGTTATAGGCTGGGACCGGTCGGGCGGAACGCGCGGTGCCGGGGATCCGGGCGCCGCCGGCCCCGCCGCCCGGAGGCCCGCCCGGCGCGGGCGACGACGCACCAGCAGCCAAGGAGTCAGCGTGACGGAGCAGCCGAACCCCGCCCCGGCCGAGGAGCCCGAGGCCCGGGAGGACCTCGCGGACCAGCCCGGTGGGACCGTGCAGGACGATCTGAGCCCCGCCCGCCGCGTGGTGGTCGCCGAGGACGAGACCCTGATCCGGCTGGACATCGTGGAGATGCTCCGGGACGCGGGCTACGAGGTGGTCGCGGAGGCCGAGAACGGCCAGCGCGCCGTGGAGCTCGCGCGGGAGCACCGCCCGGACCTCGTGCTCATGGACGTGAAGATGCCCGTCCTGGACGGGATCACCGCGGCCGAGCAGATCGCCTCCGACCGGATCGCCCCGGTGGTCCTGCTGACGGCCTTCAGCCAGCGCGAGCTCGTGGAGCGGGCCCGCGAGGCCGGGGCCATGGCCTACGTGGTCAAGCCCTTCACCGTGGACGACCTCGTGCCGGCCATCGAGATCGCGATCTCCCGCGCCGAGGAGATCGCCGCGCTCGAGCGCGAGGTCTCGGACATGAAGGAGCAGTTCGCCACCCGCAAGCTCGTGGAGCGCGCGAAGTCGCTGCTGACCACCAAGATGGGCCTCACCGAGCCCGAGGCCTTCCGCTGGATCCAGAAGACCTCGATGGACCGCCGGCTGTCCATGCGGGAGGTCGCCGAGGCCATCATCAACCAGGTGGCCTGACCCGGCCCGGCCCCGGGTCCCCGCGCGGCGCCCGGGCCCTAGGATGGTCGGGTGAGTGAAACGACGCAGCAGACGACGCAGCAGACGCAGACCGAGGCGGGCCCCGGGGGCGCCGCCCGCACGGTGACCGTCGGGACCGAGACGGACCACCCCGTCGACGTCGCGATCCCCGTCCCGGTCTCCCGCCCCGACCGGAAGCTGCTGCTGGTCGACGGACACTCCCTGGCCTTCCGCGCGTTCTTCGCGCTGTCCCGCGCCGCCGAGTACGGCGGGGGACCCGCGTTCGTGACCTCCGACGGCCGGCACACGGAGGCCGTCTACGGCTTCGTGAACACCCTGGTGAAGCTGGTGCGGGAGCAGAAGCCCACGCACCTGGTGGTGTCCTTCGACCTGGAGGGACCCACCCTGCGCTCCCAGGAGTACGAGGAGTACAAGGGCGGGCGGGACGAGACGCCCGAGGAGTTCCACGGCCAGGTCCCCCAGATCCGCCGGATCCTCGACGCCCTCGGCGTGCCCGTGGTCACCGCGGAGGGCCACGAGGCGGACGACGTGCTGGCCACGCTGGCCCGCCGCGGCGCCGAGCAGGACTACGAGGTGCTCGTCTTCTCCGGGGACCGGGACGCCTTCCAGATGATCGACGAGCACGTCACGGTCGTCTACCCCGGGCGCACCCCGTCCGACCTCAAGCACATGGACGCCGCCGCCGTGGTGGACAAGTACAAGGTGCCGCCGCAGCACTACCCCGACCTCGCGGCGCTGACCGGGGAGCAGGCCGACAACCTGCCCGGCATCCCCGGGGTGGGCGCCGGGTTCGCGGCCAAGTGGATCCTGGCCTACGGCGGCGTGGACGAGATCCTGGCGCACGCGGACCGGGTCAAGGGCAAGAAGGGCGAGGCGCTGCGCGAGCACCGCGCGGCCGTCGAGCGCAACCGGCGGCTCAACCGCCTGATCACGGACCTCGGGCTGGAGCTCGACCTCGCCGACGCGGGCCTGCCCGTGCCGGACGCCGAGGCGGTGCGGGAGGTCTTCGACGACCTCGAGTTCGGCGACGGCCTGCGCAACCGGCTCTTCGACGCCTTCGGCCGTCCCGCGGAGGAGGCCGCGCCGCCGGCCGACCTCGGGCTCGGGGAGGTCGGGCGCCCCGGCACCGCCGAGGAGCTGCAGCGGTGGCTGGCCGACGGACCGGACCCCGTGGTGGTGCACGCCCTGCACCGCGACGACGACCCCGTCCTGCCGGGCGCCCGGGAGCTCTCCGGGATGGTCCTCGCCCGCGGCGGGTCGCAGCCCTCCGCGCTGTTCCTGGACCTCGCGGCCGCGGACTCCGCCCTGGAGACCGCACTGGCGGGCTGGCTCTCCGACACCGACCGGCCCAAGGTCGTCGACGGGCTGAAGGACGTCTGGAAGTCCCTGGCGGTGCGCGGGCTGCCGCTGGCCGGGGTCGTCGACGACCCCCAGCTCTCGGCCTACCTGCTCCAGCCCGCGCGGCGCAGCTACGAACTGCCCGCGCTGCTCGAGGACCGGCTGGGCCTGGCGGTGGCGCCCGCCGCGGACGGGGCCGCCCCCGAGGGACAGCAGCAGCTCGCCCTCGACGCCGAGCCGTGGCCCGCCCCGGCCGTGCTGCGCCGGGAGGCCGAGCTGGCGGTCGCAACCGTCCAGCTCTCCGCGCACCTGCGGGAGAAGCTGGCCGAGACGCACCAGAGCGCCCTGCTCACGGACCTCGAGCTGCCCCTGGCCGTGGTGCTGGGCCGGATGGAGCTGGCCGGCATCGCGGTGGACGCCGAGGGCGTCCAGGTGCTGCTCGACGACTTCGCCCGGGTGATCGAGCAGGCGCAGCAGGAGGCGCACGCGCAGATCGAGGAGCCCGTGAACCTGGGCTCCACCAAGCAGCTGCAGCAGGTGATGTTCGAGGAGCTGGGGCTGCCGAGGACCAAGAAGATCAAGTCCGGCTACACCACCGACGCCGACGCCGTGGCGGAGCTGCTCACCCGCACCGACCCGGACTCCAAGGGCCACCGCTTCCTCGCCGGCCTGCTGGCCTACCGGGACGCCAACAAGCTGCGCCAGACGGTCGAGGGCCTGCAGAAGGCCATCGCCGAGGACGGCCGCGTGCACACCACCTACATGCAGAACGTCGCCGCCACCGGCCGGCTGTCCTCGACCAACCCGAACCTGCAGAACATCCCGGTGCGCACCGAGGAGGGCCGCCGGATCCGCGGGCTCTTCGTCGTCGGGCGCCCCCAGGAGGGCCGGGAGTACGAGCAGCTGCTGACCGCCGACTACTCGCAGATCGAGATGCGCATCATGGCGCACCTGTCCGGGGACGAGGCGCTGATCGAGGCGTTCCGCAGCGGCGAGGACCTGCATCGCTTCGTGGGCTCGAAGATCTTCGGGGTGGCCCCCGAGGAGGTGACCGCCCCCATGCGCTCCAAGGTCAAGGCCATGAGCTACGGGCTGGTCTACGGGCTGAGCTCCTTCGGGCTCTCCAAGCAGCTGCGGATCCCCGTGGACGAGGCCCGCACCCTGATGAGCGACTACTTCACCCGGTTCGGGGCGGTGCGGGACTACCTGCGCGGGGTGGTGGAGCAGGCCCGCGAGGACGGCTACACGGCCACGATCGACGGCCGGCGCCGGTACCTCCCGGACCTCTCGAGCGACAACCGGCAGCTGCGCTCGATGGCCGAGCGCGCCGCCCTCAACGCCCCCATCCAGGGCTCGGCCGCGGACATCATCAAGAAGGCGATGCTCGGCGTGGACCGCCGCCTCACCGAGGAGGGGCTCGGCTCGCGGATGCTCCTGCAGGTCCACGACGAGCTCGTGGTGGAGGTCGTGCGCGGGGAGCGCGGGTCCGTGGAGCGGGTGCTGCGGGAGGAGATGGGCGGCGCCGCCGAGCTGTCCGTGCCGCTGGAGGTCAACGTGGGCGCCGGCCGCTCCTGGCACGAGGCCGCCCACTGACCGGCCCGGCCGCCACGCCGCCGCCCCGCCCCACCGCCAACGAGGAGCACGCCATGGACCACCAGCACGACGCCCCGACGACACCGTCCACCCCGGGGACCGTGACCGAGTCCTACTCGGCCGACGGCCACGACTACACCTTCGCGGAGTTCGGCGTGGGCCCCGGGGGCGTCGCGGCGAACCCGGCGGCCGTGGAGTGGGTCCGGGCCATCCGCCAGGGCTTCCACCAGGCGGAGCCGACCGACGAGACCCTCGAGCGCACCCTGTCCTGGATGCACGCCGAGCGGGTGCGGCTGCGGGCGGCCTACCCGCACGCCGTGCCGGAGGCGGCGCTGCCCACGCGGCGGCCCGTGGCGACCTTCGCCTCCTGGGAGGGCTCCCTCAACGCGGGCGGCGGCCGGCTGCTGCGGGCCCGGCTGATCTCCGAGGTCACCGTCCGGCCCACGCACAGCCGCCGCGGGCTGCTGCGCCGGCTGATGACCGGGGAGCTCGACCGCATCCGGCGGGACGGCTACCCGGTGGCGCTGCTCACCGCGACCGAGGCCACCATCTACGGCCGGTTCGGCTTCGGCGCGGCCACGTTCAACCGCGAGGTCACCGTGGACGCCACCACCCGGCTGCAGCTCAAGGCGCCCACCGTGGGCAGCGTGGAGATGGCCGACGGCGAGGAGGTGCGCCGGCTCGCCCCGGTGCTCTTCCAGCGCTTCCACGAGAGCTCGCACGGATCGGTGAGCCGGGTGGCCTACCACTGGCCCGAGTACACCGGGGAGTACGCCATCACCCCGCAGAAGGCGGACCCGGAGGTCCGCTGCGCCGTGCACTACGACGACGGGATGCACCCCGACGGCTACGTGACCTACCGGTTCGAGCCGAACACGTCCTACCCGCTGACCCTCACGGTGCTCGACCTCGTGGGCGCGTCCCCGGACGTGTCGATCGCCCTGTGGAAGTTCGTGACCTCCCTGGACCTCGTGGACCAGGTCCGCTTCGGCCGGGCCCCCGTGGAGGACCCCCTGGTGTGGGCGATGGCGGACCGCGCCAAGTACCGGGTGACGGCCGAGTCCGACAAGGTCTGGGTGCGGGTCCTGGACCCCGCCGCCGCACTGGTGGCCCGCTCCTACACCCCGCGCGGGCGCATCGTGATCTCCCTCGTGGACTCGATGGGCTACGCGGACGGCGTCTGGGCGCTGGACACCACCGGCGGCTCGCCCGTGGTCGAGCGCCTCGGCGACCGGCCCCGCACCGCCGACGACGACGCCGGGCGGTCGGTGCCGGCCGTGGAGCTGCCGGACGGCGCGGACGTGGCGATGCGCGTGGACGTGCTCGGGTCCCTGTACCTCGGGGCGGTGAAGGCGAGCACCCTCGCGCAGGCCGGGCTGATCGTCGCCCGGGACGAGGAGGCCCTGCGGGACCTGCAGGACTTCATGGAGACCCCGACCGCCCCGTACGGCGTCACGCAGTTCTGAGCCGGCGCGCGCGGAGGGTCGCGTGTTGCGTCCTTTTTCCGACCTCCGTAGACTGACGCGGTGCGTGCTGTGCACGTGCCCTGTCCAGCAATCCTTCGGAACGGCCGCGGTCCGGCCGGACAATCTCCGTTCCGACTGATCAACAACCTATCCCCATCGGAGCCCCTACTACATGACCACCACCACCCCGCAGGTTGCCGTCAACGACATCGGGTCCGCGGAGGACTTCCTCGCCGCTGTCGACGCGACCATCAAGTACTTCAACGACGGCGACCTCGTCGAGGGCACCGTCGTCAAGGTCGACCGCGACGAGGTCCTTCTCGACATCGGCTACAAGACCGAGGGCGTCATCCCGTCCCGTGAGCTCTCCATCAAGCACGATGTCGACCCGGACGAGGTCGTGACCGTGGGTGATGAGGTCGAGGCTCTGGTCCTCACCAAGGAGGACAAGGAAGGCCGCCTGATCCTGTCCAAGAAGCGGGCTCAGTACGAGCGCGCCTGGGGAGACATCGAGAAGATCAAGGAGGACGACGGCGTCGTCACCGGCACCGTCATCGAGGTCGTCAAGGGTGGCCTCATCCTCGACATCGGCCTGCGCGGCTTCCTTCCCGCCTCCCTCGTGGAGATGCGCCGCGTGCGCGACCTCGCGCCGTACATCGGCCAGCAGATCGAGGCGAAGATCATCGAGCTGGACAAGAACCGCAACAACGTGGTTCTGTCCCGCCGCGCCTGGCTCGAGCAGACCCAGTCCGAGGTCCGCTCCAACTTCCTGCACAAGCTCGAGAAGGGCCAGGTCCGCACGGGCACGGTCTCCTCGATCGTCAACTTCGGCGCCTTCGTGGACCTGGGCGGCGTCGACGGCCTGGTGCACGTCTCCGAGCTGTCCTGGAAGCACATCGACCACCCGTCCGAGGTCGTCGAGGTCGGCCAGGAGGTCACGGTCGAGGTCCTGGACGTCGACATGGACCGCGAGCGGGTCTCCCTGTCGCTGAAGGCGACCCAGGAGGACCCGTGGCAGCTGTTCGCCCGCACCCACGCCCTCGGGCAGGTCGTGCCGGGCAAGGTCACCAAGCTCGTCCCCTTCGGCGCGTTCGTGCGCGTCGAGGACGGCATCGAGGGCCTGGTGCACATCTCCGAGCTGGCCCAGCGTCACGTGGACATGGCCGAGCAGGTCGTCTCCGTGGGCGACGAGCTGTTCGTGAAGGTCATCGACATCGACCTGGACCGCCGCCGCATCTCGCTGTCGCTCAAGCAGGCCAACGAGGGCGTGGACCCGGACTCCACCGAGTTCGACCCGGCCCAGTACGGCATGGCCGCCGAGTACGACGAGCAGGGCAACTACAAGTACCCCGAGGGCTTCGATCCCGAGACCAACGAGTGGATCGAGGGCTACGAGACCCAGCGCGCCGCCTGGGAGCAGCAGTACGCCGACGCCCAGTCCCGCTGGGAGGCGCACAAGGAGCAGGTCCGGAAGTCGATCGCCGAGGACGCCGAGGCCGCCGCCGGCGGCACGACGAGCTCCTCCTCGTCGTCCTCCTCCGCCGGGTCCGCGCCGGCCCCGACCAGCTACTCCTCCGAGGCCCCGGCCGCCGACTCCGGCACCCTGGCCTCCGACGAGGCCCTGGCCGCCCTGCGCGAAAAGCTCACCGGCGCCTGAGCCGACAGGCACCAGGCCGGCGGTCCCGCACCGCTGCGACGGCGACGACCCCCACCCCTCGACGGGTGGGGGTCGTCGCCGTCCGTGGCCCGGGGACGGGCCGGGACGCCTCAGCGCTGACGGGCGCTCACGGGCCGGGACGCCCGGTCAGCGGGGGAGGTCCACCCAGTCCACGCCGGCCGGGCGCAGCACTCCCGCCCCGGACGTGAGGGACGCGACCCGGGCGGCCAGCGCGGCGGCGGCATCCTCGTCGTCGGGCAGGGCGAGCCCGATCTCGGCGCCCTCGGCACCGTAGCCGGTGTCGAGGACCGTGGTCCCGGCGGCCCGCAGCTCGTTCTCGATCCGGCCCGCGTCCGCGTGGGAGGCCGGCAGGCGGTACAGCCGCAGCCGCCGGCGCGTCACCAGCACGGCACCGTCCAGGGCCTGTGCCACGGCGTCGGAGTAGGCGCGCACCAGACCGCCGGCGCCGAGCAGGGTGCCGCCGAACCAGCGGACCACCACGGCGCTCACGTCGGAAAGGTCGGCGAGGTCCCCGCCCCGGTCGTCGGTCCCGGTGCGGCGCTGCACCAGGGCCTCGAGCATGGGGAGGCCGGCGGTGCCGGACGGCTCGCCGTCATCGGAGGAGCGCCGGACGTCCCGGTCCGGGCCCAGCACGAACGCGGAGCAGTGGTGCCGGGCGTCGTGGAAGCCCCGCCGCAGCTCCTCGGCCAGCGCCCGGGCCTCGGCCTCCGTCCCCGCCCGGCGGAGCACGGCCAGGAAGCGTGAGCGCTTGATCTCCAGCTCCGCCACCGCCTCGGACCCCGCGGCGAGCGTCGTGTAGCGGGTGGCGCGGCTGAGCAGGGGGTCCGGGTCCATGGGCCCCACTCTAGGGGCCACGGCGGGCCCTCGACGCGACGGGGGAGCGGTGCTGGACAGGGAGGCATCCGCGACCGAGGGAGCCCGCATGCGCATCGCCGACACCTCCGACCTCTGGTGGAAGCAGGCGGTCGTGTACTGCGTGGACATCGAGCGGTACCTCGACACCGACGGCGACGGCACGGGGGACAACGCCGGTCTGGCCGAGCGGGTGGACCACCTGGCGGAGCTCGGCGTGACCTGTCTGTGGCTCATGCCGTTCTATCCCACGCCGAACCGGGACGACGGGTACGACATCACGGACTTCTACGGCGTGGACCGGCGGCTGGGCAGCTTCGGCGACCTCGTGGAGCTCGTCCGCACGGCCCAGGACCGGGGTCTGCGGGTCATCGCGGACCTCGTGGTCAACCACACCTCCGACCAGCACCCCTGCTTCCGGGAGTCCCGCTCGAGCACCGACAGCCCGTACCGCGACTACTACGTGTGGCGCGCCGACGAGCCCCCGGACACGTCCGAGCAGACCGTGTTCCCCGACGAGGAGAGCGGCATCTGGAGCCGGGACGAGGCCACCGGGCAGTGGTACCTGCACCGCTTCTACCGCCACCAGCCGGACCTGAACCTCGCCCACCCGAAGGTCCGCGACGAGATTGCCAAGGTCGTGGGGTTCTGGCTGCACCTGGGCCTCGACGGCTTCCGGGTGGACGGGATCCCGCAGCTGCTGGCCCTCGGGGAGGGCGGCGACGCCGAGGACCAGGGCGGTGTCACGGACCCGCACGGCTTCCTGCGCTCCCTGCGGAAGTTCATGAACCGCCGCAACGGCCGGGCCGCCCTGCTGGGCGAGGTCGACCTGCCCTACCGGGAGCAGCTCGAGCTGTTCGGCACCGAGGACGCCGGGGAGCTGACCATGATCTTCGACTTCGTGGCGATGCAGCCCCTCTACCTCTCCCTGGCCCGCCAGGACGCGGGCCCGCTGGCCGCCGCCCTGCGGAGCCGTCCCCGGATCCCCCAGGAGGCCCAGTGGGCGAACTTCGTGCGCAACCACGACGAGCCCACCTTCGACCAGCTCTCCGCGGCCGAGCGGCAGGAGGTCTTCGCGGCCTTCGGGCCCGAGGAGCGGATGCAGCTCTACGGCCGCGGCCTCCGGCGGCGGCTGCCGCCCATGCTGCAGGGCGACCGGCAGCGGATCCGGATGGTCTACTCGCTACTCTTCTCGCTGCCGGGCACGCCGGTGCTGTACTACGGCGAGGAGATCGGCATGGGCGAGAACCTCGACGCCGAGGACCGGATGGCGGTGCGCACCGCTGGCCTGGGGGACCGCCGAGATCCTGGACCAGCCGCGCCGACAGGTGCTGGCGCACCGGTGCGCGTGGGAGGGCTCCGCCGTCGTCGCCCTGCACAACCTCTCCCCGGAGCCCACCACGGTGCCGCTGCGGCTGCCGGACGAGGCCGAGGGCACCGTGCTGCTGGACCTGCTGGCGGACGGGTCCTGCGCCCTGGACGCCGACTCCTCGGCCGAGCTGGCCCTGGAGGGCTACGGGTTCCGCTGGCTGCTCGTGCGCCGGGACGACGCGCCCGGCACCCTCCCCGAGGTCATGACCACCGTGGCCGGGACCGGACCGTCGTGAGCCGCCGGCCCGGTCCTCGCGCGGCGTGGGCCGCTAGCATGGTCCCATGCTGACCATCGGACTCACGGGCGGGATCGCCTCGGGGAAGTCGACGGTCTCCCGCCGGCTCATGGAGCTCGGCGCCACCGTGATCGACGCCGACGCGATTGCGCGGGCCCTGCAGGAGCCGGGCCGGCCCGGCCTCGCGGGGATCGTGGAGGAGTTCGGTCCCGCGGTGCTGACCCCGGACGGCCGCCTGGACCGCGCAGCCCTCGGCACCCGGGTGTTCGGGGACCCGCAGGCCCGCGAGCGGCTCAACGCGATCATCCATCCGCTCGTCCGCGCGGAGGCGCAACAACTGGCCGCCGCGGCGGGGGAGGACGCCGTCCTCGTGGAGGACATCCCGCTGCTCGTGGAGACCGGCCAGCACGGGCGCTTCGACCTGGTCCTCACCGTCCGGGCGCCCGAGGAGGAGCGCGTGCGGCGGATGGTCGAGGACCGTGGGATGACGGAGGCGGACGCGCGCGCCCGGATCGCCGCGCAGGCCACCGACGAGGAGCGGGCGGCCGTCTCCACCACCGTGCTGGACAACGACGACACCGTGCAGCGGCTGCTCGACCGCGTCGACGCCTGGTGGGAGTGGCACGTGGAGCCGCGCCTCCCGTCCACGCCCGCCGCGGACCGCCCCTCCGTTCCGCGGTGACGACAGGGTAGGGTCGAGGACACCAGAACACGCAGCGACGCACACGACGAGACGCACCACCGACACGCAGCACCGAAGCACACCACCGAAGCACACAACCGAGACACGGCGGCCGTCCGCTCGTCCGAGGCCGGGGGCAGCCGGGGAAGCACGGCAATGCTGAACAGACTGCACGACTCCCTGCGACTACGGACCAGCCCCACCATCTTCTTCGGCTCGGCGCTGATCATCATCGCGTTCGTGGTCCTGACACTGGTGTTCACCGACTTCATGGACACGGTCTTCACCGGCGGCTCCGCCTGGGTCATCGACCAGCTCGGCTGGTTCTACATCCTGGGCGTGACCGTCTTCCTGCTGTTCCTGATCTACCTCATGGTCAGCCGCTTCGGGCAGGTCCGGCTCGGGGCCGACGACGAACGGCCCCAGCACTCCAACCTGTCCTGGTTCTCGATGCTCTTCGCCGCCGGCATCGGCACCATTCTCATGTTCTGGGCCGTGGCCGAGCCCGTCAACCACTTCGCCAACCCGCCGCGGCAGGGCGTGGAGCCGGAGTCCCTCGAGGCGGCCACCGAGGCCATGGGCTTCACGCTCTACCACTTCGGGCTGCACACCTGGACGATCTTCACGCTCCCGGCGCTGGCCTTCGGCTACTTCATGTACAAGCGCAACCTGCCACCGCGCGTGAGCTCCATGTTCCAGCCCTTGCTGGGGGAGCGCATCCACGGGCCGGCGGGGCGGGCCATCGACATCCTGGCCATCGTGGGCACCCTGTTCGGCGTGGCCGTCTCGATCGGGCTCGGCACCATGCAGATCAACAGCGGCCTCGCCCGCCTGTTCGGGATCTCCGAGTCGGCGCTGTCGCAGATCCTCATCATCACCGCGGTGAGCATCGTCGCCTCGGTCTCCGTGGCCCTCGGCCTGGACCGCGGCATCAAGCGGCTGTCCAACACCAACATCCTCATCGCCATCGCCCTGCTGGTGTTCATCCTCATCTCGGGGCCCACCGTGATGATGCTCAAGGGCATGGTCGAGTCCGCCGGCACCTACCTGGCGATGCTCCCGGCGCTGGCCTTCTGGAACGACACCCTCGCGGACACCGGCTGGCAGAGCAGCTGGACGGTCTTCTACTGGGCGTGGACCATCACCTGGTCCCCGTTCGTGGGGATCTTCATCGCCCGCATCTCCCGCGGCCGCACCATCCGCCAGTTCGTCTCCGGCGTGCTGGCGTTCCCCACGCTGTTCTCCGTCATCTGGTTCGGGATCTTCGGGATGGGCGTGTTCAACATCCAGCTCAACGGCGGCGGCGGTCTCGTGGAGGCCGTGGTGGACGAGGGGGACATCCCCGGGGCGATGTTCGTGTTCCTCGAGAACTTCCCGTTCTCGACCGTCACCTCCGCGGTGGGCGTGCTCATCGTGGTGCTGTTCTTCATCACCTCCATCGACTCCGCCGCCCTGGTCATGGACACCATGGGCAGCGGCCACGAGGAGGAGTCCCCGGTCCACCAGCGGGTCTTCTGGGTCGTGGCCATCGGCCTCATCGCCGCGATCCTGCTGACGGCCACGGGCGCCACGGGTCTCGCCGCCCTGCAGAACGTGGCGATCCTCATCGGCCTGCCGTTCTTCGTGCTGGGGTACGTGATGATCTACTCCCTGCTCCGGGCACTGCGCGAGGACGCCGGGGAGGTGGGCGTGCTGCCCACCCGCCAGTGGCGCCGGGTGCTGCCGCCCGAGGAGTTCCACCGCCGGACCTCCACCGGCGCTGAGGTGGACGAGGAGTACGTCGTGGCCCCGGACTACGTGCACGGGTCGGAGCCGGCCAACGCCCCGGCCATCGAGCACCCGGAGCAGCCGGACTACGTCCGGGAGTACCGCACGAGCACGGGCTCGCTCAAGCAGATCCGCGACATCGAGTAGCCGCCGCGAACTGAGAAGGACACAGCGGGCCCACCGGCGTCACCGGCCGGTGGGCCCGCCGCGGTCATCCGTGCCGCGCATCGGAGTCCGGAGCCCGCCGCGGCGCTAGACTGGTGATCACCATCACAGTGGCCAACGGGGGACGTCATGGCGCGGAACAGGCAGAACACCAACCAGGACGGCGAGCAGCCGCACCGCATCCTCGACCGGCTCAACGCCATCGCGATGCGCGTCTACGGGCCCGGGGACCGACTGGCCCAGGCGCAGGAGGGCCAGCAGATGAGCGAGGCCGCGCAGACGTGGTACCAGGAGGTCCAGGAGCACTTCTACGTGGAGAAGGACGAGCACGGCAACGAGTACCTCTACCACCGGGACGACTCCGGTGAGGGCACGAACACCGGCAGCTCGCGCAACTGACGCGCACAGAAGGACGGGGAGTCTCCATGGGACTCCCCGTCCTTCTCTGTGCGGTCGGCACATCAGCGCGACGAGTTCACCGGTCGAGCGCGGTGAACCAGTTCGTGCACCCGTCCCGCCACACCGTCGAGAGGGACGTCCGACAGGCCGCCGGGCGGAGCGCGCAGCCTCTGGCGGCTCAGGAACCGGCGACGAACGGAGAGTGGTGCTCGTGCGCGATCAGCCACTGCGCACCGTGCTCCACGAACACCACGGTCGACCGGGTCCTCCCCGAGACGGGGCGGCCTTCGACGGTGCAGTCCCAGACGAAGACCCCTGTCGCGATGGCCACGGGGCCGAACACGTCGATCTTGAGGTCGTCGAACCTGGCGTCGAGGTCCTCCACGGCCGCGAACTGCTCGGCCTCCATCCGCGCGCTCGTCGCGGCGTCCTGGCGGTCGAGCGGTTCCGCGTCGTCGAACTTCGTGAACTTGGGCCCCGCCAGGTGGTAGCCGGCGAGCCGGTCGAAGTCCTTGTCCGTCACGGCGGCCAGGATCTCGTCGATCCGCCGCGCCACGGCGGTCTGGGACGCTGCGAAGGGATCGGTGACGATGTCGGTGTCCATGGGCGCTCCCCGGTGCCGGTGACCGCGCCGGGGACGCACACCACCGTGTGCCGACGGACCCCGGCCGCACGCACCATCGTCCTCCAGTCCGGCGACGTCGTGGCGGATCGGCGGAAGATGTCGTCGTTCGATGCCGGACGCCGGGCCCGGCGGGTGTCAGCCGAAGGGCGTCGTGGACACCGGTGGCCCGCAGGCGCAGGATGGAGTACCACACCGCAGGAGGAGCTATGGGCGAGGTCGGCCGGCAGGCCACGAGGGCGGCCGACGCCGCGGACGACGCGACGGACTCCCGGGGGTTCCGCCTCGCGGCGCGCGCCGGGTACGTGGCGGCGGGACTGCTGCACTTCATGATCGGGGTGATCGCGCTGCGCGTCGCCAGCGGCGGGTCGGGCTCACCGGACCAGTCCGGGGCGGTCGCCGCGCTGGCCGACAACCCCGGCGGTACGGTCCTGCTCTGGGCGTGCTTCCTGGGCTGTGCGGCGCTGGCCGTCTTCCTGGTCAGCGAGGTGTTCTTCGGCGCCACACAGCGCTCGGACCGTGAGCGGCTCAAGCACCGGGTCAAGATGGCCGGCCAGGCGGTCGTCTACGGTGCGATCGCCGTCGTGTTCGGCAGGTACGCGCTCGGCGGGTCGAGCAGCAGCAGCGAGTCGACGCAGTCGATCAGCGCCCGGCTCATGGCGAACCCGGCCGGCATGGTGCTCCTGGTCGCCGTGGGGGCGGGCCTCGTGGTCGCCGGCGTGTTCTTCGTCCACCGGGGCGTGACGCGGTCCTTCCGGGACAACCTGAGGAGCCTGCCGCCCGGCCGGGCCGGATCGGCCGTGGTGTGGCTGGGCACCGCCGGGTACGCGGCGAAGGGGGTGGCCCTGGGAGTGCTCGGCGTGCTCTTCGTCGTGGCCACGCTCCAGCACGACCCGGAGCAGTCCACGGGCCTGGACGGCGCGCTCAAGTCCCTCCAGGAGCAGCCGTTCGGGGCGTGGATCCTCGGGGCCGTGGCCCTGGGGCTCATCTGCTACGGGCTGTTCATGGTGGTCCGGGCCAGGTACCAGCGGATGTGACGACGACGCCGGGCGGCGCACCGGCACGGCCGTCACCGCCGGCCGGCCGTGACCGGTCGCGGTGGAGACGGACCGCTCAGAGCATCTGCCGCAGGGCGTCGGCCAGCGGGGTGGTGTGCCGGCCGAGCAGCCGCGACAGGTCCCCGGTGACGAGGTCCAGGGCGCCGTCCTCGATGTTGGCGTCCAGGGCCACCAGGAAGCGCGCGGTGCTCTCGTCCACCCCGGTCCGCTCGAGCTCCGCCAGGTGCTGCTCGGGGGTGAGACGCCGGTAGGTCACCTCGCGGTCCAGGACCTCGGTGAGCGCCGCGGCGAGCTCGTCGAAGCTCCACGCCACGTCCCCGGAGAGCTCGTAGGTCTGCCCCGAGTGACCGTCCTGGGCCAGGACCGCGGCGATCGCCTCGGCGTAGTCCTCGCGCGGGGCGCTGGCCACGCGACCGTCCCCGGCGCTGGCCAGGACCAGGCCGGTGGTCTCCGCGTGCCGCAGGGCGGGCTCGAAGTTCTCGGTGTACCAGCCGTTGCGCAGGATCGTGTACGGCAGCCCGGACCCGGTGACGGCCTGCTCCGTGGCCAGGTGCTCGTCCGCGAGCAGCAGCTTCCCGCGGTCCGCGCCGAGGACACTGGTGTAGACGAGCCGGGACACCCCGGCCCGGACGGCGGCGTCCACCGCGTTCCGGTGCTGGGGCACCCGCCGGCCCGCCTCGCTGCTGGAGATCAGCAGGACCGTGTCCGCCCCCGCGAAGGCCGCGTCGAGGGTGGCGGGGTCCGAGTAGTCGATCCTGGCCGTGGCGAGGTCCAGCTCCCGCAGGGCCCCGAGCTTGTCCTCGTCGCGGCCGGCGGCCACGAGGTCCGGCAGCGGCACGTCCAGGCGCAGGAGGGAGCTGATGACGTGGCGGCCCAGCTGGCCGGTGGCGCCGGTGATGACGATGGACACGGTGTTCCTCTCGACGGGGGCCCGCGGGCTCCGGTGACGCCCCGCCGGGGGCGGCGGAGTGTCCTGTGCAACCGGCGGCACCCCCGGCGTATTTCCCGCCCGGTGCCCGCTCCCCGGTGCCCGGTGCCCGCTCCCCGGTCCGCGGGCGGAGTCGGGGCCCCGGCGGCCCGATCGCCTGCGGAGGAACCCGGGCCCCGTGTCCGGGGCGGCGCGTAGCCTGGTCCCATGAGCCTCGCCCAGAAGATCAACCGTGTCGTCGCCCCCTTCGAGGTCATCTCCGACTACGTGCCCGCGGGGGACCAGCCGAAGGCCATCGAGGAGCTCGCCACGAGGATCGAGGCGGGGGAGAAGGACGTGGTGCTGCTCGGCGCCACCGGCACCGGCAAGTCCGCCACGGCCGCGTGGCTCATCGAGCGCGTCCAGCGGCCGACCCTCGTCATGGTGCAGAACAAGACGCTCGCCGCGCAGCTCGCGAACGAGCTGCGGGAGCTGCTGCCGAACAACGCCGTCGAGTACTTCGTGTCCTACTACGACTACTACCAGCCCGAGGCCTACGTCCCGCAGACGGACACCTTCATCGAGAAGGACTCCTCCATCAACGAGGAGGTCGAGCGGCTGCGGCACTCGGCGACCAACGCCCTGCTGACCCGGCGCGACGTCGTGGTGGTCGCCACCGTCTCCTGCATCTACGGCCTGGGCACCCCCGAGGAGTACGTGGCGCAGATGGTCACCCTGCGCCGGGGGCAGGAGATGGACCGCGACGAGCTGCTGCGCCGGTTCGTGAACATGCAGTACGCCCGCAACGACGTCGACTTCCACCGGGGCACGTTCCGCGTGCGCGGGGACACCGTGGAGATCATCCCGATGTACGAGGAGCACGCGATCCGCGTGGAGTTCTTCGGTGACGAGATCGAGTCCATCTACACCCTCCACCCGCTGACCGGGGAGATCATCCGGGAGGAGACCGAGATGTACGTCTTCCCGGCCTCCCACTACGTGGCGGGCGCGGACCGGATGGCCACGGCCGTGAAGTCCATCGAGGACGAGCTCGCCGCCCGGCTCCAGGAGCTGGAGTCGCAGAACAAGCTCGTCGAGGCCCAGCGGCTGCGCATGCGCACCACCTACGACCTCGAGATGATGGAGCAGATGGGCTACTGCAACGGCATCGAGAACTACTCGCTGCACATCGACGGCCGCCCCCGCGGCTCCGCCCCGCACTGCCTCATCGACTACTTCCCGGACGACTTCCTGCTGGTGGTCGACGAGTCCCACGTGACCATCCCGCAGATCGGCGGCATGTACGAGGGCGACATGTCCCGCAAGCGCACCCTCGTGGAGCACGGCTTCCGGCTGCCCTCCGCGATGGACAACCGCCCGCTCAAGTGGGACGAGTTCCTGGAGCGCATCGGCCAAACCGTCTACCTCTCGGCGACCCCGGGCAAGTACGAGCTGTCCCAGGCGGACGGCTACGTGGAGCAGATCATCCGCCCCACGGGCCTGGTGGACCCGGAGGTGATCGTCAAGCCCACCAAGGGGCAGATCGACGACCTCCTCGACGAGATCAACCTCCGGGTCAAGCGCGACGAGCGCGTGCTCGTCACCACCCTCACCAAGCGCATGGCCGAGGACCTCACCGAGTACCTCATGGAGCACGGGGTGAAGGTCCAGTACCTGCACTCCGACGTCGACACCCTGCGCCGCGTGGAGCTGCTGCGCGAGCTGCGCATGGGCACCTTCGACGTCCTCGTCGGCATCAACCTGCTCCGGGAGGGCCTGGACCTGCCCGAGGTGTCCCTCGTGGCGATCCTCGACGCGGACAAGGAGGGCTTCCTGCGCTCCACGACGTCCCTGATCCAGACGATCGGCCGCGCCGCCCGCAACGTCTCCGGGCAGGTGCACATGTACGCCGACCGGATCACCGACTCGATGGCCACGGCGATCGAGGAGACGAACCGGCGCCGGGAGATCCAGGTCGCCTACAACACCGAGCACGGGATCGACCCGCAGCCGCTGCGGAAGAAGATCGCGGACATCACCGACCAGCTGCAGCGCGAGGAGGAGGACACCCGGGAGCTGCTCGCCCGGCGCGCGGCCGCCGGGAAGAAGACCGCCCCGACCGGGGGGAAGGGCGGACGGGACGCCGCCGCGGCCGCGGCGGACAAGCTGCGCCAGGACGGCTTCACGGCCGCCCCGGCGGAGGATCTCGTGGACCTCATCGCGCAGATGACGGAGCAGATGCAGGCCGCGGCCCAGGAGTTGCAGTTCGAGCTCGCCGCGCGGATCCGCGACGAGCTCTCGGACCTGAAGAAGGAGCTGCGGCAGATGCAGCAGGCCGGGCACGCCTGAGTCCTGCGGAACCGGGCGCGTGGCGAGCCGTCCGTTCACGGCGTGCTCCCAGGTTGCGGTAGAGTGCTCCCCGCGTAGGGGAGTATCCCTCAGCGCTGCGGTCGTCAGCACGCCGGGCAACGGAGCCGGGCCGGTCGCAGCGACCGCACCTCGGCACCCGGGCCCCGGGCCCGCCGGACGCGGTGGAGAGACTTGCGGCTCATCGTGATGCCCCGGTCCGCCCCGCTCCTCGGACGACGCCGGCCCGCGGGCTCACCCGTTTCCCAGCGAAAGAACTCGCGTGCACACACAACTACCCGCGTGGTTCGAGATCGGCTCCTTCGTCGTCCTCGGCTGCATCCTCCTCTTCGACCTGATCATGGTCGCCAAGCGCCCGCACGAGCCCTCCATGAAGGAGGCCGGCACCTGGGTGGGCATCTACGTGGCCCTCGCCCTCGTGTTCGCGGGCCTGATGTTCGTCTTCGCCGGCGCCGAGCAGGGCACCCAGTTCGTGGCGGGCTGGATCACCGAGTACAGCCTCAGCATCGACAACCTGTTCGTGTTCATCGTGATCATGGCCCGCTTCTCCGTGCCCCGGAAGTACCAGCAGGAGGTGCTGATGGTGGGCATCATCATCGCGCTGGTCCTGCGCGGGATCTTCATCCTGCTGGGCGCCACGATCATCGCGAACTTCTCCTGGGTCTTCTACCTGTTCGGCGTCTTCCTGCTCTGGACCGCCTGGCAGCAGGCCAAGGACGACGGCGAGGACGAGGCGGAGGAGAACGGTCTCATCCGCCGCCTGCGCACCGTGGTGCCCATGACCGAGCACTACGACGGCAACAGGCTGCGCACCACGGTGGCCGGCAAGCGCGTGTTCACCCCGATGCTCGTGGTGTTCATCACCATCGGCGTGACCGACCTGATGTTCGCCTTCGACTCGATCCCGGCGATCTTCGGGCTCACCCAGAGCCCGTTCATCGTCTTCACCGCCAACATCTTCGCCCTCATGGGCCTGCGCCAGCTCTACTTCCTGCTCGGCGGGCTCATGGAGCGGCTCATCTACCTCAAGCACGGCCTGTCGCTGATCCTGGCGTTCATCGGCGTCAAGCTCATCCTGCACGCCATGCACGAGAACGAGGTGCCGTTCATCAACGGCGGCGAGCACATCGGCTGGGCCCCGGAGATCCCCACGTTCGTGTCCCTGGGCGTGATCGTGGCCATCATCGCGGTCGCCACGGTCGCCTCGATGCTCAGCCCCAAGGGGCGCTCCGCGCACGCCGCGGCCGAGCTCCACCGGGCCATCGAGACCTACCGCAGTCCCGGGGAGGACACGAGCACGGGCGAGCTGCGGGCCGTCCAGGCGGACCTCGTCCTGAAGTACCACGCCGCCGTGGCGGCATCCGAACGGTCCTCGGTGGCGCTGCCGGACCTCTCCGAGCGCACCGGGAAGTCCGTCGAGGAGCACCGGACCGAGAGCGGGACCCCGTCGTCGGGCACCCCCGGGCAGACCGGGCGCTGAGCCGACCCGACGTCACCGGCCCTGGGGCCGGTCGAGCGCGCGCAGGGCCCGCCCCGCCGACCGGCGGGACGGGCCCTGCGCGCAGGTCCCGGCGGACGGCTGTATAGACTGGGCGGAAGCCTAGGGGAGTATCCCTCAGCGCTGTGGACGTCAGCACGTCGGGTGCCTCATCCCGGCCGGACGCAGCGGTCGAGCCCTGCACGACGGACCGGAACGGTCCCGCAGGAACGGCGGAGAGACTTACGGCTGTCCCGTACTCGACCCCGAAAGCAGAACCATGGAAGTCTCACTCACCGTCTGGATCGTCACGGTCGCGGCCATCGTCGGCCTGCTCCTGTTCGACTACGTGTTCCACGTGCGCAAGGCGCACGAGCCCCAGCTGAAGGAAGCGGCCATCTGGTCGGCGATCTACGTGGGCATCGCCCTCGTGTTCGGCCTGTACGTGCTCCTCGAGTGGGGTGGCCGGTACGCCGGCGAGTACTACGCCGGGTACATCACGGAGAAGGCGCTGTCGGTCGACAACCTCTTCGTGTTCCTGATCATCATGGCCTCCTTCAAGGTCCCGCGCGCGGACCAGCAGAAGGTCCTGCTGTTCGGGATCACGTTCGCCCTGATCGCCCGCACCGCCCTGATCTTCGTGGGCGCCGGCCTCATCAACCAGTTCGCGTGGGTCTTCTACCTGTTCGGCCTGATCCTGCTGCTCACGGCCGGCTCCCTCATCAAGGGCGAGCTCTCGGACTCCGCCCACGACGAGGCGGACAACTTCATCATCCGCCTGGCCAAGCGCTTCATGCACACCTCGGACGAGTACGACGGCGACAAGCTGTTCACGGTCGAGAACGGCAAGAAGGTCATGACGCCGATGCTGCTCGTGATGGTGGCCATCGGCGGCACGGACGTGCTCTTCGCCCTGGACTCGATCCCGGCGATCTTCGGCCTCACCCAGCAGACGTACCTGGTGTTCACCGCCGTGGCGTTCTCGCTGATGGGCCTGCGCCAGCTGTACTTCCTCATCGACGGGCTCCTGGACCGGCTCATCTACCTCTCCTGGGGCCTCGCGGTCATCCTCGGCTTCATCGGCATCAAGCTGATCCTGCACGCGCTGCACGAGAACAACCTCGGCTTCATCAACAACGGCGAGCACGTGGAGGTCGTCGAGGTCGGCATCGGCCTCTCCCTGACCGTGATCGTGGGCGTCCTGGTCATCACCGTCCTGGCCTCCCTCTACAGCCCCAAGGGCCGGGCCCTGCGCGTCCTCAACGGGCTGCAGACCGTCGCCGAGAAGTACGTGACCCTGCCCCAGGACGCCCCCGCCGAGGAGCGCCGGAAGCTCGCCGAGAAGGCCGCCAAGTACCAGCGGCAGATGCCGAAGATCTCCGACGAGCACCGGGAGGAGCTGCTCGAGTCGGAGAAGCACTTCCACGAGCTGCTGGACCGTGCCCGCGGCAAGCACCGCGAGTTCGAGCGCACCGGGGTGGGTCCCGAGCCGGACGCCGTGCCGGAGCCGGAGGCCGAGGCGCTCTCCGGTGCCCGCTCCGAGACCCAGGACACCACCGGGACCACCACCCCGGACGATCCCCGCGGCAGCGGCAGCTCCGCCGTCTGAGCGTCCGCCCGCGGTGCCCCGCGCACCGTGCGCAGGAGCCCCCGGCGCGCACCGAGCAGGTGCGCACCGGGGGCTCCGTCGTCGTTCCGGGGCGTCCCGGGGAGGCGCCGGGGCGGACCCGGCTCAGCGACCCGTCTCGGTGACCGGCCCCACGTTGTCCACGACCACGGCGGGGAAGCCGTCCTCGTCCGAGGCCCGCAGGTCGATGCGGGCGTTGATGCCCCAGTCGTGGTGGCCGTCCGGGTCGTCGAAGACCTGCACCACGGTCCAGTACCCGGGCAGGCCCTGGGGCTGCTCGTCGATCCGGATCAGTCCCGGGCCCCTGGACTGGGGATCGGTGTAGATGTCCTCGTGCTCGGCGAAGTAGGCGTCCATGGCGTCCGCCCACCGGTCCCGGTCCCAGCCGTGCTCCCCGTCCAGGGCGCCCAGGACCTTGTCCTTCTCGTCCGCGAAGAGCTCCACGCGCTGGAAGAGGGCGTTGCGGACCATCACCCGGAACGCCCGGAGGTTGGACGTGATCGCGGGCGGCTGCTCGTCGATGAGCTCCTCGAGGGAGTCCGCGGAGGTGCCCATGGGCGACTCCTCGCCGGCGGCCAGCTTCTCCCACTCGTCGAGCAGCGAGTTGTCGGTCTGCCGGATGAGCTCCCCCAGCCACTCGACGAGGTCCTCGAGGTCCTCCCGCAGCAGGTCCAGCGGCACGGTCTGGCGCAGCGCCTTGTAGGCGTCGGAGAGGTAGCGCAGCAGGATCCCCTCGGACCGGGCCAGCCCGTAGAACTGCACGTAGTCGCCGAACGTCATGGCGCGCTCGTACATGTCCCGCACCACGGACTTCGGGGTCAGCTCGAACTGCGCCACCCACGGGGCGCCGGTGCGGTAGGTCTCGAACGCCTGGGTGAGCAGCTCCTCGAGCGGCTTGGGGTAGCTGACGTCCTCGAGCTCCTTCATCCGCTCGTCGTAGTCGAGGCCCTCGGCCTTCATCGACGCCACGGCCTCCCCGCGGGCCTTCTTCTCCTGCATGTTCAGCACCTGGCGGGGCTTCTCCAGGGTCGCCTCGATGACCGAGACCACGTCCAGGGCGTAGCCCGGGTCCTCGCGGTCGAGCAGGGTCAGCGCGGCGAGGGCGAACGGGGACAGCGGCTGGTTGAGCGCGAAGTTCTCCTGCAGCTCCACGGTCAGCCGCCAGGTGCGGCCCTCCTCGTCCGGGGCGGCCAGCCGCTCCACCACACCGGCGGCGCGCAGCTCCTTGAGGATGCCGATGGCCTGCCGCAGCAGGGCGCGCTGGCGCTGGCGCGTCTCGTGGTTGTGGGTCAGCAGGTGCCACGCCGCCTGCACCGGGTCCCCGGGGCGCTGCAGCAGGTTGAGCAGCATCGAGTGCGTCACCGTGAAGGACGAGGTCAGCGGTTCCGGCTCGGAGGCCACCAGGGTCTCGAAGGTGGGCTTGCCCCAGGACACGAAGCCCTGCGGCGGCTTCTTGCGCACCACCTGCCGCAGCTTCTTCTGGTCGTCGCCGAACTTGGCGTGGGCCTTCTTCATGGCCTTGTTGTTCTCGATGACGTGCTCCGGGGCCTGGACCACCACGGTGCCCGCGGTGTCGTAGCCGGCCCGCCCCGCCCGGCCCGCGATCTGGTGGAACTCGCGGGCGTTGAGCCGGCGGGTGCGCTCGCCGTCGAACTTGGACAGCGCCGTGATGACCACCGTGCGGATGGGCACGTTGATCCCCACCCCCAGGGTGTCGGTGCCGCAGATGACCTTGAGCAGCCCGGTCTGGGCGAGCTGCTCCACGAGCCGGCGGTACTTGGGCAGCATCCCGGCGTGGTGGACCCCGATCCCGTGCCGGACCAGCCGGTTGAGGGTCTTGCCGAAGCCGGCGGAGAAGCGGAACCCGGCGATGAGCTCGCCGATGCGCTCCTTCTCCTCCTTGGTCAGCACGTTCACGGACATCAGGTTCTGCGCCTGGTCCATGGCCTGCAGCTGGGAGAAGTGCACCACGTAGACCGGGGCCTGGTTGGTGCTCAGCAGCTCCTCGAGGGCCTCGTGGATGGGGTCCTCGGACCAGTAGTGGTGCAGCGGGATGGGCCGCTCCGCGGAGGACACGGTGGTGGTCGGGCGCCCGGTGAGCTCGGTGATGCCCTCCTCGAAGCGGGAGACGTCCCCGAGCGTGGCGCTCATGAGCAGGAACTGGGCCTGCGGCAGCTGCAGCAGCGGCACCTGCCACGCCCAGCCGCGCTGGGGGTCGGAGTAGAAGTGGAACTCGTCCATCACCACGGGCCCCACGTCCGCGTCCGCCCCCTCGCGCAGGGCGACGTTCGCGAGGATCTCGGCGGTGCAGCAGACGATGGGCGCCTCCGCGTTGACCGCGGAGTCGCCCGTGACCATGCCGACGTTCTCGGCGCCGAAGATCTCCACGAGCGAGAAGAACTTCTCCGACACCAGCGCCTTGATGGGGGCGGTGTAGTAGGAGCGCTGCCCGGCGGCCAGCCCCGCGAAGTGCGCCGCGACCGCCACGGTGGACTTCCCCGACCCGGTGGGGGTCGCCAGGATCACGTTGGACCCGCTCGCGAACTCGAGCACGGCCTCGTCCTGGGCGGGGTAGAGTTCCATGTCCCGGGACGCGATCCAGCCGAGGAACCCCTCGTAGACCTCGTCCCCGGACAGGGCGTTGGTGGCGAAGTCGCCGCGGTAGTACGGGTGGCCCGGGGTGCCGAGCTCGGGGGAGAGGGCTTCGAGGAGTTTCATCGTCCTCCACTGTATCGGGAGCCCGCCCCGGGGCCTCGGCCCGCCCCGGGGCGTGGGGCCGCCGCCACCGTCCTGTCCCGGGCCGTGGCCGGCGGCCACTGTCCCGGGGGGGCGCGGCGGGGGCTCGCCGGGAGCACTCGCGATCGAGCAGACTGGGCCCATGACGCCCGGCCCCGCCCCGCTGCCCTCGGACCTGGAGATCGCCCAGGCCGCCGAACCCCGTCCCGTCGCCGAGATCGCGGCTGCCGCCGGCATCGCCGCGGACCGCCTGGAGCCCTACGGGCGGTTCGTGGCGAAGGTGGACCCGCGACCGGACGAGGTGTCCACCCCGGAGCAGGCCACGGCCCGCAAGCAGCTCCGGGGCGTCCGGTACGTGGTGGTCACGGCGCTGACCCCCACCCCGCTGGGCGAGGGCAAGACGGCCACGGCCGTGGGCCTGGCCCAGGGGATGGCGGCCACCGGGCGGTCCGCGGCCCTGACGCTGCGCCAGCCCTCCATGGGCCCCACGTTCGGCATCAAGGGCGGGGCGGCGGGCGCGGGCTACGCGCAGCTGCTGCCGATGGACAAGCTCAACCTGCACCTGACGGGGGACTTCCATGCGGTGACCGCCGCGCACAACCTGCTGGCGGCGATGATCGACAACCATCTCCACCACGGCAACGCCCTGGGCCTGGACGTCCGCTCCATCACCTGGCGGCGGGTCCTCGACGTCAACGACCGGTCCCTGCGCTCCGTGGTGGTGGGTCTCGGGGACCACCAGGACGGCGTGCCCCGCCAGACGGGCTTCGACATCACGGCCGCGTCCGAGGTGATGGTGATCCTCTCGCTCGCCACGTCCTTCGCCGACCTCCGCCGCCGGCTGGGCCGGATCGTGGTGGGGTACTCGCACGACGGCGAGCCGGTCACCGCCGAGGACCTCAAGGCCGCCGGGTCGATGGCGGTGCTGCTGCAGGACGCGTTCCAGCCGAACCTGTTGCAGACCCTGGAGGCGACCCCGGCGCTGGTCCACGCCGGGCCCTTCGGCAACATCGCCACCGGCAACTCCTCCGTGGTCGCCGACTACGTGGCCATGGCCCACGCCGACTACGTGATCACCGAGGCCGGCTTCGGCGCGGACATGGGCCTGGAGCGCCTGGTCAACGTCAAGGCCAGGGTCTCCGGGCTCACCCCGGACGCGGCCGTGCTCGTGACCACGGTGCGGGCGCTGAAGACCCACTCGGGGCGCTACACCGTGCGCCCGGGCAAGGCGCTGCCCGCCGAGATGCTCCAGGAGAACCCCGACGACGTCGAGGCCGGGGCCGTCAACCTGCTCCACCACCTGGCCATCGCGCGGTCCTTCGGGGTCTCGCCGGTGGTGGCGATCAACGCCTTCCCCGGCGACCACCCCTCGGAGCACGCGGCGATCCGCCGGATCGCGCGCGCGGCCGGGGCGGAGGTCGCGGTGTGCACGGCGGTCTCCGAGGGCGGCGCCGGGGCCGCCGAGCTGGCCGACGCCGTGGCGGCCGCGTGCGAGCACCCGGCCGGCTACACCCCGACCTACGGGCTCACCGAGTCGCTCGAGGACAAGCTCACCGCGGTCGCCACCCGGGTCTACGGCGCGGACGGGCTCGAGATCACCCCGGCCGCGGAGCGCCAGCTGGCCCGCTACGAGGAGCTCGGCTTCGGGGGGCTGCCGGTGGTGGTCGCCAAGACCCACCTGTCCACCACCGCGGACCCGGCCCTCAAGGGCGCGCCCACCGGGTGGTCCCTGCCGGTCCGGGAGCTGCGGGCCGCCGTGGGCGCCGGCTACCTGTACGCGATCTGCGGGACGACGCGCACCATGCCGGGTCTGGGCACGTCCCCGGCGGCCGAGCGGATCGGGATCGACGACGACGGGCGCATCACCGGCCTCTTCTGACTCCCGGCCGGCGCCCGCCGCGTCCGGCTCACCGGCGGGGCTGCAGCTGCTCGCCGGCCCCGAACCGCCGCAGCACCGGCTCGCCGGGCGCCCACCACAGCACGGCCGCCCAGCCGAGCACGGCCCCGGCCACGGCCGGCAGATCGGCCCGGAGGGGCCCGGGCCCGCCCGACCAGGACCACAGGAGCCAGGCCGCGCCGCCCGCGAGGACCGCCGCGGCCACCGCGACCCCGAGAGCGGGCAGGGTCCGCACCCACCCCGCCAGGAGCAGGGCGCCGGTCACCAGCAGCGCCAGGCCGAGCGCGGCGGCCCGGGGGCCCGCGCCGTCCGGGACGCGGTCCGGGAGCCCGGTCAGGGCGGCACCCGCCCACACCGCCACCGCCGCGAGCACCACGAGGCACGCCCGACCGACCTCGTCCACGCCCCCGGGGAGCGGCGCCCGCACCGCCAGCAACGCCGCGAGGCGCTCCAGGAGGAGGACGGCGAGCACGAGCAGCACGGCCGCGGCGGCACGGCCGGACGGCACGGCCGCCCACAGCGGCAGCAGCAGGGACAGCGACGCCGCACCGGCCAGGCCGGCCCGCCGCAGCGCGGCTCGCCCCGAGGCGGTCGCGTCCGCCGCGGTCACCGGCGCCGCGGTCACCGGCGGTGCGGTCCCGGCCGCTGCCGGGGTCCGGGGACGCGGCGGCGGCCGGTCCGCGGCGGCGTCCCGGACGGCCGCCCACCGCCGGAGGGCGCGCCGGCGCGTCCGGAGCAGGGAGGACACCAGCGCGACGGAACCGGCCGCGAGCAGCAGGGCCCCGGGCCACGGGAGGTCCGGGCCGTCCCCCGCGCCGGGGCCGGTGGCCGCCCACAGTCCGGCCGTCAGCGCGGCGCCGACCAGGGCGGCCCGCACGGGGACCACCACTGCGGGCAGCAGCACCAGCACGGGCTGCAGCGCCAGCAGCACCACCTCCCACGCGGGACGGGGGAGGTCCGGGGTGCCGGCCAGGGCGCGGCCCAGCACGCGCACCCCTCGGGAGGCCAGGGACAGGCGGTGGCCGGGAGCGAGCCGGTCCAGCCCGTCGGCGCTCGCGCCGACCGCCGCCCGGCCCCGCGCGGCGGAGCCCTGCCCGGCGTCCCGCAGCAGACTGTCCTGCAGGGCGGCCACCGCGGGGTCGCCCGCCCCCGCGCTCCCGGTGCCGGACGCCCCGGGAGCCGGGGCCGCGCCCGGGGCCGGCAGCCCACGCAGGAACCCGGCGACACCGGCCGCCGCGTCGAGACGGCCCCACCACCAGTCGTGGGCGCGCCACGGCGCGGCCAGGAACCCCCGGAAGTTCAGCAGCCCCGCACCGGCCAGCTTGGCCCCGGCCGGCACCCGGTGCTCACCGCCCCCGAGCAGCAGCGCGAGCTCCCGCCCGCCGGCACCCTGCGCGTCGAGGGCCTGCTGGAGCCGGTCGCGCACGAGCGCGTCCCGCAGCGCGGGGAACGCCTCCGGTCCGGCCGGTGGCTGATCGCCGCGGATCTCCCCGTAGGCCACGGGGGACACGGCGGAGGGGATGCCGGCCGCGGCCAGGAGCGGGGGCAGGTCCGCCGCGCCCAGCTCCGTGTCCGCCGCCGGGATCCTCGACCAGGGGCTCGCCCGCCAGGCCGCCCACCGGGCCGCCCCCGCCGGGTCCTGCGGGTCCGGCGGGCGGTCGAGGACCGGGTGCCGGCTCCGCAGCCCGTCGACCACCTCGTCGAGCTCGGCCCAGGACGCGGCCTCGGGCCGGTGCCCGGGCCCGGCCGCGCCGAGCCAGGGCCCGACCGTTGCAGCGAGGTCCGCCGCGGGATCCGCCGCGGCGGCGAGCACGGCGTGGAAGCGCCGGTCGCGCCCGTGGCGGGCCGTGGTCAGCACCCGGTAGGCGCGCACCCGGGCGCCGGCCACGTCCGGGCCCCGGCCGGGGTCCAGGGGATCGGCGGGTGCCAGCTCCTCGAGGGCCCGCACCCAGGCGAGCACGCAGGACGCGGCGTCGAGCAGCGCCTGGGCGCCCCGCAGCACCGCCGCCGCGGCGGGGTCCTCGAGCGGGCCCCGGGAGAGCCGGTCGTAGCGCCGCAGCAGCTCGGTGCGCAGGGGCTCCAGGTCCCCGGGCGGCCGCGCCCGCAGGGCGTCGCGCCGGATCAGCGTCGAGGTGAGCTGCCACTCCGCGGGACGGGTCAGGAGCCCGGAGAGCAGGTCGGCGTCGGTCCGTGCCCGGCAGCGCAGATAGGCGCGGCGGCGCTCCTCGAGCGCGGTGCGGTCCCAGGACCCGAGCAGGGCCGCGAGCGGGTGCAGGCGGCCGCGGGCCGCGAGCCGGTCGTCCAGGTCGTCGGAGAGCGCCAGCACCTCGTCGTCGTCGGACTCCCGCCGGGGCAGGCGGGCCGCCGTGGCGGCGAGGGTCCCCAGCAGGCGCGGCAGGTCGCGCTCGAACGGAACGCGGCGCTCGCGGCGGGGCGGGTCCGGGTCGAGGTAGAGCAGCCCCCGGTCCGCGTGCCGCAGGGACGTCCGGGTGCGCGCGGCCTCCAGCGCCCGGTCGATGGGGATGTTGTCGAACACCCCGCCGTCCACCACGTGGTAGGGCAGGTCCGCGGGGTCGCGGTGCGCGCCGAACGCGTGGCTCAGGTCGGGGCGGCCCGCGGCCGGTCCCGGTGCCCCCAGCGGACCAGGGACGGGCGCGGACCAGACCGAAGCCGGTTCGAAGGCCCCGGGGAACGAGGCCGTCGCCCGTGCGGCGTAGGCCAGCCGGGACAGCGCCGCCTCGGCCTCCGCGGGCCCGGTGTCCCGGCCCGGGACGGTGTTGTCCAGGGGAGGGCCCGTGGACCCGGGCTCCGGGGTGGCGAAGTGGAAGTCGCCCCGGCCCTCCGCGCTCGCGCTGTAGGGCGAGGGGTCGCTGTCGAGCACCGTGGCGGAGAGCTCGACCGCGACGTGCTCGGCCACCAGGTCCGGGTGGTGCGCCGCGCTGCCCCGCAGCGAGCGCAGCGCCTCCAGCAGCCGCGGCCACAGGTAGTCGTCGCCGCGCAGGAGGGAGTCCACAGGCCTGCGCCCGAGGGGCCGCAGCAGCCGGCCGAGGTCACCGTGCTCCGCCCAGATCCGGGCGAGGGCGTCCAGGTCCGTGCCGGCCCGCTGGGCCACCGCGTGCACCACGCCGTTGAGGCCGCCCGCGCTGGCGCCGGCGAGGAGGTCGAGCTCCACCCGGTCGTAGCCGGCGTCGGCGAGCAGCCGCGCGTACACCGCCGCCCGCTCCACCAGCCGGGGATCGGCCTCCTCCACGGGGTGCAGGAGGACGGCGTGCAGCCGGCCCGCGCCGTCCCGGTGGAGCCGGATCCTGCGCAGCACGTCGAGCTCGGCCACGGCCCCGCCGATCCACACGGCCAGGCTCACGCCGCCGCGCATGGCCAGGGCGAGCCGGAGGGTCCGGCCGAAGGCGGGGGTCCACCCGGCCGTCGCCTCGGCGAGCCGCCGGGACGGCGGCAGGACCGTCAGGCCCGGCCCGCGGAACGGGGCGCCGGCCTCCGTGTCCGATCCGCCCGCCGGGAAGCCGTGGCCCGGCACCGCGCCGGCGGCCGGCACAGGACCCCCGGCCCGTGCGGCACCGTCCGCCGGGTAAGCACGGTCGCCCGGCGCGGACCGGCCGCCCGGCAGGGCATGGTCGCCCGGCGCGGACCGGCCGCCCGGCAGGGCATGGTCACTCGGCGCGGACCGGTCGCCTGGCGCGGACCGGCCGCCCGGGAGGGCACGGTCGCCCGGCGCGGCCGGGGGCTCACCCGACAAGGGCCGCGAACGCCCGCGCCGGGCCGGGCCGGCGGGTGAGGTCGTGCCGGAGGTCCTCGAGCGTCCCCCGCCGCGCGTGGCCCTCGTCCAGCAGTTCGGCCACGGCGTCCCGCACCTCGTCCGCGGTCAGGGCGTTGGGGTCGAGGACCGTCCCGAGACCGGCCGCCTCGAGGGCCGCGGCCCCGGCGAACTGGTCCGTGGACATCGGCAGCAGGAGCAGGGGCACCCCGGCGGTGAGCGCCTCCGTCACGCTGTTGTTCCCGCCGTGGGAGACCGCCACGCTCGCCCGGCGCAGCAGGGTCACCTGCGGCAGCGTGCCCCGGACCAGCCAGGAGTCCGGCAGCGGGCCCAGCTCGGCGGGCCGGGTCGAGCCGGCCGCGAGGGCCACCCGCACGTCCAGGCCCCGGAGGGCCTCGGCCACCCGGGCCAGCACGTCCCCGCGCACGGACAGGAAGCTGCCCAGGCTGATGTACACCACCGGGCGGTCGGAGCCGGCCAGCCACGCGGCCACCTCGGGGTCCTCGGCCTCCTCCCGGACGGCGGACCCGAGGAACGTGTGCTCGGGCAGGGCCCGGGTGCGGTGCTCGTCGTGCAGCTCGCCCGGGTAGTTGAGCAGCAGCTCGTCGCCGGTCTCGGCGAACGCGTCGGCGCTCGCCGGGGTCCCCGGGGCGATCTGCTGCAGGGCGTCGTTCCACTGCTGCGTGAACTCGTCGCGCACGGACGAGCACAGCCGGTGCAGCGCCTCGAGCTCGGCGGGGGACGGGCGCAGCCGGCCGGGCCAGGCGGGCGGGTGCCCGTACACCTCGTCGGCCACCGTCAGCGCCGAGGGGTGGCCGAGCACCACGTCCGCGTGCCGGACGCCGGAGCCGGTCAGCGCCAGGCGGGCGGCGAAGGCCAGGTGGTCCACGATCACCTGGTCGGGCCGGACGCGGTCCACCACGCCCTGGACCCGCCGGGCCGTGCCGAGCGGGTCCCAGAGCAGGTCGTCGCGCCGGGCCCGCGCCTGGAAGGACAGGGTCTCGGCGGGGCCGCGGCGGGTCGCCGCGAAGAACCCGCGCAGCGCCTCGTCCTCCCCGGGCGGCTGCTCCTCCGCCCGGATGACCCCGGGGTTGGACCCGCGGCCCAGCGGCAGCAGCTCCACGTCGAAGCCGAAGTCCCGGGCGATGGCGGCGGTCGCGGGGCCGGTGGCCACGACCACCCGCTCACCGGCGTCGCGCCACGCGGTGGCCAGGGTGGCGAGGGGGAACAGGTGGGACGCGTAGTCCGGGCTGATCACGAGCAGGGTCACGGGGTGGGGCTCCTGTCGGCCGCGCGTGCCGCGGCCCGGTCGTAGACGGCGGTGAGGGCGGTGGCCATCACCTCGATGCTGAAGCGTTCGCGGACCATGGCGCGGGCCGTCCCGGCCGCGCGCTCCGCGTCGGGGCCGGCCGCCAGGTCCAGAGCGCGGCCCACGGCCCGGGCCAGCGCGGCGGGGTCGTGGGTGGCGGTGAGGACGCCGGTCACGCCGTCCGCCACGAAGGTCGCCGGGCCCCCGGCGTCGGGCGCCACGACCGGGAGACCGCCGGCCAGGGCCTCGACGAGCGCCACCCCGAACTCCTCCTTGAGGCTCGCGCAGACGTAGACGCCGGCCGGGGAGGACAGGCCCGGCCGGCCGCGGAGCACGGCGGCGAGCCAGACGGCCACGGTGCCGTGGGGCCGGTGGCCGGCCAGCAGCAGGCCGGCGCCCGCGGCCCCGGCGCGGGGGAGCACGGCGTCGATGCGGCCGAGCTGCTCGCGTTCGTCCACGGAGGGGGAGACGAGGTCCCCGCCCACCACCAGGAGATTGCACCGGGCGCGCAGCTGCGCGTCACCCGCCCACGCCTCCACGAGCGTGGCGGTGCCCTTGACCCGGTGCAGGCGGCCCACCGTGACCACCAGCGGCAGCCCGCGCCGCGCGGCGGGCAGGGCCGAGAGGACGGCGTCCAGCTCCGCCAGCCGGGGACCGGTGCCGAGCCGGGCCTGCTCGGCGGCACGCTCCACGGCGCCGAGGTCGATGCCCTCGGGGACCACCGTGCACCGCGCGGCGTCGTCCGGGTCCACGCCGAGCAGCTCGCGCGCGTCCGTGGCCAGGTCCGGGCGCGGGAAGAGCACGAGGTGCTCGGCCCCGGCGGCGAGGTCGGCGAGCAGGCGCACCCGGAACCACAGGTGCTCCACGTGGTCGGCGGCGCCGAAGCCGGCGCGGGTCAGCGTGCCGGCCCGTTCCCGCGCGGCGACGAGCGCGTGCGGGTCGGGGGCCATGGTGAGCACCCACGGGATGCCGTGCTCCGCCGCGACCGCGGCGGCGGCCAGCGAGCCGACGTCCGCCATCCGCAGGTGCACCACGTCCACGGGACCCGCCCGGCGCAGCACGCGCCGCAGCCCCCGTTCCGCGGCCACCCGCCGGGGCCAGGCGTCCGCCATGTGCACCGGGGGACCGGCGAAGGGGACGACGTCGAAGACGTGCCCGGGCCCCGCCGGGCCGGGTGGCGCCTCCCGGCACGCGTCGTGCGTGCCGCGCGAGACCGTCACCACGCGCGTCACCCCGCCGCGGGTGCGGCCGGCGCTGAGGGCGTCGCCGAGCTGGGCGAGCAGCGTGGCGATCCCGCCGTTGTCGCCCCGCCCGGAGAAGGTGAGGTCGCGGTCGATCTCCGCGTGCAGGAAGGACTGCAGGACGGTGAGCCCGTCGCGCTCGCGGACCGGACCCGCCCCGGCCGGAGCGAGCAGCTCCGCCAGGGCGAGGCGGGCCACCGCGGCGAGGGGCCCGCCCTCCTGCGTGCAGGCCCGGGCGAGCTCCACGAGGCCGCTCACGGCGTCGGAGCCGGCCGGACACCGGTCCACCAGGGCCTCGAGCGCGGCGCCGCGCACATCCTGGTCCTCCGTGGCATCGGCGGCCAGGGCCCGGAGCAGTGCGGCGGTCCTCTCCCCGGGGACCAGTCCGAGGGTCTCGGCGAGCCTGGTGCGGGGTCCGGGATCGGCGGCGCCGGCGAGCGCGTGCTCGAGGGCGGCGGCCACCGTGCTCGTGGCCGCGGGGGCCCACGCCTGGAGGGTGCGCTGGGCGAGCATGCCGGGGAAGCCGCCGCCGGCGACGAGGCCGGTGAGGGAGGCGACGGCGCCGGGCAGGGGAGCGCGGTCGGCGAGCGCCCAGGCGGTGTGCTCGCGCAGCCACGGCTCGTCGTCCCGGAGGAGCGCGGTGAGCAGGGTCTCCGCCCGGGGACCGGGCACCACGGCCAGCGCGTGGACGGAGGCGATCGCCGTGACGTGGTCGTCGCGCCGGCGGACGCCCTCCACGAGGACGGGGAAGGCCTCTGCGGGCTGCTCCTGGGCCGCCCTCCGCAGGCCGTCCGCCCGGCGGATGCCGTCGAGGACGGTGGGCGCGCACCGGACGGCCTCGAGGGCCTCCCGGGGTGCCGCGCCGGGACGCTCGGCGGTCGTGGCCGGGACGCGGGGCGCGGCGAAGGTCATGGGCTCACGGTAGCCGAGGCCCGCTCCCGCGCACAGCGGCCCCGGCGATTCTCAGGATGCTGGGAGCCGCCGTGCGGTCCGGGCGTCCGCGCGGCGGCAGAGCAGGGCGAAGAGCGCCCCGGAGAGGTTGTGCCAGACCGAGAACACCGCCGCCGGCAGGGCGGCGAGGGGGTTCAGGTACTGGGTGGCGAGCGCGGCGGCCAGCCCGGAGTTCTGCATGCCCACCTCCACGGCGGTGCTGCGCCGCACCGCGACCGGCTGGCGCGTCACCAGGCCCACGAGGTGGCCGAGGGCCAAGCCGAGGACGTTGTGCAGGGCCACGGCCGCGAGCACGAGCAGGCCGGCCTCCACGATCCGGTCCGCGCTGCCGGAGACCACCACGGCCACGATCAGGGCGATGGCCGCGACCGACAGCCACGGCAGGACGGGCAGGGAGCGCTCGACCAGGCGGGGCACCAGCAGGCGCACGGCGAGACCGGCGACGACGGGCAGGAGCACGATCCTGGTGATGGACCAGGCCATGGCCCCGCCGTCCACCGGCAGGTACTGCCCGGCCAGCCACAGCGTGAGCAGGGGAGTGAGCAGCGGGGCGAGCAGCGTGGAGATGGAGGTCATGGCCACGGACAGCGCCACGTCGCCGCGGGCGAGATAGGCGACCACGTTGGAAGCGGTGCCGCCGGGGGCGCAGCCCACCAGGATCACGCCGGCGGCGAGCTCGGGCGGCAGGCGCAGCAGGGCCACCACGAGCAGCGCCACGAGGGGCATGACCACGTACTGGGCCGCCACGCCGAGCAGGACCGGCAGCGGCCGCCGCGCCACCAGCGCGACGTCCACGGGCCGCAGGGTCAGGCCCATGCCGAACATGACCACGCCGAGCAGGGGGTTGATCCACCCGGACAGGCCGTCCACGGTGCCGGGGGCGAGGAACCCCACGAGACCGCCCGCGAGCACGAGGACGGGGAAGATCAGGACGGCGGCGTAGGCGCTCCGGTCGGGCGCGGCGGTCCCGGTCCCGGGACCGGCGCTCACCACCCGCGGGCCCGCCACTCCTCGAGGTGCGGGCGTTCCGCGCCCAGGGTCGTGGGCCGGCCGTGGCCGGGGTGGACCACGGTGTCGTCGTCGAAGCGCTCGAAGATGCGCTCGGTGACGTCGTCGATCAGCTGCCGGAAGTCCTCCGGGCTGTCGGTCTTGCCGACGCCCCCGGGGAACAGGGAGTCGCCGGAGAAGATGTGCGCCGGGCCCTCGGGGTCGCGGTAGACCAGCGCGATCGAGCCCGGGGTGTGCCCGCGCAGGCCGATGACCTCGAGGTCGAAGCCGTCGAACTCGGCCGTGTCGCCGTCCTCGAAGGTCAGGTCCATGGGCACGGCGATGTCGGACTCGTCGTCGCCGCCGCAGGCCGTCATGGCCTCGGAGCGGGAGCGGACCTCCTCGAGGGCGCGGACGTGGTCCCAGTGCGAGTGGGTGGTGATGATGAGCTGGAGGTTGCCGTAGGCGTTGGAGCAGTCGCCGTTGCCGGCGCCCACGAGGCCCGCGATGGCCCGGGCGTCGTCGGCCGCGTCGATGAGGACCTGCGTGCCCTCGTCCTTGGACGTGAGGAGGTAGACGTTGTTGTCCATCTCGCTCACGGAGATCCGGCGAATCGTGACCTCGGCGAGGTCGGTGACCTCCGTCTTCGTTGCGATCATGAGCACGAAGGTACTCCCGTGCACCGGCGCCCGCCAATCCCGGGAACGGGCCGGGACCCCGGGCCGGGGCGCGGGGTCCCGGCCCCCGGGGTCCGCGGGGCCGGGCGGCGGTGTGTCCGACGGCACGGCCGGTGCCGTTGTGCACCGGCCGCCGCTCCGATAAAGTTGCGTGCGGCAACAAATCATCAGGGCATCCGGTGGCACCGTGCCCGCGTCGCAGGCGACGCGGCCCCCGCGCAGGACGACGGGGAGTGCGGACCGGGTGCCCCGTCGTCGTCCCGACCCGTCCCCGACCCCCGAGGAGCCCCGGTGCCCGTCTCCCACGACACCGCCGTGGACCTGGTGCGCGACCTGCTGGAGCTGCAGCGGGTCATGAAGCGCGTCACCAAGACCGACGCCGGTCAGCGCCGGCTCAACCCCACGGCCATCGCCCTGCTGTACTACCTCGACAGCAACGGTCCGCGGCGGGCCACCGTGATGGCCTCCGAGACCGGGCTCGGCCCGTCGGGGCTGAGCCGCCAGCTGGCCGTCCTCGAGGAGGGCGGCCACGTGGAGCGCACCCCCGACCCCGACGACGGGCGCGCCGCGCTCGTGGCCATCACGGAGGAGGGCCGCGAGCAGGTGCGGGCCGTCCTGGAGCAGGACGCCCAGCGGCTCGCCGCACGGCTCGAGGGCTGGGACGAGGACCAGGCCCGCGCGAGCCGCGGGGCCATCAACGAGATCACCACCGTCTTCCTGGACTCCCTGGGCGTGGAGCGCACGACGTCCTGCCGGGACCACCGCGAGCCGGAGCACGCCGACCGAGCGCACGCGAACCGAGAGCACGCAGACCGAGAGCACGAGGAGCCGACCGCACCATGACGTCACCGCAACCGACCACCGCACCGGGCGGGGGCACCGGCGCCTCCCACCAGGAGGTGCTGCGGGCGCTGACCGGGATCCTCTCCGTGTTCTTCATGGCGATGGTCACGCTCACCATCATCGGCACGGCGCTGCCCGTGATCATGGCCGACCTCGGCGGGGACCAGACCTCCCTGTCCTGGACCGTCACCGGCACCCTGCTGGCCAACGCCGCGACCACGCCCGTCTGGGGCAAGCTCGCGGACCTCTTCGACAAGAAGAAGCTGCTCCAGCTGTCCATCGTGATCTTCGTGCTCGGCTCCGCCATGGCCGGGCTGGCCCCCACCGTCGAGTTCCTCGTGCTGGCCCGCGTGGTCCAGGGCGTGGCGATGGGCGGGATCGTGGCCCTGGCCATGACGATCATGGGCACGATCATCCCGCCCCGGGAGCGCGGCCGCTACGCCGGCTACATGGGCGCCGTGATGGCCGTGGCCACGTCCGCCGGCCCGCTGCTCGGCGGGCTCATCGTGGACCTCTTCGGCTGGCGCTGGGTGTTCCTCATCCCGGCCCCCCTGGCGGTCCTGGCGGCGGTGCTCGTCCACCGCACCCTGCAGATCCCGCCGCAGGCGCCCCGGAAGGTGAGCATCGACTGGCTCGGCATCGCGCTGCTGGTCGTCTCCGCCTCCGCGCTGCTGCTGTGGGTCTCCCTGGCCGGGCAGCCGGGCACGTTCGCGTGGGTCTCGCCGACCTCGGCGGCCCTGGCCGCCACCGCGCTCGTGGGCACCGTGCTGTTCGTGCTCGTGGAGCAGCGCGCCGCCGAGCCCGTGCTGCCCATCCGGGTGGTCACCGAGCGCACCACCGCGCTGGCCATCCTCGCGGCCATCGCCACCGGCGGGGCCATGTTCGCCTCGACCACGTACCTGGGCCAGTACTTCCAGCTCGGCCAGGGCTTCAGCCCGACCATGGCGGGAATGCTGATGCTCCCGCAGGTGTTCGGCTCCCTCGTGGGCGCCACGGTCGCCGGGCAGCTGATCACCCGCTACGGGCGGTGGAAGATCGTCCTGGTGGTCGCTGCGGTGCTCATGTCCACCGGCCTGTTCCTCGCCGCGACCCTCACGCACGACACCGCGCTGTGGGCGGTGAGCGTCTTCATCTTCCTCGTGGGCCTGGGCATCGGCGCGCTGAACCAGAACCTGGTCCTGGCCGTGCAGAACACCGTGGGCCTCAAGGACATGGGGGCGGCGTCCTCCTCGGTCGCGTTCTTCCGCACCATGGGCGGGGCCGTGGCGGTCGCCGTCTTCGGCGCCCTCATGAGCGCCCACCTCGCCGGGCAGCTGGCCGCCGGCACCCGGGCCGGCGGCGGGGACCCCGCCGCCGCGGACAGTCCCACCATGGACCTGGAGTCGCTGCCCGCCTCTGTGGAGGGCGTGGTGCGCGAGGCCTACGGCACGGGCACCGGGCTCGTGTTCCTGGTCGCCGCCGTGGCGTCCCTGGTGACGCTGCTCGCGGTGCTCCTCATCAAGGAGGTCCCGCTGCGCCGCACCGTGGACATCGTCGAGGTGGACCCCGAGACGGGCCGGCTCACGGTCGTCACCCGCAGCCTCGACGCCCGGGAGCTCCGGCGCCGGCAGCAGGAGGCCGCGGCCGGCCCGGGCCCGGAGGGGACCGGTCCGCTCACGGACGGCGCCGCGACCGGCCCGCAGAGCTCCCCGCGTGCGCCGGAGGACTCCGTCCGCGCACCGGAGGACTCCGTCCGCGGCGGAGCTGCCCGTGAGCGGGTCCGCGAGGACCTGACCACCGGCCCCGTGGACCGGGTGTGAAGCCGCCCACGGAGCCCGCCCCGATGTCCGGGGCCGGTACTACAGTGGAGGGCGTGTCTGAGCCGATCCCCACGTCCACCCTGGTCATGAACCCGTCGACCGAGCCCTCCGAAGCCCTCGACGGGCCCGTGACCACCGCCACCGCACGGCCCGCCGGCCGCTCCGACCTCACCGAGATCGTGGTGCAGGGCGCGCGCGAGCACAACCTCGACAACGTCTCGCTGACCGTGCCGCGCGACGCCATGGTCGTGTTCACCGGGCTGTCCGGCTCCGGGAAGTCGTCGCTGGCCTTCGACACGATCTTCGCCGAGGGCCAGCGCCGCTACGTCGAGTCCCTGTCCTCCTACGCCCGGATGTTCCTGGGCCGGGTGGACAAGCCGGACGTCGACTTCATCGAGGGCCTGTCCCCGGCGGTGTCCATCGACCAGAAGTCGACCTCGCGCAACCCGCGCTCCACCGTGGGCACGATCACCGAGATCTACGACTACATGCGCCTGCTGTGGGCGCGGATCGGCCACCCGCACTGCCCCGAGTGCGGCGAGGCGATCGAGAAGCAGACCCCGCAGCAGATAGTGGACCAGCTCCTCGAGATGCCGGACGGGACCCGCTTCCAGGTGCTCGCCCCCGTGGTGCGCGAGCGCAAGGGGGAGTTCGTGGACCTGTTCCAGGAGCTCTCCGCCAAGGGCTTCTCCCGCGCCACCGTGGACGGGGAGACGGTCCAGCTCTCGGACCCGCCCAAGCTCAAGAAGCAGTTCAAGCACACCATCGAGGTGGTGGTGGACCGGCTGGTCGTCAAGGAGGGCATCCGCCAGCGCCTGACCGACTCCGTGGAGACCGGGCTGGGCCTGGCCGAGGGCCGCGTCGTCGTGGAGCTCGTACCCCGCACGGACGAGGAGATCGCCCACCCGCTGGAGCTGCGCCGCCCGTTCTCCGAGAACCTCGCGTGCCCCAACGAGCACCCCCTGCAGGCCGACGAGATCGAGCCCCGCTCCTTCTCCTTCAACGCGCCGTTCGGCGCGTGCCCCGAGTGCGACGGCATCGGCTCCCGCCTCGAGGTCGACGAGGACCTCGTGGTCCCCAACCCCGACCTCTCCCTCGTGGAGGGCGCGATCGCCCCGTGGTCCCTCGGCAAGGCCACCAGCGAGTACTGGAACCGCCTGCTCGCGGGACTGGGCCAGGAGCTCGGCTTCGACCTCGTCACCCCGTGGGGCAAGCTGCCCGCCAAGGCGCGCAAGGCGATCCTCGAGGGCAAGGACTACCAGGTCACCGTCGCCTACCGGAACCGGTTCGGCCGCGAGCGCCGCTACACCCAGGGCTTCGAGGGCGTGATCGGCTACATCAAGCGCAAGCACGCCGAGACGGAGTCGGACAACGCCAAGGACCGCTACGAGCAGTACATGCGCCAGGTGGCCTGCCCGGCCTGCGACGGCGCCCGGCTGAACCCGACCATGCTCGCCGTGACCGTGGGCGGGCGGAACATCGCCGAGACCACGCGCATGCCCATGCGCGAGGCCCACGCGTTCTTCCGCGACCTCGAGCTCAGCACCCGCGAGACGAGGATCGGCGAGCAGGTGCTCAAGGAGATCCAGTCCCGCCTGACCTTCCTCGTGGACGTGGGCCTGGACTACCTCAACCTCGAGCGCGCCGCCGCGACGCTCTCCGGCGGCGAGGCCCAGCGCATCCGCCTGGCCACCCAGATCGGGGCCGGGCTCGTGGGCGTGCTCTACGTCCTGGACGAGCCCTCCATCGGGCTGCACCAGCGGGACAACCGCCGGCTCATCGAGACGCTCACCAAGCTGCGGGACATGGGCAACACCCTGATCGTGGTCGAGCACGACGAGGACACCATCCGCGAGGCCGACTGGATCGTGGACGTCGGCCCGGGCGCCGGCGAGCGCGGCGGGCGCGTGGTGCACTCCGGGACCTACGCGGAGCTGCTCGCCAACGAGGGCTCCATCACCGCGGACTACCTCTCCGGGCGCCGGGCCATCCGGGTGCCCGAGCAGCGGCGGTCGATCGACCGCAAGCGGATGCTCAAGGTCGTCGGCGCGCGGGAGAACAACCTGCGCGGCATCGACGTGTCCTTCCCGCTGGGCGTGCTGACCGCCGTCACGGGGGTCTCCGGGTCCGGGAAGTCCACGCTGGTCAACGACATCCTCTACACGGCGCTGGCCAACAAGCTCAACGGGGCCAAGCAGGTCCCCGGCCGGCACAAGCGGATCGACGGCGTGGACCTGCTGGACAAGGTGGTGCACGTGGACCAGAGCCCGATCGGGCGGACCCCGCGCTCCAACCCCGCCACGTACACGGGCGTGTTCGACCACATCCGCAAGCTCTTCGCCGAGACCCCCGAGGCCAAGGTCCGCGGCTACCAGGCCGGCCGGTTCTCCTTCAACGTCAAGGGCGGGCGCTGCGAGGCCTGCTCGGGCGACGGCACGATCAAGATCGAGATGAACTTCCTGCCGGACGTCTACGTCCCGTGCGAGGTGTGCAAGGGCGCGCGGTACAACCGGGAGACCCTCGAGGTGCACTACAAGGGCAAGACCATCGCCGAGGTCCTGGAGATGCCCATCGAGGAGGCCGCCGAGTTCTTCAAGGCCTTCGGGCCCATCGCCCGGCACCTGAACACCCTGGTGGACGTCGGCCTGGGCTACGTGCGGCTGGGACAGCCCGCCACGACCCTGTCCGGCGGCGAGGCCCAGCGCGTGAAGCTGGGCGCGGAGCTGCAGAAGCGCTCCAACGGCCGCTCCATCTACGTGCTGGACGAGCCCACCACCGGCCTGCACTTCGAGGACATCCGCAAGCTGCTGCTCGTGCTGCAGGGGCTCGTGGACAAGGGCAACACCGTGATGACGATCGAGCACAACCTGGACGTCATCAAGTCCGCGGACTGGATCGTGGACCTCGGCCCGGACGGCGGCTCCGGCGGCGGGCAGGTCGTGGCCGAGGGGACACCGGAGCAGGTGGCGCGGAACACGGACAGCCACACCGGCCGGTTCCTCGCCGAGGTGCTCGGCGAGCGTCCCGCGGGGGCCGCCCGATGACCGCCCCCGTGGTGCTCTGGGACCTCGACGGCACGCTGCTCGATCCCGCCGGGGCGATCACCGGCGGCATCGCCCGGGCCCTGGCCGAGCACGGCCACGCCGTGCCCGAGGACCTGCGCCGGTTCGTGGGCCCGCCCGTGGGGTTCTCGCTGCGGACCTTCACCGACGTCCCGGAGGACGAGATCCCCGCGGTGGTGGCCACCTACCGGGCCCGCTACCGCACCGAGGGGCTCGCGCAGACCCGTGTCTACCCCGGCGTGGAGGAGCTCCTGGAGCGCCTGCACGGCGCGGGGGTGCGGATGGCGGTGGCCACGCAGAAGCCCGAGCCCACGGCGGAGCTCGCCGTCGAGCGCTTCGGGCTGGCCCGCTGGTTCGAGACCGTCTCCGGCGCCGCCGACGACGCCGCGGCCGCCCCGCGCGCCGGCCAGGCCCACGACAAGCCGGCGATCATCGGCGCGGCCCTGCGCCGGCTCGGCGTGGACGCCCCGGACCCGGCGCGCACCGTGATGATCGGGGACCGCCGCTACGACGCCGAGGGCGCGGCCGCCCACGGCATCGACTGCCTGGGCGTCGCGTGGGGCTTCGCCGACGAGGACGAGCTGGGCACCGGCTTCGCCGCCGTGGCCCGGGACGCCGCCGAGCTCGGGGAGCTGCTGGCCCGGTACACCTCCCCGGCCCCGACCGGCCGCTGAGGGCGGACTGTGGCCGATCCGGAGAGCTACCGCCCCGCCCGCCAGGACATCCCGACCGACCCGGGGGTCTACCGCTTCCGCGACGAGTACGGGCGCGTCATCTACGTGGGCAAGGCCAAGAACCTGCGCAACCGGCTGAGCTCCTACTTCGCGCCCCCGCACGCCCTCAGCCCCAAGACCCGGGCCATGGTCACCACCGCGGCCGGCGTCGAGTGGACCGTGGTGGGCAGCGAGCTGGAGTCCCTGCAGCTCGAGTACACGTGGATCAAGGAGTTCACGCCCCGGTTCAACATCGCCTACCGGGACGACAAGTCCTATCCCTACCTCGCTGTGACCCTGGCCGAGAGGGTGCCCCGGGCCCAGGTGGTACGGGGGGAGAAGAAGAAGGGCAACCGCTACTTCGGCCCCTACTCGCAGGCCTGGGCGATCCGCGAGACCCTCGACGCCCTGCTGCGCGTCTTCCCGATCCGCACCTGCTCCCAGGGCGTCTACCGGCGCGCCGAGCAGTCCGGGCGGCCCTGCCTGCTCGGCTACATCGACAAGTGCTCCGCCCCCTGCGTGGGGCGGATCTCCGCGGAGGACCACTACGCCCTCGCGGAGGACCTGTGCCGGTTCATGGCCGGGCACGCGACCCCCTTCATCAAGGAGCTGCAGCGGCAGATGCAGGAGGCCGCCGAGGCCATGGACTTCGAGACCGCCGCCGCGCGCCGGGACGACATCGCCGCCCTCGAGAAGGCCTTCGAGCGCAACGCCGTGGTGCTCTCCGACAGCACCGACGCGGACTTCTTCGCGCTCGCCGAGGACGAGCTCGAGGCCGCCGTCCAGGTCTTCCACGTCCGGGGCGGGCGCATCCGCGGCCAGCGCGGCTGGGTCACGGAGAAGGTCGAGGAGGCCGACGGCGGACGGCTGCTCGAGCAGCTGCTCGAGCAGGTCTACGGCGAGACCGCCACGGACGCCGCCGAGAGCGCCGAGGCCGCCGCGCCCACGGTCCCCGGCGGGTCCAAGCACCGGCCCTCCGCCGAGCTCGCCTACCGGGAGGACGCCATTCCCCGCACCGTCCTGCTCTCCGAGCCCGCCGACAGCACCGACCGGCTCGAGGAGTGGCTCTCGGGCCTGCGCGGATCGCGGGTCTCGATCGCCGTCCCGCAGCGCGGGGAGAAGGCGCACCTGATGGAGACGGTGCAGGAGAACGCCCGACAGGCCCTCAAGCTGCACAAGTCCCGGCGGGCGGGCGACATCACCACCCGCTCCGCGTCCCTCCAAGAGCTGCAGGAGGCCCTCGACATCCCGGTGCCGCTGATGCGCATCGAGTGCTACGACATCTCGCACGTGCAGGGGACCAACGTGGTCGCCTCCATGGTGGTCTTCGAGGACGGGCTGCCCCGCAAGGCCGACTACCGGAAGTTCTCGGTCACCGGCGAGGCCGCACGGGACGACACCGCGTCCATGTACGACGTCATCTCCCGGCGCTTCCGCCGCCACCTCGAGGAGCAGGCCGAGCGGCAGGCCGCCGGGCCGCGCACCGGGCAGGTGGAGGCCGGGACCGAGGCCCCGGAGCGGGCGCGGTTCGCCTATCCGCCCAGCCTCGTGGTCGTCGACGGCGGACCGCCCCAGGTCGCCGCGGCCGCCCGCGCCCTGCACGACCTCGGGATCGAGGACGTGCACGTGGTCGGCCTGGCCAAGCGCCTCGAGGAGGTGTGGGTGCCGGACGACGAGTTCCCCGTCATCCTGCCGCGCGCGAGCCAGGGTCTCTACCTGCTCCAGCGGATCCGCGACGAGGCCCACCGCTTCGCCATCACCTTCCACCGCAAGAAGCGCTCCTCCGCCATGACGGTCTCCGTGCTCGACGAGCTGCCCGGGGTCGGGCCGGCCAAGCAGAAGGCGCTGCTGAAGCACTTCGGCTCCGTCAAGAAGCTGCGGGCCGCCCGCGTGGAGGACATCGAGCAGGTGCCCGGCTTCGGCCGGACCCTGGCCGAGAAGGTCGCCGCCGCCCTGCAGGCCGCCGGGGACGCCGCGGCCCCCGCGGTCAACATGACCACCGGCGAGGTGCTCCCGTGAGCGAGGTCGCGGCGGCGCCCGCCCGACTTGGCTAGGCTGGGGCGGGACCGCCGCGAGGACCCGGCCGGCACCGGGGCACCGGGGCCGGCGGACGTGGAGCACCGGGCACGGACCACCAGGCACAGGGCAGGACGACGGGAGACGGAGCGCACATGAGCGAGCACACCGCCGGAACGGACCTCGGGACGGCCGACGGCACGGACCACGCGAAGCCGACGAGCTCGGAGCTGCTCGTGGTCACGGGCATGTCCGGGGCCGGGCGCAGCACGGCCGCCAACGCCCTGGAGGACCTCGGCTGGTACGTGGTCGACAACCTCCCGCCGCAGATGCTGCACACCCTGGCCGACCTCGTCTCCCGCACCCCGCAGGCGCTGCCCAAGCTGGCGGTGGTCATCGACGTGCGCGGCAAGGCCCTGTTCAACGACATGAAGGAGACCCTGGCCGCCCTCGAGGCGTCCGACGTCGACTTCTCGGTGCTCTTCCTCGACGCGGCCGACGACGTCCTGGTCTCGCGCTACGAGCACCAGCGCCGCCCGCACCCGCTGCAGGCCGGCGGCCGGATCCTCGACGGCATCCGCGCCGAGCGCGCCCTGCTGACGGACCTGCGGGAGTCCGCCGACGTGGTCCTGGACACCTCCGGCTTCAACGTGCACGCGCTCTCCCGGGCCGTGGCCGACCTGTTCTCCACCAACGGGCCGGTGGTGCTGCGCCTGACCGTGCTCAGCTTCGGCTTCAAGTACGGGGTCCCCGCGGACGCCAACTACGTGGCCGACGTCCGCTTCATCCCCAACCCGCACTGGGTCCCGTCCCTGCGCCCCCGCACCGGCAAGGACGACGAGGTGCGGGACTACGTCTTCCAGGACGAGGGCCCCCAGCAGTTCGTGGACCGGTTCGTCGCCATGCTCGAACCCGTCTTCGCGGGATACCGTACGGAGAACAAGCACTACGCCACCATCGCGATCGGCTGCACGGGCGGGAAGCACCGCTCCGTGGCCGTGAGCGAGGAGGTGGCCCGCAGGCTCGCCAAGCTGCCGCTCGTGACCGTCAGCATCCAGCACCGGGACATGGGCCGGGAGTGACCGGCTCGCCCTCACCCGCATTGGACCCCCGATGACCATCCCACCCACCGGCGCCTTCCCCCGGCTGCCCCTCAGCAGCGGCGCCGACGTCGACCCGCACCACTCCCCGGACCCCTCCGCCCGCCGGCCCGGGGACACCAGCCCGTCCGTCGTCGCCCTCGGCGGCGGGCACGGCCTCTCCGCGAACCTCGCCGCCCTGCGCCGGATCACCCCGGCGCTCACCGCGGTGGTGACGGTCGCCGACGACGGCGGCTCCTCCGGACGGCTGCGCGACGAGCTCGGCGTCCTGCCCCCGGGGGACCTGCGGATGGCCCTCGCCGCGCTGTGCGACGACTCCGAGTGGGGCCGGACCTGGCGCGACGTCATGCAGCACCGGTTCAGCTCCACGGCGGACCGGTCCACGACCCTCGACAACCACGCCCTCGGCAACCTGCTCATCGTCACGCTCTGGGAGCTGCTGGGGGACCCGGTCGCGGGTCTCGAGTGGGCCGGTGCCCTGCTCGGCGCCCGCGGCCGGGTGCTGCCGATGTCCACGGAGCCGCTGGTCATCGCCGGCGACGTCCCGGACAGCGCGTCCGCCGGCCGAGGCTGCGACGGCCAGGACCCCGGCGCGGTGCGCACCATCACGGGTCAGGCGGTGCTGGCCAAGCAGCCGGACGTGTGCAACGTCCGGCTCGTGCCCCCCGACGCCCCGGCGTGCCCCCAGGCGGTCGAGGCGGTCGGGCTCGCGGACTGGGTGGTCATGGGACCGGGGTCCTGGCACACCTCCGTGCTCCCGCACCTGCTGCTGCCCGAGCTGCGCGAGGCGATCTGCACCTCCCGGGCCCGCCGCTGCGTCACCCTGAACCTCTCGCCGGACACCGAGACGCGCGGGAAGACCGCCGCCGACCACCTGCGGGTGCTGCACGCCTACTGCCCCGAGCTGACCCTCGACGTGGTCCTCGCCGACCCCTCGGCCACCGAGGACGGCGCCGACCTCGAGGCCGTCGCCCGCGGCCTGGGCGCCGAGGTCTTCTACGCCGACGTTCGGGCCCACCCCGGCACCGCCGTGCACAACACGCTGCGGCTCGCGGCGGCCTACCAGGAGATCTTCGAGCGGCACCGCTGATCCCCGCCCCACACTCCACCCCCCCCGACATCCCCAGGAAAGGAACCGCGTGGCCCTGACGGCATCGGTCAAGGAAGAACTCTCCCGCCTCGAGATCAAGAGGTCCTCGGAACGGCGGGCGGAGCTCTCCGCCCTGCTGCGCTTCGCGGGCGGGCTCCACATCGTCTCCGGGCGCATCGTCGTGGAGGCGGAGGTGGACCTCGGCGCCACGGCGCGCCGGGTGCGCCGCGCCGTGCACGAGGTCTTCGGCCACGAGAGCGAGATCATGGTCGTCTCGGGCGGCGGGCTGCGGCGCGGCAGCTCCTACGTGGTGCGCGTCGTCGAGGACGGCGAGGCCCTCGCCCGGCGCACGGGCCTGCTCGACTCCCGCGGGCGGCCCGTGCGCGGGCTGCCGCCCGCGGTGGTCAACGGGGCCGTGGCCGACGCCGAGGCGGTGCTGCGCGGGGCCTTCCTCGCCCACGGGTCCCTCACCGAGCCCGGCCGCTCCGCGGCCATGGAGTTCACCTGCCCCGGCCCCGAGGCCGCGCTCGCGCTCGTGGGCGCGGCCCGGCGCCTCGGCGTGCTCGCCAAGGCCCGCGAGGTGCGGGGCGTGGACCGCGTGGTGGTGCGGGACGGGGACGCGATCGCCGCGCTGCTGACCCGGATGGGCGCGCACCAGACGCTGCTGCAGTGGGAGGACCGGCGGATGCGCAAGGAGGTGCGCGCCACGGCCAACCGCCTCGCGAACTTCGACGACGCCAACCTCCGCCGCTCCGCGCAGGCCGCCGTGGCCGCCGGGGCCCGGGTGGAGCGGGCCCTGGAGATCCTCGGCGACGAGGTGCCGGAGCACCTGCGGCAGGCCGGGGAGCTGCGCCTGTCCAACAAGCAGGCCAGCCTCGACGAGCTCGGCCGGCTCGCGGACCCCCCGCTCACCAAGGACGCCGTGGCGGGCCGGATCCGCCGGCTGCTGGCCATGGCGGACCGCCGGGCGGAGGAGCTGAACCTGCCCGGCACCGACGCCGGGGTCGCCGCGGACGCCCTGCCGTCCTGAGCCGGCCCGGCGCCGGGTCGCGGCGCCGGGGACCGGGACCACGGCGTCAGGATCTCTGCTTCGTGAGCACGGCTCCGTGGCGTTGTCTGTCGTTGCGAGGGTCTGCGCTCCCGGATGTTGGTTTGTGTGGGTTTGGGGATGAATGCGGGGTGAATCTTTCACGACCCCAAGACATCCCAGGGATAACCACGTAGAATGGGGGCGGTTCCACGATCCAGACCCCGACCTACACAGGAGAACCCAGTGACCATTCGAGTGGGCATCAACGGCTTCGGACGCATCGGACGCAACTTCCTCCGCGCGGCGCGCGAGCAGGGCCAGAACATCGAGGTCGTGGCCGTGAACGACCTCACGGACCCGGAGACCCTGGTCCACCTCTTCAAGTACGACTCCATCATGGGCCGGTTCCCCGGCGAGGTGACCCTCGACGGCGACACCATGAGCGTGGACGGCCGTGCGGTGAAGTTCCTCGCCGAGCCGGACCCCTCCAAGCTGCCCTGGGGCGAGCTCGGCGTGGACGTCGTCGTCGAGTCGACCGGCCGCTTCACCAACGGCACCAAGGCCAAGGCCCACCTGGACGGCGGCGCCAAGAAGGTCGTCCTCTCCGCCCCCGGCAAGGAGATCGACGGCACCTTCGTGCCCGGTGTCAACCTCGACAGCTACGACGGCGCCTCGATGAACATCGTCTCGGCGGCCTCCTGCACCACCAACTGCCTCGCCCCCATGGCGAAGGTCCTCAACGACGCGTTCGGGATCGAGCGCGGCCTGATGACCACCATCCACGCGTACACCGCGGACCAGAACCTGCAGGACGGACCGCACAGCGACCTGCGCCGTGCCCGCGCCGCCGCCCTCAACATGGTGCCGACCACCACCGGCGCGGCCGCCGCCGTGGGCCTCGTGCTGCCCGAGCTCAAGGGCAAGCTGGACGGCTTCGCGGTGCGCGTGCCCGTGCCCACCGGCTCGGTCGTGGACCTGACCTTCGACGCCCAGAAGGAGGTCACCGTCGAGTCGGTCAACGCCGCCATGAAGGAGGCCGCCGAGGGCGCCATGAAGGGCATCGTCAAGTACACCGAGGACCCCATCGTCTCCTCCGACATCCAGGGCGACAGCATCTCCACGATCTTCGACGCCCCGCTGACGAAGGTCATCGGCAACCAGGTCAAGGTCATCGCCTGGTACGACAACGAGTGGGGCTACACCTCCCGCCTCGTCAACGTCGTCTCCCACGTCGGCGCGCAGCTCTGAGCCCGTCGCCGCGCGACGCCGCCGGGGTAGGGTGAGTGGCATGGCTCATGCACTTGACGAACTGATCGCCGACGGCGTCGCCGGGCGCCGCGTCCTGGTCCGCTCCGACCTCAACGTCCCCCTGGACGGCTCCACCGTGACCGACGACGGGCGCGTCCGCGCGTCCCTGCCGGTGCTGAAGAAGCTGGCCGACGCCGGGGCCCGCGTCATCGTGATGGCGCACCTCGGCCGGCCCAAGGGACAGGTCGACCCCCAGTACTCGATCGCCCCCGCCGCGCGGAGGCTGGCCGAGCTGGCCGACTTCCCCGTGCTGATCGCCTCCGACGTGGTCGGGGAGGACGCCCGGGCGAAGGCCGAGGCCCTGGCCGACGGCGAGGTGCTCGTGATCGAGAACGTGCGCTTCGACCCCCGCGAGACCTCGAAGGACGACGCCGAGCGCGGCGCCTTCGCGGACGAGCTGGCCGCCCTGACGGGCGCGGACGGGGCCTACGTGGACGACGCCTTCGGCGCGGTGCACCGCAAGCACGCCTCCGTGTTCGACATCGCCCACCGGCTCCCGGCCTACCTGGGTGACCTCGTCAAGCGCGAGCTGGACGTGCTCACCACGGTGGTCTCCGCCCCCGAGCGGCCCTTCGTGGTGGTCATGGGCGGGTCCAAGGTCTCGGACAAGCTCGCGGTGATCGAGAACCTCATCGGCAAGGCCGACTCGCTTCTCATCGGCGGCGGCATGGTCTTCACGTTCCTCGCCGCCCAGGGTCACTCCGTGGGCGGGTCGCTGCTGGAGGAGGACCAGATCGGGACCGTCAAGGACTACCTCGAGAAGGCCTCCGCGGCCGGCACCGAGATCGTCCTGCCCGTGGACATCGTGTACGCGGAGAAGTTCGCCGCGGACGCCGCCCACGAGGTGCGCCCGGTCGACGCCATCGAGGACGGCGAGATCGGCTCCTCCGGTCTCGGCCTGGACATCGGGCCCGAGTCGGCGAAGCTGTTCGCCGAGCGGATCCGCGGTGCCAGGACGGTGTTCTGGAACGGCCCCGCGGGCGTGTTCGAGATGGAGGCCTTCGCCGGGGGCACGCGGGCGGTGGCCGAGGCCATCGTCGCCTCGGACGCGATGAGCGTCATCGGCGGCGGCGACTCCGCCTCGGCCGTGCGCAACCTCGGGTTCTCCGACGACCAGTTCGGGCACATCTCCACCGGCGGCGGCGCCTCCCTCGAGTTCATCGAGGGCAAGGAGCTGCCCGGGGTCGTGGCCCTGGGCGCCTGACCCGCCGTCCGCACCACCGGTCCGGGTGCCCCGGGGCCACGCCCCGGGGCACCCGGACCCCCAGCGCACCACTGCCGACACGCACCACGAGCGGCGTACCCGCCGCGGACAGGAGTCCCCGATGACCTCGCAGACCAACGGTCAGTTCGACCGCACGCCGCTGATCGCCGGCAACTGGAAGATGAACATGGACCACGCCCAGGCCATCACGCTGCTGCAGAAGCTCGCGTGGACCCTGGACGACGCCAAGCACGACTACACCCGCGCCGAGGTGGCCGTCTTCCCGCCGTTCACCGACCTCCGCTCCGTCCAGAGCCTCGTGGACGGCGACGACCTGCGCGTGGTCTACGGCGCCCAGGACCTCTCCGACCAGGACTCCGGCGCCTACACCGGCGACATCTCGGGGCAGTTCCTGGCCAAGCTCGGCTGCACCTACGTGCTGATCGGCCACTCCGAGCGCCGCACCATCCACGGTGAGACGGACGAGCAGTGCAACGCGAAGATCGCCGCCGCCCACCGCCACGGCCTGGTCCCCGTGCTGTGCGTGGGGGAGGGCCTCGAGGTCCGCCAGGCCGGCGAGCACGTCGCCTTCACCCTCGAGCAGCTGCGGGGGTCCATCGCCGGTCTCGAGGCCGGGCGCGTCGCCGAGCTCGTGGTGGCCTACGAGCCCGTCTGGGCGATCGGCACCGGCGAGGTCGCCGGCCCGGAGGACGCCCAGGAGATGGCGGCCGCCATCCGCGCCGAGCTCGCCGAGCTCCACGACGCCGACACCGCGGCGAAGACCCGCATCCTCTACGGCGGCTCCGCCAAGGCCGCCAACGCGGGATCGATCCTCAAGGGCAAGGACGTGGACGGCGTGCTCGTCGGCGGCGCCAGCCTGGACGCCGAGGAGTTTGCTAGCATTGCCAGGTTCGAGCAGCACCTCGTGACCGACTGATCACGACCCCCTGACTCCCCGCGCCGTCCGGGCGCGGCTGCTCGACGGACACCCCGAGGGAAGGCCCCAGTGGAAATTCTGCAGAACGTGCTCCTGGCGATCATCGTGCTCACGAGCCTGCTGGCCGTCCTGCTCGTGCTCCTCAACAAGGGCAAGGGCGGAGGCCTCTCCGACATGTTCGGCGGCGGCATGACCCAGTCGCTGAACACCTCCGGCGTGGCGCAGAAGAACCTGGTCCGCCTCACCACCGGCACCGCTGTGGTGTGGGCCCTGTCCGTCGCGGCCTACGCGCTGACCATGCGCTTCGCCGAGGTCGCGGTCTGATCCCACCGCCCCCGGTACCCACCGACCCCGGGTCCCCCGGCCCGCCGCGACGTCCCGCGGCCGGCCGGGGGACCCGGGGTCGTCCGTGTCCGCCCCCTCGAGGGGCGCGGACCGCGGGCCGCGCCCCTCGACGGGGCCCGGGCCGTCAGCCGGTCAGGCAGTCCTCCGTGACCAGCAGCAGCGTCTCCTCGGTGCCGTGCACCCCGGCACCGGGGGTCCGCTCGAGCGGGGCGCCCGCGCGCACGGCCGCGACCGCCGCCGCCTTGTCGGCCCCCGCCACGAGGAACCAGATCCGCTGCGCGCTGTTGATCATCGGCAGCGTCATGCTCACCCGCACCGGAGGGGGCTTGGGGGAGTCCTGCACCCCCAGCACCGTGGCCTCCTGCTCGTGCACGTGCGGGCGGCCCGGGAACAGGGACGCCACGTGCCCGTCCGGGCCCAGGCCCAGCAGGGACAGGTCGAAGCGCGGCACCGGCCCGGTGCCGTGCTGCGCCGCGGCCGCGGCCTCGAGCTCGCGGCGGTAGTCGTCGGCCGCGTCCTCGGCGGTGGCGAAGTCGTCGGCGCTGCCCATGCAGTGCACCCGGTCCGGGTTCAGCGCCAGCGCCCCGCCCACGGCCTCGGCGGCCTGGACGCAGTTGCGCTCGGGGCTGTCCGCGGCCACGAAGCGCTCGTCGGACCACCAGACGTCGACCCGGGACCAGTCGACCTCGTCCCGGCGGGCGGAGGCCGCCACGGCGGCGAGCACCGCGGTGCCCATGCTGCCGCCGGTGAGCACGAGTCCCGCCTCGCCGCGCTCCTCCTGCGCGGCCACGACCACGTCGAGGATCCGCTCCGCGGTGCCGGCGGCCAGCGAGGCCTTGTCGGGGTGCGGGACGGTCTCCGGCGCGGCGCTCATGCCTGCTCCTCCCCGGAGGACGGGACGGAGGCCGCCGCGCCGGCCGGGTCGGCGGCCGGGGCGGGGGACGGCTTCGCCGGCGCGTCGGCGACCGGTTCCGGGGCGTCGCCGGGCGGGGCGCCCGGCGGGAGCTCCGGGGCCGGGCGGCCGCCCCCGTGCGCGGCCAGGAAGCGCGCGGCGCCGGGGGTGAGCTCGCCGGTGGTGTCCACGATGCGCGCGACCCGCACGTCCCGCAGCCCGGTGGTGAGCACCTCGCCGTAGACCTCGTCCGGGTCCAGGCGGCGGAGCTCCTCGGCGATGCAGGCGCTGAGGTCCCGCACGGGCATCGCGATCTGCTGGTCGGGCTGGCCCGGCTGCCGCAGCATCGCCACGGACCGGCCCGGGCGCTCGAGCACGATCTCGCCGTCGTCCCGCACCAGGGTCACCTTGTCCAGGCGCCGGGTCCCCGGGTTGTTCACGAACGTGACCTCGGCGTCGAGCCGGGTGCCCAGCCACGTGCCCAGCAGCACCACGCTGGGGGAGCGGCCGCACCCCTCGACGACGACCTCCCGCACGGGCGCCGGCTCCGCCTGGTCGAGGACCGCGGCCAGCTGGATGCGCCAGTTGGTGACCCTCGTCCACGCGAGGTCGGTGTCGCCGGGGACGTAGCGGTCGCTGAGCTCCGCGAGCGTCTCGTAGGCGTCGTCGCTGCGCGCGGCGTCGGTGATCCGCCGGTGGGCGATCCGGGCGATCGAGGAGGTGTGCGGCGAGGGCGGCGGCACCTCGTGCGGCCACCACGCCACGATCGGCGCGTCCGGCAGCAGCAGCGCCGAGAACAGCGTCTCGGTGGGCGCGGCCAGCTCGCCGTAGCCGTGCAGCACGATGACCTCGGAGGCCCCCGCGTCACCGCCCATGCGCAGCTGGGCGTCGAGCCGGGTGCTCTCCGCCTGGGAGTGCGCCACGTGCACGAGGATCCGGCACGGGTGCTCGTGACTGGCGAAGTTCGCGGCCTCGAGCGCGGCCTCGGAGTGCCCGGCCTGCGCGAGGATCACCAGGGTCAGGACCCGGCCGAGCGTCACGACGCCGTGCTGGTCCCGCAGCTGGTTGAGCTTCTTGTCGATGGCCGAGGTGGTGGTGTTCTCCATCGAAACGATCACGGTCGCCTCCAGACGCGTCCGTCGCGGGCCAGCAGCTCGTCCGCGGCGGAGGGTCCCCAGGACCCCGGCGCGTACGGCTCCGGCATGATCTGCTGCTCCGCCCAGCACTCCTCGAAGGGGTCGAGGATCCGCCAGGACAGCTCGACCTCCTCGTGGTCCGGGAACAGCGGCGGTTCCCCGAGCAGCACGTCGAGGATGAGGCGCTCGTAGGCCTCGGGGCTGGACTCGGTGAACGAGTGGCCGTAGCCGAAGTCCATGGTCACGTCCCGGATCTCCGACTGCGTGCCGGGGACCTTGGAGCCCAGCCGGATCGTCACGCCCTCGTCGGGCTGGATCCGGATCACGATGACGTTCTGCCCCAGGTCCTCGTGGCCGTTGTCCCCGAAGAGCAGGTTGGGGGAGGTCTTGAACTGCACGGCGATCTCGGTGACCCTCCGGCCCAGGCGCTTGCCCGCCCGCAGGTAGAACGGCACGCCCGCCCACCGGCGGTTGTTGATGTCCACGCGCAGCGCGGCGTAGGTCTCGGTGCGGGAGTCGGCGGGGATGTCCTGCTCCTCGAGGAAGGACCGCACCCGTTCCCCGCCCTGCAGCCCGGATTCGTACTGGCCGAGCGCGGAGTGCGCCGCCAGGTCCTCGGGGACGACGACCGAGGCGAGCACCTTGGCCTTCTCGGCGCGCATGTGGTGGGCCTCGAAGGACAGCGGCTCCTCCATGGCGGTGAGGGCCAGCAGCTGCAGCAGGTGGTTCTGGATGACGTCGCGGGCCGCGCCCACGCCGTCGTAGTACCCGGCGCGGGAGCCGATGCCGATGTCCTCCGCCATGGTGATCTGCACGTGGTCCACGAACTGCGCGTTCCACAGCGGCTCGAACATCTGGTTCGCGAAGCGCAGCGCGAGAATGTTCTGGACCGTCTCCTTGCCCAGGTAGTGGTCGATGCGGAACACCGAGTCCGCCGGGAACACGCGCTCCACGATGGCGTTGAGCTCCGCGGCGGAGTCGAGGTCGTGGCCGAAGGGCTTCTCGATGACCACACGGCGCCACCCGGAGGCGTTCTCGTGCTGAGCGAGGCCGTGGTCGGCGAGCTGCTGGCAGACCGTCTCGAACGCCTTGGGCGGGATCGAGAGGTAGAACGCGTGGTTGCCGCGCGTCCCGGAGTTCACGTCGAGGTCCTTGAGGGTCGACTTGAGCGCCTCGTAGGCCTTGTCCTCGTCGAACTCCCCGCGCACGAACCGGACGCCGGAGGCGAACTGCCGCCACACGTCCTCCTGGAAGGGCGTGCGGGCGTGGGCCTCGACGGACTCGCGCACCACCTCGCGGAACTGCTCGTGCGACCAGTCGCGGCGGCCGAAGCCGACGAGCGCGAAGGACGGCGGGAGCAGCCCCCGGTTGACGAGGTCGTACATCGCCGGCAGCAGCTTCTTCTTCGCGAGGTCTCCCGTCACGCCGAAGAGCACGAGCGCCGACGGTGCGGCGACCCGGACGAGCCGCCGGTCCCTCGGGTCCCGCAGCGCATTGCGGGCATTGTTGTCTGGCAACAGAACTCCTTCACGTCTCTGCGGCGCCGGGGCGCTCACGGGGCCTGCACGCACAACGGTCGGCGCGGGACTCCCGCGCCGACCGTGGCGTGCGTCCATTCTAGGACAGCGGTCGGGTTGCCCCGACCGGTCAGCGGCCGAGGGCGTCGACGGCCTGCTGCAGCCGTGCCACCCCCGCGGCGCGGTCGGTGAGCCGCAGCCGCAGCACCGGGCGGCCGTGGTCGGCGAGGACCTGCGCGTCCCCGTCGGCCTGGGCCGAGATGAGCTCGCCGAAGCTGAACGGGCTGTCCGGGATGTCGAGGTCCGTCCCGGAGGCGGCGGTGATCTGCAGGTACACGCCCTCCGCCGGGCCGCCCTTGTGGTACTGGCCGGTGGAGTGCAGGAACCGGGGACCCCAGCCGAACGTCACGGGCCGGCCGGTGGCCCGGGCGAGCACCGGGCGGATGTCCTCCAGGTCCGCCCACGCGAGGCGGTCGAAGTACGCCTGCACGGAGAGGTACCCGGTCTCCGGCAGCTGCGCGAGCAGCTTGGCCAGGGCGTCCTCGACCGTGCGCGTGCCGTCGAGCAGGTCGTGGGCGCCGCGGATCTCCACGGGCCCGTCCACGACGTCCGCGGCCGTCGGCCGCGGCTTGTCCTCGAGCAGGGCACGGGTCGCGTTCTTCGCCGACTCCACGTCCGGCTGGTCGTAGGGGTTGATGCCCAGCAGCCGCCCGGCCACCGCCGTGGCCACCTCCCACAGCATGAGCTGGGCGCCGAGCGAGCCCGCGACGCGCACCACGTCCCCCTCGGGGGCCTGCTCCTCGTCCACGCCGACGAGCTCCACGACCAGGACGTCGGACGCCCCGGACGAGGCCTCCGGCGCGTCCCCGGCGCCCACGACGACGGGCAGCACGCCCTTGCCCTCCTTGCCGGTGGACTCCGCGATCAGCTGCTCCGCCCAGTCGGCGAAGCCTGTGATCCCGGAGCCCAGGTCCCGGAACACGAGCTTGTTCCGCAGTGGCTGCGTCCCGCCGAGCGCCGCGCCCAGGTGCAGCGCCGGGTTGTCCTCGGCGTCCTCGCGGAGCACCTCACCGGCCTCGTCGGCGTCGTCGAGCAGGGCCCCGACGTCCACCCCGGCGAGCCCGGACGGGACGAGCCCGAACGCCGTGAGCGCGGAGAACCGCCCGCCCACGGTCGGGTCGGCGGTGAAGACGCGGCGGTAGCCGGCCTCCCGCGCGGAGGCCTCCATGGGCGAGCCGGGGTCGGTGACCACCACGATCCGCGAGGCGGCGTCGATGCCCGCGTCCTGGAAGGCCCGGGCGAAGACCCGGCGGGCGGAGTCCGTCTCCACGGTGGAGCCGGACTTGGACGAGACGACGATCGCGGTGCGCTCGAGGCGGTCGGCCAGGGCCGCCCCGACCATCTCCGGGTCCGTGGAGTCCAGCACGAACAGCTCGACGCCCGCGGTCCGGGTGATCACCTCGGGGGCGAGGGAGGACCCTCCCATGCCCGCGAGCACGAAGCGGTCCACCCCCTCGGCGGCGAACTCCTCCCGCAGCGCGGCGATCTCGGCGACGAGCGGCCGAGAGACCTCGGCGGCCTCCACCCAGCCCAGCCGCTTGGCCGACTCGTCCTCGGCCGCGGCGCCCCACAGGGTGGGGTCCTGGGCGAAGAGCTTGGACGCGAACCCGTCGCCCACCAGCGCGGGCACGTGCCGGTCGACGGCCTCGCGGGCCGCGCCGGAGGTCTGGACGGACAGGGAGCTCATGGATTCTCCTTCGGGTGGGGCAGCACGGACGGCACTCGGGTCGGGACGGGACGGGCTCAGCGGGCGTTGTCGAGAGCGGTCTGCACCGTCTCGAGCAGCTCCGTCCAGGAGTCCTCGAACTTGGTGAGGCCCTCCGCCTCGAGCTGGGCGACGACCTCGTCGTAGGAGATCCCCACGCCGGCGATCCTGTCCAGGAGCTCGTTGGACTCCGCGTAGCTGCCGGTGACGGTGTCCCCGGTGATCTCGGCGTGGTCGAACGTGGCCTCGAGGGTCTTCTCCGGCATGGTGTTGACCGTGTTCGGGGCCACGAGCCCGGTCACGTACAGGGTGTCCGGCAGGGACGGGTCCTTCACCCCGGTGGAGGCCCACAGCGGGCGCTGCGGGTTCGCCCCGGCCGAGGCCAGCCGCTCCCAGCGCTCGGTGGCCAGGGAGTCCTCGAAGATCTGGTAGGCGAGCCGGGCGTTGGCCAGCCCGGCCTGGCCCTTCAGGGCCTTCGCCTCCTCGGTGCCGACCGCGTCGAGGCGCTTGTCGATCTCGGCGTCCACGCGGGAGACGAAGAAGGAGGCCACGGAGTGGATGCCGGCCAGGTCCTTGCCGTTCTCCAGGGCCTGCTCCAGGCCCAGCAGGTAGGCGTTGATGACGGCGCGGTAGCGCTCGAGGGAGAAGATCAGCGTCACGTTGACGGAGATCCCCTCGGCGATGGTCGCGGTGATCGAGGGCAGCCCCGCCTCGGTGGCGGGGATCTTGATCAGCGCGTTGGAGCGGTCGATGGTCGCCGACAGCCGCTGGGCCATGGCCGAGGTGGCCTCGGCGTCCTGGGCCAGGCGCGGGTCCACCTCGATGGACACCCGCCCGTCCACGCCCTGGGTGGCCTCGGCGATCGGGGCGAACAGGTCGCAGGCCTCGCGCACGTCGTCGGTGGTGATGGCCAGCACGGCCTCGTCCACGTCGGTCCCGGCGGCGGCGAGCTCCTTGACCTGGTCCTCGTAGGCGTCGTGGGCGGCCAGGGCCGCGGCGAAGATCGTGGGGTTGGTGGTCACCCCGACCACGTTCTTCTCGTCGATGAGCTGCCGCAGCCCGCCGGAGGCCAGGCGTTCGCGGGACAGGTCGTCGAGCCAGATCGAGACGCCGGCGTCGGAGAGCTTCTGGGTGGGAGTGGTCATGTGTCTGTCAGTCCTCGTGCTCGGGGGAGGGTGGTCGGTCGGTGCGCGCCGCTGCTCAGCGGTTCGCCGGGGCGGTGTCCCGCGCGGCGGTGAGGGACTCCTGGGCGGCGGCGGTGACGGCCTCGGCGGTGATGCCGAACTCGCGGTAGAGGGTCTCGTAGTCGGCGGACTCCCCGAAGTGCTCCAGGGACACGGCCCGGCCGTGCTCGCCGAGGAGGTCCCGCCAGGACATGGCGATCCCGGCCTCCACGGTGACGCGGGCCCGCACGGCCGCCGGGATCACGGACTCGCGGTAGGCGGCGTCCTGGGCGTCGAACCACTCCCGGCAGGGCATGGACACCACCCGGGCGGCCACCCCCTGCGCCGCCAGCTGCTCGCGGGCTGCCACGGCCAGGGAGACCTCGGAGCCGGTGCCGATCAGCACCACGTCCGGCTCCTGGCCGTCCGGGGCGTCGGCCAGGACGTAGCCGCCGCGGGCGACCCCCTCGGCGGAGGCGAACTTCTCGCCCTCGGCGTCCGGGTGCAGGTCGGTGCGCGCGAAGGTGGGCACGTTCTGGCGGGTCAGGGCGATGCCGGCCGGGCCGTGCCGGTTCTCCAGCATCGTCCGCCACGCCACGGCGGTCTCGTTGGCGTCGGCCGGGCGGACCACGTCCAGGCCCGGGATCGCGCGCAGGGAGGAGAGCTGCTCCACCGGCTGGTGGGTGGGACCGTCCTCGCCGAGGCCGATGGAGTCGTGGGTCCACACGTAGATCGAGGGGACCTTCATCAGCGCGCCCAGGCGAACGGCCGGGCGCTGGTAGTCGGAGAAGATCAGGAACGTCCCGGAGAACGCCCGGGTCTGCGAGGACATGGTGATGCCGTTGACGATCGCCGCCGCGGCGTGCTCGCGGATCCCGAAGTGCAGCACCCGCCCGTAGGGGTTGCCAGTCCACTTCTCGGTGGAGCGCGCCTCGGGGATGAAGGAGGCCGCGGACTCGATCGTGGTGTTGTTGGACCCGGCCAGATCGGCCGAGCCGCCCCACAGCTCCGGGAAGGTCTCGGCGATCGCGTTGATCACCTTCCCCGACGCGGCCCGGGTGGCCACGTCCTTGCCGGCCTCGAAGACGGGGAACGCCTCGGCGTAGTTCTCGGGCAGCTCCTCGGCGCGGATCCGGTCGTAGAGGCCCGCCCGCTCCGGGTTGGCCTCCCGCCAGGCGGCGAAGTCCTGCTCCCACTGCTCGCGGACACTCTTCATGCGCTCGGCGATGCCGCGGGTGTGGGCGATCACCTCGTCCTCGACCTGGAAGGACTGCTCGGGGTCGAAGCCGAGGATCTCCTTGGTCGCGGCGACCTCCTCGGCCCCGAGCTTGGAGCCGTGGATGCCCCCGGTGTTCTGCTTTCCCGGCGCGGGGTAGCCGATGATCGTGCGCAGCGCGATCATCGAGGGCTTGGTGGTCTCGGCCTTGGCCGCGCGGATCGCGCCGTAGAGCTCTTCGACGTCCTCGACGTAGTCCCCGGTCTTCGTCCAGTCCACCCGGTTCACGTGCCAGCCGTAGGCCTCGTAGCGGGCCAGGACGTCCTCGGTGAAGGCCACGTCGGTGTCGTCCTCGATGGAGATGTGGTTCTGGTCGTAGATCACCACGAGGTTGCCCAGCTCCTGCACTCCGGCCAGCGAGGACGCCTCGGAGGTCACCCCCTCCTGGAGGTCGCCGTCGGAGGCGATCACGTAGACCATGTGGTCGAAGACCGATTCGCCGGCGGGCGCGTCGGGGTCGAACAGGCCGCGGGTGTAGCGCTGGGCGTAGGCGAAGCCCACGGCCGAGGCCAGGCCCTGGCCCAGCGGGCCGGTGGTGATCTCCACCCCGGTGGTGTGCCGGTACTCCGGGTGCCCCGGGGTCTTCGAGCCCCAGGTCCGCAGGCTCTTGATGTCCTCGAGCTCCATGCCGTAGCCGGAGAGGAACAACTGGAGGTACAGCGTCAGGGAGGTGTGCCCGGGGGAGAGGATGAACCGGTCCCGGCCCGTCCACCGGTCATCACGCGGGTCGTGGCGCATCACCTTCTGGAACAGCAGATACGCGGCCGGGGCCAGGGACATCGCCGTGCCCGGGTGGCCGTTGCCCACCTTCTCCACCGCGTCCGCGGCCAGCACCCGCACCGTGTCCACGGCACGCCGGTCCTGCTCGGTCCAGGTCAGCTTCTGATCGAGTTCGGTCACCAAGGTTCGGGGCCCTTTCTGCTGGGGACCGCTGCGGTGCGCAGCGGGAGCCGGTTGCCGGCGGGAGCTTTGGGTCCAGCTTAGGTCACGCAGATTTCGGCCGTGTGACCGGAGGCACCGGTGCGGGGCCCCCGGGACGTCATGGCCGTCATGTCCGCCGCAGGGACGGGCGTCGCCACGCGCTATGCTGTATAGGACCTTCTTCCGCGCCCGCGGGCTGCCGCGCCGAGCACCTCCCCGTGCCGGCGGTGCACCGTCTCCGGGCCGTCCTCGCGCACGGAGCCGGGGGAACACCACCGCAACCGGGAGCAATGATTCTGTGAACTCACTCGAGACGTCGGGACCCGCAGGACGAGCCGTCCTCGGCACCGGGCCCACGGGTGTCGCGGGGGAGCCCCGTCCGGCGGGGCGGATGACGGCCTCCCGGAAGCTGCGCGCCTACGTGGCCCTGATGAAGCCGCGCATCATCGAGCTGCTGCTCGTGGCCACCGTGCCGACCATGATCTTCGCCCAGCAGGGCATGCCGGACCTGTGGCTCGTCCTCAGCACCCTGGTGGGCGGCACGCTCGCGGCCGGGGCGGCCGGGGCGTTCAACTGCTACATCGACCGGGAGGAGGACCGGGTGATGAAGCGCACGGCCAAGCGCCCGCTCGTCACCGGGGAGGTCACCGACCGCGAGGCCCTCGTCTTCGCCTGGCTGCTCACGGCCGTGTCGGTCGCCTGGCTCACGCTCGGGGTCAACGTGCTCGCCGGCGTCCTGGGCGCGGCGGCGATCTTCCTCTACGCGGTCTTCTACTCGATCGTCCTCAAGCGCCGCACCGCCCAGAACATCGTCTGGGGCGGGGTCGCCGGGTGCATGCCGGTGCTCATCGGGTGGGCCGCGGTCACCGGAGGGCTCGACTGGCCCGCGCTCGTGCTCTTCCTGTTCATCTTCCTGTGGACCCCGCCGCACTACTGGCCGCTGTCCATGAAGTACGCCGACGACTACTCCCGGGCCGGGGTCCCCATGCTGGGTGCCGTCGCCGGGGCCCGGACCGTGGGCAGCCAGGTGGTCCTCTACGCGTGGGCCACGGTGGTGTGCTCGCTGCTGCTCGTCCCCGTGGGCGGGGCCGGATGGGTCTACGCGGTGACCGCCCTCGCCGCGGGAGCCTGGTTCGTGGGCCACAGCCACAAGCTGCACGCCCTGGCCGTGGCCGGCCGGCCCACGGACAAGCAGGCCATGTACGTCTTCCACGGCTCCATCGCCTACATCACCTTCGTGTTCCTCGCCCTCGCCCTGGACCCGTTCGTGGGCGGCCCCGTCCTGTGAGCCGTCCGGGTCCCCCCGGGACCCGGGTGAGCGGACCGGCCGCGGGAGCCGCCGGACCTAGGATGGTCGCATGCTCAGCATGACCTTCACCGGGCTCGTCGCCTACCCCGTCACCCCCTTCCGGCAGGGCGGACACCTGGATCTGGAGTCCCTCGAGCGCTATGTGGGCCGGCTGGTCCGGACGGGCGTGGACGCCGTGGTGGTCCTGGGCAGCTCGGGGAGCTTCGCCTACCTCTCCGGGGAGGAGCGCGCGGAGGTCGTGGGCGTCGCCGTGGAGGCCGCCCGCGGGTCCGGGGTGCCGGTGGGCGCGGGGATCTCCGCGATGACCACCCGGGAGGTCCTGGAGATGGCCTACGCCGCCGAGAACGGCGGCGCGGACGGGCTCGTGCTCAACCCGCTGTCCTACATCCCGCTGGTCTCCCAGGAGATCGCGGACCAGGTGGAGACGGTCTCGGCGGCCGTGTCCCTGCCCCTGTGCATCTACAACAACCCGACGACGACCGGCTTCACCTACCCCGTGGAGCTCGCCGCCGAGCTGTCCTGGCTGGAGAACGTCAACGCGTTCAAGGACACCGCCGACTCCCCCGAGGACCTCGCGGCCCGGCGGCGGCGCTTCGCCGAGCTGGCGGAGCCCGGCACGGCCCACGGCGTGAGCGGGGAGCGGCTGCTCCACGAGGCGGCCCCGGACGCGGCCGCCTGGCACTCCGGGATCGCCGCGGTCCTCCCGCGCCAGTACGCGGCCTTCCGGGACGCTGTCGCCGCCGGGGACGAGCACCAGGTGCGCACGTGGCAGGCCGCCCTGACGCCGCTGCTGGAGATCCTGCGCCAGGAACGGCCCCTGAGCTCACTCTACGCCCTGGCCGAGGTGTGCGGCGTCAGCACGGCGCCGCCGCGCCGGCCGCTGCTGCCGATCCCCTCGGCCAGCCGGCAGCGTCTGGCCCAGGCCGTCGAGGAGCTGCTCGACGAGGCGCCCGACGAGCGGGCCTGACCCGCCGGTCCCGAACAACCGGGCCGGACGGGCCGGTCCGGCGGACCCGTCCTGGGCGAGCCCGGACGACCGGTCCCGGACCGGAGCGCCCGCACGAGCGTCCCCGCGGAGCCTCGACCGCGGGCCTCAGCGACGGGCCGTCGCCTGCGCGGAGGGGGTGCTGTCGGCGTCGCGCAGCACCGGGTCCGGGGTGCGGGTGACCGCGAAGCCCTTCTCCACGGTGCGGGCGGTGGCCCAGATCAGGACGGCGGAGCCCACCAGGTGCAGCGCCACGGCCACGATCGGCACACCGTTGAAGTACTGGTAGTAGCCGATGAGCGCCTGCAGGACCAGGGCGGCCAGCAGCGCGTGGAGGCCGGCGGCCAGCGGGACGGGCCAGCGGTGCCGGCGGGCGAGCACCAGGCCGAGGACCACGGCCCCGACGATCAGGTACACGGGGACCGCGTGGGCGCGGGTGATGAGGTAGGCGTCGAAGGCGTGCCGGGCCGTGGAGTCGTCGCCGGCGTGGGGCCCGGTGCCCGTGACCAGGGTGCCCAGGTAGAGGATCAGGGCGGTGAGCACCGCAAGGCTGAGCATCAGCGCCCGGATCAGCCGCCGCTGCCCGTAGGCCTGGCCGGGCCGTTCGGCGTCCCGCACGGCCGGCAGGGACCGCCGCCGCGTCCGGTTGACCAGCACGGTGGCCAGGGCGATCATCGCCCCGGAGATGAGGTAGTGGATCCCCACGATCCACGGGTTGAGCCCGGTGAGCACGGTGATCCCGCCGACCACGGCCTGCAGCGGGATGCCGAGGCCCAGCAGCAGCGCGATCCGGAAGAGGTCGGGGTGCCGGCGGCGCAGCCGCAGCACCGCCAGGAACGTCAGGACCGCGACGGCGGCGAGCAGGAACGTCAGCAGCCGGTTGCCGAACTCGATGAGCCCGTGCACGCCCATCTCCGGGGTGTTCGTCCAGGACTCGTCCGTGCACCGGGGCCAGGTGGGGCAGCCCAGGCCGGACCCGGTCAGCCGGACGAGCCCGCCGGTGAGGATGAGCACGGAGTTGGCCAGCAGGGACGCGACTGCGAGCCACCGCACCCACCGGGTGATCGTCGTGGGCAGCAGGACGCTGCCGCGCTCGCGGGAGTCGACGTCGCTGGGCTCGCTGGCGCGGTTCATGAATTCACTTCCGGACGGGGTCGGTGCGGTGGGATCTCCGGGCCCAGTTTATCCGGGCCCGCGGACTCCGGCTCCCGCGGACTCCGGCTCCCGCGGTCCGGGCGGACCGCCGCCCCGGCGGCGGCTCAGCTCCAGCGGAACCAGCGCAGCGCCCCCGCCCAGGCCGCCGCGGCCCAGACCGCGAGCACGAGCACCGGGAGCAGGGTGGGCGTGCCGGTGAGGAACGTCTCGCGCAGGGCGGTGCCCAGCGCACCGGAGGGGAGCAGGTCCACGGCCGGGGCGAGCCCCGCGGGCAGCGTCCGGGCGGGGAAGAGGGTGCCGCCGACGGCGGCGAGCAGCACCCACACGAGGTTGGTCACGGCGAGGGTGGCCTCGGCGCGCACCGTCCCGGCGAGCAGCAGCCCCAGCCCGGTGAACGCCGCGGCCCCGAGGAGCAGGACCGGCACGGAGAGCAGCACCGCGGCGGCGTCCGGGCGCCAGCCGAGGGCCACGCCGAGCGCGGCGACCAGCGCGTACTGCACCACGAGCACGGCGACGATGGCCAGCAGCTTGCCGGCGATCAGCCCGCCGCGGCCCAGGGGAGTGGTGGAGAGGAAGCGCAGCACCCCGTAGCGGCGGTCGAAGCCCGTCTGGATGCCCTGGCCCGAGAAGGCGTTCGAGAGCACGCACAGCGCCAGCACACCGGGCACGGCCACGTCCACCCGGGCGGCCCCCGTCGGCACGGCGGCGTCCAGCAGGTCGGTGAGGGTCAGGGCCACGAGGGCCATGAGCGGCAGGATGAGCAGCAGCAGCAGCTGCTCCCCGTTGCGCAGCACCGCGCGCGTCTCGAAGCGGGCTTGGGCGGCCACCCGGCGGGCCAGGGTCGCGGGGGCCGGGTGCCGGTGCGGGGCGGTCGGCGGGGCGGGTGCGGTCATCGGATCTCCCGTCCGGAGATGTCGAGGAAGACGTCCTCGAGGGTGCGCGGTTGGAGGGACAGGGACTCGGGCAGCGTGCCGGTGACGGTGAACCACCGGCTCACGGTCTCGAGCAGGCCGGGGGTGAGGGCCCCGGTGAGGGTCACGGTGCGGTCCGCGCGGCTCACGCGGACGTCCTCGAACCCGGGGCCGTCCCACGGGAAGGGCCCCGCGCCCAGATGCCCGGGGGCCAGGGTCAGCACGAGCACGGCGGGCGCGTCGGCACCGGGGGCCACCAGCTCCGCGACCGAGCCCTGGGCCATGACCCGGCCGTGGTCCACGATGTAGACCTGGTCGGCGAGGCGCTGGGCGTCGTCGAGCAGATGCGTGGTGAGGATGATGCACACCCCCTCCCGGCGCAGCTGCTGGACGAGGTCGAAGACGATGTTGCGGGACTGCGGGTCCATCCCGGCCGAGGGCTCGTCCAGGAACAGGACGTCCGGGTCCCCGGCCAGGGCGGCCGCCAGGGCCACGCGCTGGCGCTGACCGCCGGAGAGCCGGCGGACCACGGTGCGGTCGAAGCCGCCGATGCCGAGGCGCTCCACCAGCTCGTCCATGTCCCGGGGGCTGCGGTAGAGGGACGCCACGTGCCGCAGCAGCTCGAGCGGCCGCACGGCCTGGGGGAGCCCGCCGTCCTGGAGCATCACGCCCACCCGGGCACGCAGGGCCGGCCCGGCCCGCCAGGGATCCTGCCCGAGCAGCCGGACCGTGCCCCCGGAGGGCCGCTGCAGGCCCTGGGCGCACTCGAGGGTGGTCGTCTTGCCGGCCCCGTTGGGTCCCAGCAGGGCGGTGATCTCGCCGTGCCGCGCGGTCAGGGACAGCCCATCGACGGCGTGCACCGTCCCGGGGCCCGGGTCCCCGGCGCCGCGGCGGGAGCGGCGGCGGACGGGGAACTCCTTCACGAGGCGCTCGATCGAGAGTGCGGGTGAGGACGCGGGGGGACTCTGGGCGGGCACCGGACCAGTGTAGTGCGGCGCGCCCGCCGGCCCGGACCCCTTGGCCCCACCACCGCCAGGGGTTATTATGAGTAAGTCGTGATTTTGCGACGAGGGGTCCGGTAAGGCTCTGCTTACTGGTCAGCCCGGAATGAATTACGACATACTCCGGTTGTGTATTGAGAGCGACCTGCTGGCCGCGCGCTGCACCACGAGGACCTCCACCACTGCCGATCAGGAAGCGAACGGTTCACCCATGACTCAGACCACGGACTCCCGGAGCGCGTCCCGCCCCGGCCCGCGGGTGGAGCAGGAGGAGAACACCCGATCGCGCGTGCTCGGCGCCGTCCTGGAGCACGGCCCGGTCTCCGCGGCCGACCTCGGCGAGATGCTCGAGCTGACCCCCGCCGCCGTGCGCCGCCACCTCGACGCCCTCGAGCAGCAGCACTTCATCGAGGTCACCATGGTGCGCCGCCGCAGCGGGGGCGCCGGCCGGCCCGCCCGCCGCTACGTGGTGGCCCCCGAGGGCCACGCGAAGCTCGGCGACGACTACCTCGAGATCGCCACCGACGCCCTCGAGACCATCCGGCGCATCGCCGGCCCGGAGGCCGTCCGCTCCTTCGTCCAGGACCGCGTGGACCGCCTCGAGGCCTCCTACCGTCCCGAGGTCGAGGCCGCCGGGGACGACGTCGCCGACCGGCTGCCCGTCCTGGTGCGGCTGCTCAGCCGCGACGGGTTCGCGACCTCCACCAACGAGGTGGCCGTCGGCCGCGGGGAGTCCCGCACCATCGTCTCCGCGCAGCTGTGCCAGGGGCACTGCCCCGTGCGCGAGCTGGCGGCCCGGTACCCGCAGTTCTGCGAGCTGGAGACCGAGCTCATCGCCCGGCTGCTCGGCACCGACGTCCGCCGGCTGTCCACCCAGGCCGCCGGCGCCCACGTGTGCACCACGCACGTTCCCCTCGCGCGGCCGGGACCGGCGCCCGCGGACCGGACCACAGGCCACAGCACAGACCAGACAACAGAGGAAGGCCGTCATGACTGACCAGATCGCCAGCGGCAACGACACTGTCATCGCCGACATCCTGGAGAAGAACCCCGAGCTCGAGGGCATCGGCACCTACGAGTACGGCTGGGCGGACTCCGACGTCGCCGGCGCCTCCGCGCGCCGTGGCGTCGACGAGGACGTCGTCCGGGACATCTCCGCGAAGAAGAACGAGCCGCAGTGGATGACCGACCTGCGGCTCAAGGGACTGAAGTTCTTCGACCGCAAGCCCATGCCCACCTGGGGCGCGGACCTGTCCGGCATCGACTTCGACAACATCAAGTACTTCGTGCGCTCCACCGAGAAGCAGGCCCAGACCTGGGAGGACCTGCCCGAGGACATCCGCAACACCTACGAGAAGCTGGGCATCCCCGAGGCCGAGCGCGGACGGCTCGTGGCCGGCGTCGCCGCCCAGTACGAGTCCGAGGTCGTCTACCACCAGATCCGCGAGGACCTGGAGGAGCAGGGCGTCATCTTCCTCGACACCGACACCGCGCTCAAGGAGCACCCGGAGATCTTCGCCGAGTACTTCGGCACCGTCATCCCCGTGGGCGACAACAAGTTCGCGTCCCTGAACACGGCCGTGTGGTCCGGCGGGTCGTTCGTCTACGTCCCCAAGGGCGTGCACGTGGAGATCCCGCTGCAGGCCTACTTCCGCATCAACACGGAGAACATGGGCCAGTTCGAGCGGACGCTCATCATCGCGGACGAGGACTCCTACGTCCACTACATCGAGGGCTGCACCGCGCCGATCTACAAGACCGACTCGCTGCACTCCGCGGTCGTGGAGATCATCGTCAAGAAGAACGCCCGGGTGCGCTACACGACCATCCAGAACTGGTCGAACAACGTGTACAACCTCGTGACCAAGCGCGCGATCGCCCACGAGGGCGCCACCATGGAGTGGATCGACGGCAACATCGGCTCGAAGGTCACCCAGAAGTACCCGGCGGTCTACATGACCGGCGAGCACGCCCGCGGCGAGACCCTCTCCATCGCCTTCGCCGGCGAGGGACAGCACCAGGACACCGGGTCCAAGATGGTGCACATCGCGCCGAACACGTCGTCGTCGATCGTCTCGAAGTCCGTGGCCCGCAACGGCGGCCGCGCCGCCTACCGCGGGCTCGTGCAGGTCCGCGAGGGCGCGAAGGGTTCGCGCTCCAACGTGGTCTGCGACGCGCTGCTCGTCGACACCGTCTCGCGCTCCGACACCTACCCGTACGTCGACATCCGCGAGGACGACGTCACCATGGGCCACGAGGCGACCGTCTCGCGCGTCTCCGAGGAGCAGCTGTTCTACCTCATGCAGCGCGGGATGGCCGAGGACGAGGCCATGGCGATGATCGTGCGCGGGTTCGTGGAGCCGATCGCCCGCGAGCTGCCCATGGAGTACGCGCTCGAACTCAACCGCCTCATCGAACTGCAGATGGAAGGATCCGTTGGCTGACATGACCAAGCTGAACGACACGATTCGCAACGCCACGGAGGCCGCCGCCTCCGCGGCCACCGCCGTGGCCGACAAGGCCGTCGGCGCGGCCAAGGACGTCTACGACAACCTGGGCGAGAAGGTCGACGGGGTCCCCACCGGCAACGACCGGGTCGCCATCCCGGGCATGGACGTGGAGGGCGAGACGCTCTCCGCCGAGCACTCCGAGAACGAGACGCTCGTGCGGCACACCGCCCACGGCGACATCTCCGGCGTGCCCGACTCCTCCCGGGCCGGACGGCGCACGTCCTTCGACGTCGCCGACTTCCCCAAGCTCACGGGCAAGGAGGAGGACTTCCGGTTCACCCCGCTCAAGCGCCTCAAGGGGTTGCACGCCGACGCCCTCACCGGGCCGGCGCCCGCGGTGACCGTCGACTCGGACGCCGTGCGCGTCGAGACCGTGGGCCGCGACGACGCCCGCGTGGGCAGCGCCGGCATCCCCGAGGACCGGCTCTCCGCCAACGCCTGGAGCAGCGTCACCGAGGCCACCGTGCTCACCGTGCCGCAGGAGACCGAGGTGGCCGAGCCGGTCGTCGTGGACATCCACGGCACCGACTCCACCCCGGCGGCCCAGCACCTGGTGATCGACGCCCAGCCCTTCGCCAAGGCCCTCGTGGTCCTGCGCCACCACGGCACCGCCGTGCTGTCGCAGAACGTCGAGTTCCGGGTCGCCGACTCGGCGAACCTGACCGTCGTGACCCTCCAGGAGTGGGACGACGACGCCGTGCACGCCTCCTCCCAGCAGGCGCGCCTCGGGAGGTCGGCCACGTTCAAGCACGTGCTCGTCTCCCTCGGCGGCGACCTGGTGCGGGTCACCCCGTCCACCCGGTTCGACGCCCCGGGCGGCTCCGTGGAGCTCTACGGGCTGACCTTCGTGGACGCCGGGCAGCACCTGGAGTCCCGGCTGTTCGTGGACCACTCCCAGCCGCACTGCACCTCGCGGGTGACCTACAAGTCCGCACTGCAGGGCGAGAACGCGCACGGCGTGTGGGTCGGCGACGTCCTGATCCGCGCCACCGCCGAGGGCACCGACACCTACGAGCTCAACCGGAACCTCATCCTCAACGACGGCCCGCGGATGGACTCCGTGCCGAACCTGGAGATCGAGACCGGCCTCATCGCGGGCGCCGGCCACGCCTCCACCACGGGCCAGCTGGACGACGAGCACCTGTACTACCTCATGTCCCGGGGCATCCCCGAGGACGAGGCGCGCCGGCTCGTGGTCCGCGGGTTCCTCTTCGAGATCATCCAGCAGATCGGTGTCCCGGACATCGAGGAGCGGCTGCGCGGGGCCGTCCAGGACGAGCTCGCCTCCGCGAACTACTGAGCCCCTCCCGCACCCTCCCTTCACGACCCAGACTCTTTCGACCACAGGAGAACCTTCCATGGCAACTCTCGAGATCAAGGACCTGCACGCGTCCGTCGTGCTCGACGACGAGACCACCAAGCCCATCCTCAAGGGCGTGAACCTGACCATCCGCTCCGGTGAGGTGCACGCCATCATGGGCCCCAACGGCTCCGGCAAGTCCACGCTGGCCTCCACGATCGCCGGCCACCCCAAGTACGTCGTCGACTCCGGCGAGGTCCTCCTGGACGGGGAGAACGTCCTGGAGATGTCCGTGGACGAGCGCGCCCGCGCCGGGCTCTTCCTGGCCATGCAGTACCCGGTGGAGATCCCCGGCGTGACGACCTCCAACTTCCTGCGCACGGCCAAGACCGCGATCGACGGGGAGGCCCCCTCCCTGCGCACGTGGACCAAGGACGTCAAGGCGGCCATGGAGCAGCTGAAGATCAGCCCCGACATGATCCAGCGCAACGTCAACGAGGGCTTTTCCGGCGGCGAGAAGAAGCGCCACGAGATCCTCCAGCTCGAGCTGCTCAAGCCGAGGATCGCCCTCCTGGACGAGACCGACTCCGGCCTCGACGTGGACGCGCTCAAGGTGGTCTCCGAGGGCGTCAACCGCGCGCTCGAGACCAACGACATGGGCGTCATGCTCATCACCCACTACACCCGCATCCTGCGCTACATCAAGCCGCAGTTCGTGCACGTGTTCCACGACGGCCGCGTGGTGGACGAGGGCGGTCCCGAGCTCGCCGAGCGGCTCGAGAACGAGGGCTACGACCGCTACCTGGCCCCGGCCCAGTAAGCGGACCCGACCCCACCAGCCCCGAAAGGAGGCCAGCGATGGCCGACACCCCTGCTGAGACCACCGCCGATCCCGCCGCCGCGGGCCGGCCCTCCACCGAGGAGGTCGAGGAGGCGCTCAAGAACGTCATCGACCCCGAGCTCGGCGTGAACATCGTGGACCTGGGCCTGCTCTACGGCTCCAAGTGGGCCGAGGACGGCGCCCTGGTGCTCGACATGACCCTGACCACGGCCGCGTGCCCGCTGCAGGACGTCATCGAGGAGCAGTGCGCGCAGAACCTCGATCCCATGGTGGACGAGTGGCGCGTGAACTGGGTCTGGATGCCGCCGTGGGGTCCGGACCGGATCACCGAGGACGGCCGCGATCAGATGCGGGCCCTGGGCTTCAACATCTGACCGGTTCATCCCCGTACGACGGCGGCCCGGCCACCTCTTCCGGAGGTGGCCGGGCCGCCGTCGTCGTGCGCGGTCCCGGCGCCACGCCCGCGGCCCGACGTCTTCATCAGTAACCTTCCGTTGTGCGGGTGCGCACCGCCCGCGGGCTCCTACACTGCCGTCATGGGCCAGACCCTGCTCTTCGCGATCGTCGCCTCGAGCGCCCTCGTCATCGGGGCGCTGATCGGCGTGCGCTTCGAGCTCCCCAAGCGGGTGCTCGCCGTCCTGCTGTCCTTCGCCGCCGGCGCCCTCATCACCGCACTGGCCTTCGAGCTGTTCGAGGACGCCTACGAGCGCGGGGGGCTGCCGCTGGCGGTGGTCGGGCTGTTCGCGGGCGCCGTGGTCTTCACGGCTCTGAGCGCCCTCCTGGACCGCTGGGCGCAGCCCGGGCCCCGGGCCCAGGAGGCGGAGAAGCAGGAGGGCAGCGCCAAGCTGGACACCGATGCCGCCGCCGAGGAGAAGGCGCCCACCGCGGCCTCCGCCGGTGGTGCCGCCGGCCTGGCCCTGCTGGCCGCCGTCACCCTCGACGGCGTGCCCGAGAACGTGGCGCTGGGCGTCGCGCTCACCGAGGGCACGGGAGGGCTGGCGCTGCTCGCGGCGATCTTCGTGTCCAACCTGCCGGAGTCGCTGGTCGGCGCCGCGTCGATGCGCGAGCAGGGCATGGCCCGCGGCAGGGCCGTGCTGCTCTGGACCGTCTGCGGCGTGCTGCTGGTGCTGGCCGTGCTGCTCGGCGCCGGCCCCCTGGCCGGCAGCGACCCCGAGACGATCTCCCTGCCGCTGGCCTTCGCCGCCGGCGCCGTGATCGCCTCCCTCGCCGACACGCTGATGCCCGAGGCCTACGAGCACGGCGGCCCGGCCGTGGCGCTGAGCACCGCGTCCGGCTTCGCGCTGTCCTTCGCCCTGTCCCTGGCCTGAGCTGCACCCACGGGTGCAGCGCGCGCCGCAACAGCACGCGCCGGATCACCCTGCACCGGAACACCCCGCACCGAGGCAGCCCGCACCGGAACACCCCGGGATCGGGCACCCCTTCCCGGCCCCCGGGGACGGCCTCCCGCGCGTTCCGTGAAGCGCCCGGCTCGAGTCCGTGGCAGAGTCGAGGCGTGAACACCGACGAAAAGCGCATCGCCCTGCTCATCGACGCCGACAATGCACCGGCGGCCAAGATCGACGTGGTCCTCGCCGAGGTGGCCCGGCACGGCGCCGCGAACGTGCGGCGGGCCTACGGCAACTGGAAGAGCCCGCACCTGCAGTCCTGGGAGGCGGTGCTGCACGCGTACGCGATCCGCCCGATCCAGCAGTTCGCCTACAGCACCGGGAAGAACGCCTCGGACATGGCAATGGTGATCGACGCCATGGACCTGCTCTACGCCGGATCGGTCGACGGGTTCGCGATCGTCTCCAGCGACGCGGACTTCACGCCCCTGGTCATGCGGATCCTCACGGACGGGCACAAGGTCTACGGCTTCGGGCAGCGGCAGACCCCCGAACCGTTCATCAATGCCTGCTCGCAGTTCACCTACGTGGAGAGTCTGGGGGAGCCCGCCGAGGAGAAGCCTGGTGAGGCGCCGGCGGCCACGCCGCAGCAGGCGCTGCGCGGGGACGCCCGCCTGGTGCGGATGCTGCGCAGCGCCGTGGACGCCGCCAGCGGCGACGACGGCTGGGCCCACCTCGGGGCGGTGGGGCAGCAGATCGGCAACCAGGCCTCCTTCGACTCCCGCAACTACGGCTACCGCAAGCTCAGCGACCTCATCGAGGCCACGGGCCTCTTCGACGTCCGACGCCAGAACCCGGGCGTCCAGGTGCGGGACAGCCGCCGCCGCTGACCCTCGGCGTTGCACCCACCTCGGCAACCCCGCTAGTCCTCAAGACACCGTCTTCGAGTTAACGCCACATGCGGTGTGTGGTCGGCGCCACAGGCGTGTCCGTTTTGCTATAGTGATCGGCAAGTGGACCCTTCAGGTTCCTTGGTGGCCGATCGCTGTCAGGCGTGAACCGCGTACCGGGCAGGATATGAGCCCGCCGAGTACGGCAAGTCGAGGAATCGTCATGTCGGAATGCTCGAAGGTGCACTACGCCAGCCGTCGGACGGCTGTGGTTGCGATGAAGGCAATAGCCCGCAGGTATGCAGCTCGCGGCCGCAAGGGCCCAAAGGGCGCGTACTTCTGCAGTACGTGCCGGTTCTGGCATCTCACGTCCAAGGCGGGAGTACGGACTCCTCCACGGGAGAGGCCACAAGCCCGTCGTTAATCGCGGCATGTCCGTGCCACAGGCCTCGGGAACCCGGGGTGGGCGCACCGCCATCACTCCGACCGCCGCCAAGTCCCCCCTGCATTCGCAAGTCCCCCGGGTCGATCGGGGGGAGATGCGAGATGCTGGGGGACTCGGCGCAGGACAGCGGTCCGGGTGGGGGTCTCGGCGCAGGACAGCGGTCCGGGTGGGGGACTCGGCGTGACGGGAAGGACGGCGCCGTGGGCGGGTCAGAGGGCCGGCGGGGCGTCCAGGTCGCGGGCGCTGAAGGTGTCGCAGGCGTCGATGTCGCCGCTCCGGTAGCCGGCGTAGAACCAGAGCTGCCGCTGGGCGGAGGCGCCGTGGGTGAAGTTCTCGGGGCTGACCCGGCCCTGGGTGGTCTCCTGGATCCGGTCGTCGCCGATGGCCGAGGCGGCGTCGAGGGCCTGGTCGAGCTCCTGCTGGGAGATGTCCCCCAGGTCCACGGCCCCGGAGGTGTCCCCGGCCGCGCCGCCGGCCCACAGCCCGGCCAGGCAGTCGGCCTGCAGCTCGACGCGCACGGCCCCGGACTCCGGGCCCTGCGGGTCCTGCTGGGCGTAGCCGAGCGTGCCGATCTGGTTCTGGATGTGGTGGCCGAACTCGTGGGCGAGCACGTACTCCTCGGCGAGCGGGCCGCCCTCGGCGCCGAACTGGTCCTGGAGCTCGTCGAAGAAGCCGACGTCGAGGTAGGCGGTCTCGTCGGCCGGGCAGTAGAACGGGCCCACGGCCGAGGACGCGGCACCGCAGCCGGTGTTGACCTGGCCCTCGAACAGCTCCACACCGGGCAGCACGTACTGCTCCCCGGTGGCCCGCGGCAGGTAGTCCTCCCAGAACTGGTCGAGGCTCTGGGCGGTGGCGATCATCCGGCAGTCGGTGTACTGGTTGGCGTCCGCGCCCGTCCGGCACCGCTCCGCCCGCTCCTGCTCCACCGCGGTCTGCGACCCGGTGTCCTGCCCGCCGCCGCCGGTGATCGCATCGATCCCGTCCTGGCCGAAGAGCAGGCCCACGACGAGCAGCAGCAGCCCGCCGCCCAGTCCGCCGCCCACGGCGATCCCGCGTCCGCGCCCGCCGCCGCTGCCGACGCGCGAGGCGTCCAGCTGGGAACTGTCCTCGAAGCTCATGGCTGCAGTGTAAGCCGTCCGATCGTGGTCCCGGTGCGGCGATCAGTCGAAGCCGCGGGCGGCGAGGGCCTCGCCGGTGCGCTCGGCGTAGGCGACCGTGGCGATCACCGCCGGGGTGACGAGCCGCACGGGGTCCGGGCGCAGGCCGCGGGCCCGCACGGCGTCCCGGAGCTCACCCACGGCCCCCACGATGAACGGGATCGAGCGCAGCATCAGGGAGACCGCCAGGCCGATGCGCTCCGGGTCCGCCCCGATCAGCCGCACCGGCGAGCACAGCCGGACCACCCCGTCCAGCAGCTCGGCCAGCGGCGTGGTGTGCAGCAGGACCCGGGTGAGCACGAGGAAGACGAGAACGGTCAGCACCACGTCGGCGGCCTGTGCCGGCCCCGACGTGAGCACGTGGTAGCCGGCCAGCAGGACGAGCACGGGCAGGGCGGGCGCGAGCCCCTGCCACCACGCCCGGGCGCCGACGCCCGCCGCGGAGCCCGCGACCAGCAGGGAGGCGGTCAGCGCGGCCGGCACCGGCCACGCGGGGGAGAGCACCACGGCCAAGGTCACGGCGAGAATGCCGAGGCCCTTGGCCCACAGCGGGACGCGGTGCAGAAGACTCGTGCCGGGGGAGTAGCTGCCGAAGAGCTCGGGGCCCCGGCTCACGGCCGGACCTCCTCGGGGAAGCCGTGGGCGCACCACTGCTCGTAGGCGGGGACGACCTGTTCCGGTGGCCCGTCCGCGACGAGCGCTCCCTCGTGCAGGACCAGGACGCGGGGCGCGGTGGCGGCCAGGCCGAGGTCGTGGGTGGCGATGACCAGCTGGTGCGGCAGCGTGTCGAGCAGCCCCAGGAGCCGCCCCCGGTTGCGCAGGTCGAGCAGGGTGGTGGGCTCGTCCAGCACGAGCACCGAGGGCTCCACCGCCAGGACCGCCGCGAAGGCCGCCAGCTGGCGCTCCCCGCCGGAGAGGTCGTAGATGCTGTGCTCGGCCCGGTGCCCGATGCCCACCTGGTCGAGCAGCTCGAGCGCCGCCCGTCGTCGTCGTTCCCGGGGCACGCCCGTCCCCCGCAGGGACAGCTCGACGTCCTCCACCGGGGTCGGCATCACCAGCTGGGACAGCGGGTCGGTGAAGACGAAGCCCACGTGCCGCCGGGCCGCGCGCACGTCCCGGGCCACGTCCGTGCCGTGCACGGTGACCGTGCCCGAGGAGGGGCGGGCGAGGCCGTTGAACAGCCGCAGCAGCGTGGACTTGCCGGACCCGTTGAGACCGACCACGGCCACCCGCCGCTCGACCAGGCGCACGTCGAGGTCCCGCAGCAGGGTCAGCTCACCGGCGGCGGTGGGCGCGGTGACGGTGACGCGGGAGCACACCAGGTCCGCGGCCGCGGTGGTGTCGGGCACGGGTCAGCGCGTGCCCGCGATCCGGGGGAACGCCTTGTGCACGCCCACGGCGATGACCGCGGCGAGCACCACCTTGATCAGGTCGCCGGGCCAGAACACGAGGTCGGCGAGGAACGCGTCCTGGAAGGGCAGGCGTGCGTTGGCCATCAGCCCGAGGACGCCGCCGATCCGGATCACCACGAAGCCGGCCAGGCCGGCGGCCACCAGCCGCAGCGTGTAGGTGCCGGTGCGCTCGAAGCGGGCGTTGGTGGCGCCGCCGTCGTTGGCGCGCCGGGCCGGGATCAGCCACTGGGCCACGTATCCGGCCGCGGCCGCGGCGAACGGGAAGGCCAGGACGTAGCCGGCCGTGGGGCCGGCGAGCACGCCGAGCCCGCCCCGGAAGCCGGCGAAGACCGGCACGCCGATCAGGCCGACCAGCACGTAGAGCGCCACCGCCAGCAGCCCCCGCGTCCCGCCGAGCACCAGGCCGGTCAGGAACACGGCGAGGGTCTGCAGGGTCAAGGGCACCCCCGCGGCGCCCAGGGGGATCCCGGGGAGCACGGACAGGGCGGCGGTGAGGGCCGCGAACACGGCGATGTTCGCGAGGTCCTCGGCGGTGACGGTGCGGCGGCGTTCGGCGTTGGTCATGGGTCCCAGACTAGGGCTTGCGGGCGCCGGCGGCGGAACCCGTGCCCGGCCCGTCCACGGGCTGGTCCCCGTCTCCGGCCTGTCCCTCGTCCTGAGGGTCGTCGTCCTGCCGGGCGGCGTCGCGCTCCGTGGACCCGAAGCGGCCGCCCAGGACCTGCTGGTAACGCATCCGCTGGTACTTCCACCGTTCCGCCATCGTGGCCTTGGACTCCACACGGTCCTGGGGGTTCACCGGGTCCGGGCCCAGCACGGGGTCGTGGCCCACCTGGTAGCGGTTGGACCACACCTGGATGACGGCCCACGCCACGGCGGTGTAGGGCACGGCCAGGATGGCGCCGAAGATGCCCCCGACCAGGGTGCCGACGGTCAGGGCGAGCAGCACCATGAGCGCGTGCAGGCTGAGCGTGCGGCCCATGATGATCGGCTGCAGGACGTTGCCCTCGATCTGGTTCACCACGATGATCCACGCGACCACGGCCAGGGCGATGAGCGGGCCGTTGGTCACGAGGGCCACCAGGGCCGCGACGACGCCCGCAATGGTGGCGCCGATCACCGGGATGAAGGCCGTCACGAACACCAGCACGGCCAGCGGGACGGCGAGCGGCACGCCGAAGACCAGCAGGAATGCGCCGATCAGCACGGCGTCCACGAGGGCGACGAACGCGGTCCCCCGGACGTAGCCGCCGAGCACCTGCGCGCCACGGTCCACCGACTCCGCGAGCTTGGCCCGGCGTTCCCCGCGGAACCAGCGCAGCGCGAAGTTCCACATCTTCTCGCCGTCCTTGAGGAAGAAGAAGAGGATGACGATCATCAGGACGAGCCCGGTGACGAAGGAGGCGGCCGCGGAGAGCCCGCTCAGGGCGCTTCCGGCGAAGCTGCCGCTCGTGACGAAGTCGGTGGCCCGGCGCAGCGCGGCGTCGATGCTGGCCGTGTCCACGGGCAGGGGAGTGGACTCCAGCAGGCGGCGCAGCTCGTTCCAGCCCTCCGAGGCCTGTGACGTCAGGGTGCCCCACTGGCTGCGGACCGTGAGCACGATGCCCGTGATCACGCCGCCGAGCAGCAGCAGGATGCCCAGGAACGCCGTCAGCGTGGCGAGCAGGTTCGACCAGCCCTTGCGCTCGAGCCACTTCACGACCGGTCCCACGGCGGAGGCCAGGATCAGGGCGACCATCGCGGCGATGACCACGACCTTGATCCGCAGCAGGATCCAGACGAGCCCCACCACCACCGCGGCGACGAGCAGGGTCTGGGCGGCCCGGGAGCCGGCCCGGCCGAGCGAGTCCGCCCACGGTCCCACGGCGGGCGCGAGCGCCTGCGTCGTCTCCTCGAAGCCGGCGGGCTCGACCCCGGGACCGGTGGCGGGGATGGTGCTGGTGCCGGGGTCGGCCGTGCCGCCGAGGACGCCCTCGGCGTGCAGAGGAGCGGCGGACGAGCCGCCGGTCGACGAGCGGTGCTTCTCGGGGCGTGCGGGATCTCCCATGCAAGGGCTCCTCGGGGGCGTGGGCGGGGAAGGCAGAACGGCCGCCGGGTCGGGGCGACGGCGATCAAGCCAACACTAAGGCGACTGTTGGAGGGCTGTCCAACATCACATCGGCTTCCCGGAGCCGCTCCGGTAGAATGGACATGTCGCCCGGTCAGGGCGCCCCACCTCCCCGCACTCCCTCGAAAGGTCTCCTCCGTGATCACTGTCCAGAACCTCGAACTGCGTGCCGGTGCGCGGCTGCTCATGGACGAGGTCAACTTCCGCGTGGACAGAGGGGACAAGATCGGTCTCGTCGGCCGCAACGGCGCCGGCAAGACGACGATGACCAAGGTCCTGGCGGGGGAGACCCTGCCCGCGGGCGGGACGGTCACGCGCACCGGTGCCATCGGCTACCTCCCGCAGGACCCGAAGGTCGAGGACATGGAGCAGCTGGCCCGGGACCGCATCCTCTCCGCGCGCAACCTCGCCGGCGTGGTCGCCCGGCTGCGCCAGGCCGAGCAGGACATGGCCTCCGAGGACGACGCCGTGCGCGCCAAGGCGATGCGGGGCTACGACCGGCTCGAGGCGGAGTTCCTCGCCGGCGGCGGCTACGCCGCCGAGTCCGAGGCCGCGACCATCACGTCCAACCTGGACCTGCCCGAGCGGATCCTCGACCAGCCCCTGCGCACCCTCTCCGGCGGCCAGCGCCGCCGCGTGGAGCTGGCGCGGATCCTGTTCTCCGACGCCGACATCATGCTCCTGGACGAGCCCACCAACCACCTCGACGCGGACTCCGTGGTCTGGCTGCGGGACTTCCTGAAGAACTTCCCGGGCGGGCTGCTGGTGATCAGCCACGACGTGGAGCTCATGGAGATGGTGGTCAACAAGGTCCTCTACCTGGACGCCAACCGCTGCGTCATCGACCTGTACAACATGGGCTGGAAGAACTACCTGCTGCAGCGGGAGCAGGACGCCCACCGCCGCAAGCGCGAGTACGCCAACGCGGAGAAGAAGGCCTCCGCCCTGATGGACCAGGCCAACAAGATGCGCGCCAAGGCCAGCAAGGCCGTCGCGGCCCAGCAGATGATCAAGCGCGCCGAGCGGCTCATGAACGGGCTCGAGGGCGAGCGGCAGGCGGACAAGGTCGCGAACATCCGCTTCCCGAAGCCCGCCGACTGCGGCAAGACCCCGCTGACGGCACGGGACCTGTCCAAGTCCTACGGTTCGCTCGAGATCTTCAACGACGTGGACCTGGCCATCGACCGGGGCTCACGCGTGGTCATCCTCGGGTTCAACGGCGCCGGCAAGACCACGCTGCTGCGGATGCTCGCGGGCGAGGCCGAGCCGGACACCGGCGAGGTGGTCCCCGGGCACGGCCTCAAGCTGGGCTACTTTGCGCAGGAGCACGACACCCTGGACCCGGAGCGGACCGTGCTGGAGAACATGCGCTCGGCGGCCCCCGACCTCGCCGACACGGAGGTCCGCAACGTCCTGGGCTCGTTCCTGTTCCAGGGCGACGACGTCTCCAAGCCGGCCGGGGTGCTCTCCGGCGGCGAGAAGACCCGGCTGGCGCTGGCGACCCTCGTGGCGTCCTCCGCGAACGTGCTGCTGCTCGACGAGCCCACCAACAACCTGGACCCGGCCTCCCGCCGGGAGATCCTCAACGCGCTGCGCACCTACGAGGGCGCGGTCGTGCTCGTCTCCCACGACGAGGGCGCGGTCGAGGCGCTGGACCCCGAGCGTGTGGTGATCCTGCCCGACGGCACCGAGGACCTGTGGAGCCAGGAGTACCAGGACCTGATCTCCCTCGCCTAATCCGCACGCCTGAACCGGGGGCCTGATCGGCGCGCCCGAGCAGGGCGCCCGATCCCCGCCGCGCCCCGGTTCAGTCGCGGCCGGCCGCGGTGCGCTCGCGCTCCAGGGCGTCCAGCAGCGCGTCCTCCTCGTCCTCCCAGGTGGGACGGGAGCGCTTGCGCTGCGGCTTGGGCCGCATGAGGGACTTCAGGTGGGCCGGCATGTCGTCGGCCATCTCCATCTGCCGCACGACGAGCTCCTCGTCGCCCTCGCCGATGTAGGTGCCGTCCTCGTCGTAGAACCGCGAGAGCCGCCGCTCCATCTCCTCGGCGTACTGCCGGTCCCACTCGTCGTTGCGCGCCTGCTGGCGGGCCGCGTAGCCGTAGGCCACGAAGAACAGGGCCGCGAACGCGTACCACTGCAGCGAGTAGGACAGGTGCGGCCCCGAGTTGATCTCCGGTTCGGGCGCCGGGGCGGGGGCCACCGCAGGGGCCGGGTCCTCGGCGAAGACCTCGCCGTAGGCCTCCGTGCCGACCGGCAGGTCCCACCGCTCGCGCAGCTCCCCGAGGTCCACGGACGCGATCTGGCCGGCGGGCGCGCCACGGTCGACGGCCGGCTCCCCGGGCTGGAGCCGGGCGGTGACGGTCACCTCGCCGGAGGGCGGGGCGGGCACCTCGTCCGGCATCCCGTTGGCCGCGGCACCGGTGGGGATCCAGCCGCGGTCCAGGACCACGACCTGCCCGTCCTGGGTGCGGAAGGGCACGAGGACCTCGTAGCCCACGCGTCCGTCCTGCGGCCGGTTGCGGACCAGGACCTGGTGCTCCGGCAGGTAGCGGCCGGTCAGCCGCACCGGGTGCCACGTGAGGGACCCGTCGTGGTCGGCGAACTGCTCCGCGGCCTCCGGGCCGGTCAGGGGCTCGGCGCGGTAGTTCTGCGTGATCTTGGCGTTCTCGCCCACGAGGTGGTCGTTGCGGTCCATCTGCCAGCCGCCCAGGTACACGGAGACCACGGCCGCGGCGCAGGCGAGGAGGAAGAACCCGAGCCACTTGCCGCTGAGCAGGAACCGGTAGCCGGTCATCCCTGCCGCTCCTGCGCGGGACCGGCCTCGCCGAGCGGGACGGTGTCCTTCCAGAAGCCGCGCGCACCGAGGAAGTGCTCGAGGTCGCCGCGGTGCTCCGGGCAGGCGAGCCAGATCTTGCGGCGCTCGGGGGTGTGCACCCGCGGATTGTTCCACCGGATCTGCCACGCGGCGTCCGCCCGGCAGCCCTTGCGGGAGCACTGGGGGGTGTCGGGGCCCGCCGGGGGAGTGTCGGCGCCCCGCGGGGACAGCGATCCGAGCAGGTCGAACTCCACGGCGGTCGTGCTCCTCAGGGTCTGCGGTCGGGTCCCGGGACGGCCCGCGGCGTGCTCAGGCCGCGCCGCGGTGCCGGGTGGTGTCGTCCTCGACAGTAGCGGAGGAAGCCGGGTCCTCGCTGGGAGCGGCCGTGCTCCCCGTGCCCGGCGGGGTGGTGCCGTCCTCCCCGTGGCCGGGCACGAACTCGCCCTCCAGGACGAAGCCGATCGCGAGCGGCTCCGCCGGCGGTGCCGGTTCGGGGGCGGCCGCCAGCGCCGGGGCTCCCGGCGGCTCGTAGTAGTGGCTGGTCCGGGTGGAGCGGTCGTTGCTGTTGGCCAGCAGGACCGCCATCCACGGCAGGATCGCCACGCCCAGGATCGCGACGCCGCGGACCCAGATGTTGTCGACCGCCACGAACACGACGAGGCACACGATGCGCAGGCCCATCTGGATGCTGTAGACCTTCATCCGGTGGCCCATGTCCTGGGTGTGCGGCTCGGCGGTGGCCGTGATGGAGTGGACGTCGTCCTGGCCGGCGGTCTCGCCGGTCGTGAGATAGCGCTTGGTCATGGTCCTCCCAACAGACGATCAATTGTCTCACCGGGGTCCGACATCACGAAGCGTGTTCCCGGGGACCACCGGCGTCCCGCCCGCCCCGACCGGTACCATTGGGGGGATCTTCGCGCGGGCCCTCGACGGTCGCCCGCCGCCGTCCCGTCACCCACGACCGAAAGGCCCTTCCCCATGGCAGACGAGCAGCGCAGCCCGGCACCCCGCACCGTCCTCGTGACCGGCGGCAACCGCGGGATCGGACGGGCGATCGCGCAGGCGTTCCGCGACGCCGGTGACAACGTGGCCGTCACCTACCGCTCCGGCGAGGCGCCCGAGGGCTTCTTCGCGGTGCAGGCCGACGTGACCGACTCCGCCTCGATCGACGCCGCCTACAAGGCCGTGGAGGCCGAGTTCGGCCCGGTCGAGGTGGTCGTGGCCAATGCCGGGATCACCCGCGACACCCTGCTGCTGCGGATGAAGGAGCAGGACTTCCAGGACGTCGTGGACACCAACCTCACCGGGGCGTTCCGCGTGGTGCAGCGCGCCGCCAAGGGCTTCATGCGCCTCAAGCGCGGGCGCGTCGTCCTCATCTCCTCCGTGGTGGGCCTCTACGGCTCCCCGGGGCAGGTGAACTACGCCGCGTCCAAGGCCGGCCTGGTCGGCATCGCCCGCTCCATCACCCGGGAGCTGGGCGGGCGCAACGTGACCGCCAACGTCGTCGCCCCCGGGTTCATCAACACGGAGATGACCGCCGCCCTGCCCGAGGACACCCAGAAGAACTACCTGGACACCATCCCGGCAGGCCGCTTCGCCGAGCCGGAAGAGGTCGCCGCCGTCGTGCGCTGGATCGCCTCCGAGGAGGCCAGGTACATCTCCGGCGCCGTCATCCCCGTGGACGGCGGCCTCGGCATGGGCCACTGAGCCCCGCCGCCCCACGGTCTCCGCACGTCCCACCGCATCCGTTCCACCGCATCCGTTCCACCGCATCCGTTCCACCGCACCCGTTCCACCGCACCCGTTCCACCGAAGGAGCACCATGAGTTCACTTGCAGGCAAGACCGCGGTCGTCACCGGGTCCTCGCGCGGCGTCGGCGCCGACACCGCCAAGCTGCTGGCGGCCGAGGGCGCCAACGTCGTCGTCAACTACCGGCAGAAGGCCCCCCGCGCCACGAAGGTCGTCAAGGAGATCGAGGCCGCCGGCGGCAGTGCCATCGCCGTCCAGGCCGACATGACGGAGCCGTCCGACGTCCGCCGCCTGTTCGCCGAGGCCGTGGAGGCCTTCGGCGGGGTGGACGTGCTGGTGCTCAACGCCTCCGGCGGCATGGAGACCGACCTGGGCGAGGACTACGCCCTCAAGCTCAACCGGGACGCCCAGGACGACACCCTCACCGCGGCCCTGGAGCACCTGCCCGAGGGCGGGCGCGTGGTGTTCGTGACCAGCCACCAGGCGCACTTCATCAACGACGTCGAGACCATGCCCGAGTACGTGGAGGTCGCGAGGTCCAAGCGCGCCGGCGAGGACACCCTCACCGCACGCATCCCGGAGCTCGACGGCAAGGGCATCACCTTCGTGGTGGTCTCCGGCGACATGATCGAGGGCACCGTGACCGCGACCCTGCTCAACCGGGCCCGCCCGGGCGCGCTCGAGGAGCGGCGCGAGGCCGCCGGCAAGCTCTACTCGGTGCACGAGTTCGCCGAGGAGATCGCGCGGATGGTCACCGCGGACGTGCCCACCGGGCACGTCGAGCTGGTCGGCGGGGCCGACGACTTCCTGGCCAAGGCCGGGCGCAAGTAGGCCGGCCCGGGGGCTCCCCGGCACACGGCACACGGACGGCGCGGCCCCGACCCGGGACGACCCGGTCGGCGCCGCGCCGTCCGCGCGCCCGCGTCCGGTGCGCTGTCCGGGGCGGGTGAGATGCTGGGCGGGTCGCCGATCGCACGGCCGGTCCCCGGGCACCGCACGGGGCCGGCCGGCACCAGGGGCGGGCGCGTCCCGGAACGGAGCTCCACCATGACCGGTCCACTGATCGAGGTCGAGGCTCTGACCAAGACCTACCGGTCCCGGTCGGGCACGGTCCACGCCCTCGACGGGCTCGACCTGTCCGTGCCGGAGGGGACCGTCAAGGGTCTGCTGGGCCCCAACGGGGCGGGCAAGACCACGGTGGTCAAGGTGCTCACCACCCTCGTCACCCCGGACACCGGGACCGCGCGGATCGGCGGGGTCGACGTGCTCGCCGAACCGGCCCGGATCCGCCGGATGATCGGGGCCTCGGGCCAGTACGCCGCGGTCGACGAGAACCTCACGGGAGCCGAGAACCTGCGGATGGTCGGGCGGCTCTACCACCTGGGCGGGGCGGCCGCCCGCCGGCGGGCCGCGGAGCTGCTGGAGCTGTTCGGCCTCGAGCAGGCCGGCAACCGGCCCGTGAAGGGGTACTCGGGCGGCATGCGGCGCCGCCTGGACCTCGCCGGGGCGCTGGTCATCCGGCCCCGGGTGCTGTTCCTGGACGAGCCCACCACCGGTCTGGACCCGCGCAGCCGCATCGGGCTGTGGGAGGTGATCCGCTCCCTCGTCGCGGACGGCACCACGGTGCTGCTGACCACCCAGTACCTCGAGGAGGCCGATCAGCTCGCCGACGACGTCTCGGTCATCGACCACGGGCGCGTGATCGCCGCGGGCACCCCCGACGAGCTCAAGACCCGCCTCGGCGGCCACCGCGTCGTCGTCGTGCTCCAGGACCCGGCCCGGGCGGGGAGCGCCGCCGAGGTGCTCGCCCGCCACGGCGAGGGCGCCCCCACGCTCGACGAGCAGGGACGCGAGCTCCAGGTCCCCGTGGGGGAGGGCCCGGCCGCCCTCCAGCGCATCCTCGCGGAGCTCGACGCCCAGGGCGTCGGCCTGCACGACGCCGGGATGCGCCGGCCCACCCTCGACGACGTGTTCCTCTCGCTCACCGGGCACCCGACCGCCGCGGCCGCCGCACCGTCCGACGCCGGCGTGGCCGCTCCCGGCGCGGGGCGGCACCGATGAGCGCCCGCACCCTGCCGGGAGAGACCGCCCCCGGCGTGGCCACCTGGGCCGCCGACGGCTGGACCATCACCCAGCGCAACCTCGTCAAGCTGCGGCGCTCGCCGGACATGCTCGTCTTCGCCGTGCTCCAGCCGGTGATGTTCGTTCTGCTGTTCAGCCAGGTCTACGCCGGGTCCATCCGGGTGGAGGGCACCGACTACACCCAGTACCTGATGGCCGGGATCTTCGGGCAGACCGTGCTCTTCGGCTCCACGTTCTCCGGGGCGGGCATGGCCCAGGACCTCAAGGAGGGCATCGTCGACCGCTTCCGGACCCTGCCGATGAGCCGCTCGGCGGTCCTCGTCGGGCGGACCAACAGCGACCTCGTGCTCAACGCCATCTCCATGGTCATCATGATCGGCACGGGCTTCGTGGTCGGGTGGCGGTTCACCACGTCGATCGGGCAGTTCCTCGCCGGCATCGCCCTGCTGCTGCTGTTCAGCTACGCCTTCAGCTGGGTGATGGCTCTCGTGGGCATGAGCGTGCGCAGCCCGGAGACCGTCAACAACGCGTCCTTCATCATCCTGTTCCCGCTGACCTTCATCTCCAACGCGTTCGTGCAGTCCCAGAACCTGCCGGGCCCGCTCGAGGCCTTCGCGAACTGGAACCCCGTCTCGGCACTCGTCCAGGCCGCCCGCGAGCTCTTCGGCAACACCGGATCCGCTCCCGTGCCGGACGTGTGGCCCATGCAGCACCCCGTCCTGACGGTGCTGGCCGGCAGCCTGCTGCTGCTCGCCGTCTTCGTGCCGCTGTGCCTGCGCAAGTTCGCCACGGTCAGCTCGCGCTGACCCCGCCACGGTCCCCGGCGGCCACGGTCCCCGGCGGCGGTTCCTGACGGACACGCCCGGCGGCGGGGCGCGCACCCGGAGGCTCCGCTCCGCGCCGCGCGCGCCAGGCGCTCCGCGCCGCCCGCCCCGGGGGGCGTGCGCGACACCGTTCGCAATGTGACACGGCCCGTCGGCCGGGGGTGCTATTGATGAACCACACGGCGCGGTGCCGACCGGGCCCCGTCCGGCGCACCTCCGCGCGGTGCGGAGCCCAGCAAGGAGCCACCATGAGCCCACGGCCCACAGGACGTCTCGATCCGGCCGGCCACCTGGTCCTGGCCCGCACGTTCCGCACCTCGGCCGAGGACCTCTGGGGCGCGCTCACGGACCCCGGCCGGCTCGCCCGGTGGTACGGGACGTGGAGCGGGGATCCGGCCTCCGGGCGGGTCGACCTCCTCATGACCGCCGAGGACTGGGACCGGCCCGAGCCCCTCCTGATCCGCCGCTGCGACGCGCCCCGGCACCTGGCGCTCACGCTGGGCACCGCGGCCGACGCCTGGCGCGTGGACCTCGACCTCGTGGACTACGGCGGGACGACCGTCCTGCACCTCATCCACCGCTATCCGGACCCCGACGAGGTGGAGTCGGTGGGACCGGGCTGGGAGTACTACCTGGACCGGCTGGTCGCCGCCGAGACCGGCGGCGACCCCGAGGCCGTCGACTTCGCCCGCGACTACCACCCGGCGATGTCCGGGCACTACCGCCCGCTGGCCCAGCAGCTGCGCGCCCGGGCCTGACGCCCCGCCGGCCCCCGGACGGGCCGGGACCGAGCCCCGGCGGGACCGGGCCGGGACCGGGGCCGAGCCCGTGCCCCGGCGGGACCGGGCTCAGGCGGGGGCCGGGCCGGCGATCTGGATGAGGTTGCCGCACGTGTCGTCGAGCACCGCGGTGGCCCAGGGGCCGGTGACCGTGGGCTCCTGCACGAAGTGCACGCCGCGCTCGCGGAGCCGCTCGTACTCCGCCTGCACGTCCTTGACGCCGAAGCTGGTGAACGGGATGCCGTCGGCCACGAGCGCCGCCTTGAACGGCCCCACCGCCGGGTGCTCCGAGGGCTCGAGGACGAGCTCCACGCCGTCGGGCGCCTGGGGGGAGACCACGGTGAGCCAGCGGGCGCCGCCGGCCGGGACGTCGTGCTTGACCATGAACCCGAGCTTGCCGGTGTAGAACAGCAGGGCCTGCTGCTGGTCGTCGACGAAGACGCTGGTGTGGGTGATCCTCATGGGACGGTCCTCCTCGGGACGGGCTGGACAAGGGCTGGCACGGAGTGCGTCAGGAGCCGGCGTCGCCGATGCTGAGCATCCAGTGGACGCCGAACCGGTCGGTGCACATCCCGAACAGACCGCCCCAGGGCGCTTCCTCCAGCGGCATCGAGACGGTCCCGCCCTCGGCCAGGGCCTCCCACCAGCCGCGCATCAGGGCCTCGTCGTCGCCGCTGACGGAGATCGAGACGTTGTCCCCGACCGTCTGCTCCATGCCGTCCGGGGTGTCGGAGGCCATCAGGACCATGCCGGTCCCGGTGGTGAGCATCGAGTGCATGACCTTGTCGCGCTCCGCGGGGTCGCCGGCCCCGTACTCGCTGAACCGGCTGATCGACAGCTCCCCGCCGAACACCGAGCGGTAGAACGTCATCGCCTCCTCGGCGGAGTCCCGGAAGGAGATGTAGGGGTTCAGCAGCATGGGCATGGTCCGGCCTCCGCGTCGATGGGTCGCTGACCTCATCATGACGCCGTCCGGGCCGCGGGGGAAGGGACCCTGGGAAGGCGCCCCCGGGGTGCGTAACCTGGGGCGCATGAGCAGAGTGCAGTACTACGTGGCGGCCAGCGCCGACGGGTACATCGCCGACCGGGAGAACCACCTCGACTGGCTGCTGCAGTACGGGTTCGAGGCCTACCAGGAGCACTACGACGACTTCCTGGCCGATGTCGGGGCGCTCGCCATGGGGGCGAGCACCTACGAGTTCGTCCTGGACCAGGGGGACTGGGCCTACGGCGACCTCCCGGCGTGGGTGTTCACCCACCGGGAGCTGCCGCGCCCGGAGGGGGCGGACGTGCGGTTCGTCTCCGGGTCCGTGACCCTGCACGCCGACGCCGTGGTGGCGTCGGCGGGCGGGCGGAACCTGTGGGTGGTGGGCGGCGGGCAGCTGGCGGCGCAGTTCGCGGACGCCGGGCTGCTCGACGAGCTGTGGCTGACGTACATGCCGATCGTCCTGGGCGGAGGCCACCCCGTGCTGCCCACCGCAGCGGCCCGCGACCTGCGGCTGCAGCGCACCACCCACTTCGAGGGCGGTGCCGTGGAGCTGCGCTACCTCCTGCAGGGCCCGGACCGGCAGGTGTGGCCCGAGTAGCCGCCGCCCCTTGCCGCTCCGGACGGCGAGGTCTACAGTTCCTGCCACGGCACCGGCGGCCGCACCGCCGTTCCACCGGGGCCCGACCGCCCCCGGCACAGGGACGCCCCATGAGCACCCACCACCCGGCCACCGGAGGCCGGGAGACCGACCGGGCCCTGCAGGGCCTCGCGGAGCACCTCACCGGCACGCTGACCGGGCCGGACGACCCCGGCTACGACGAGGCCCGGCGGGTCTGGAACGGCATGGTCGACGTCCGTCCCCGGGCCCTGGCCCGGGCCGGGTCCGTGGCCGACGTCGACCACGTGCTGGCCACCGCCCGGAGCACCGGGCTGCCGCTGGCCGTGCGGGGCGGCGGGCACAGCATCGCCGGGCACAGCACGGTCGCGGACGGACTCGTCCTGGACCTCGGTGGCCTGACCGGTGTCGAGGTCGATCCCGCCACGCGCACCGTGACCGTGGAACCGGGGGCGACCCTCGCCCACGTGGACCGGGCCACGGCTCCGCACGGCCTCGCCGTGCCGCTCGGCGTGGTCGGCGGCACCGGCGTCGCCGGGCTCACGCTCGGCGGCGGCATCGGATGGCTGACCCGCACCCACGGGCTGACCGTGGACAACCTCCTCTCCGCGGAGGTCGTGACCGCCGCGGGGGAGCACCTGCACGTCGACGCCGCCGAGCACCCGGAGCTCTTCTGGGGGCTGCGCGGCGGGGGCGGGAACTTCGGGGTGGTCACCTCCTTCCGCTACCGGGCCCGTCCGCTCGTGTCCCCCGTCCTGGCGGGCGGGCTCGTCTACCGCCGCCCGCACTGGGAGCAGGCGCTGACGGCCTTCGAGGAGTGGACGCGGGAGCTGCCGGACGAGATGAACCCCATCGTCTCGTTCGTGGTCCTGCCCCCGGAGTACGGGCTCGGCCCCGAGGTGCTCATGACCGTCGGTCTGGTCTGGGCCTCGCCGCGGCACGGCCCCGGCCTCGAGCTCGTCGACCGCCTGCGCACGGCGGCACCGCCCGATCTCGGGACGGTGGCCCCGGTGCCCTGGACCGTCTGGCAGACCGCGAAGGACGCGGTGTTCCCGGCCGGATCGAGGGGCTACTGGAAGAACGTGGCGTTCAGCCGGCTGGACGAGGAGGTCGTGGCCGCCCTCGTAGCCGTGGCGTCCGAGATCGGCTGGGTGGGCAGCGGCATCAACCTGCACTGCCTCGGGGGCGCGTTCGGCCGTGTGCCCGAGGACGCCACGGCCTGGCCCCGCCGCACCGCGCGGTTCTGGGTGCACGTCTTCGGGTTCTGGCGCGACCCGGCCGACGACGTCCGGCTCACCGCGTACGCCCGGAGGGTGCACGCGGCCCTGGCGCCGTTCGCGGAGCAGGGCCAGTACGTCAACTTCCTCGGGGCGGAGCCCGGGGCCGACCCGGTCACCGCCGCACGCCGGGCCTACGGCCACGACAAGCACGAGCGGCTGGTCGCGCTGAAGAACCGCTACGACCCCGGCAACCTCTTCCGCGGCAACCACAACATCGTCCCGACCGGCCACCGCTGAGACCGGCCACGGCCGGCGCCCCGAGACCGGTCACGGTCGGCGCCCCCGGGGGCGACACGCGCCGGGTGCCCGCCCTGGTCCATGCAGGCGCATAGTATTCACGGCGATGACCACCACCGCCCGGACCCCCGACAGCATGCTCCAGGCCGCCGAGGAGGCGCTGCACCGCGCCCGGCGCAGCTACGCGCGGAGCCTGCTGCGCCTCGTCGCCGCCGAGCTGCTCCGCCGGCACCCGGACGCGGTGCGCCTGGACGTGCTCACCCGCGAGGGGGACCGGGAGTTCTTCGTCGACGCGCTGCGGGACGCGGACGATCAGTTCCTGTGGGGCGATCCTGGCCGGGTCGTCGTGGTGCGCGAGACGGCCGACGACGATCTCGGCGGCACCGTCACCGTCGCCGCACGGGACGTGCGCGAGCTCGTGGGCCGCGCCCTCGACGCCTACGACGGGCCGCTCGAGCGGCTGCTGCGCCACGACGCGGAGCGCGGGACGTACTGGCTGGACCTCGCCCGTCCCTGAGCGTCCCGACCCGGCCGGGTGCCCGCGGGGACCGGGCGGGCCGGCCCGCCGGCAGGCACGGACCGCGCGGGACGACCGGTTCACTCCTCGAAGGCGGGCCACAGCCCGGTGCCCAGCCGGACCTCCAGCCGCGCGATCGTGTACCCGTCCGGCCAGACGTGACCGTCCAGGATCCGCGACAGCGCGGTGTGGTCGACGCCGGCGATCGCGCCGACCTCCCGGAGGGGACGGGATCCCACGACCGCCCGCAGGTTCACCGCGAACAGCCGCGCCCGCTCGGCCACCGGGTCGTCGCAGATCTCGTCCGGCCAGCGGACACAGTGGTCCTGCGGTTCCGGTCGTACCCTGCTGGCCATGGCGCGCAGTCTAGGCATCCGCCCTGAGCATGAACCGGGCGTCCTCAGGTGGCGGCGGGGCCGTAGCGGTGCTCGGGGCGGCCGGTGCTGCCGTAGCGCAGCTGGATCTCGACCGAGCCGTCCTCGGCCAGCGCCGAGAGGTAGCGCTGGGCCGTGGCACGGGAGATGCCGACCTTGCGGGCGATCTCCGCGGCCGGCAGCGGGACCCCCGGCTCCAGGGCCGCGAGGACCGAGGCCTCCGTCGCGGAGCGGGTGCGCTCGCCGGGGGCGGAGCTCTCCCCGGGGTGCAGCGCGTGCAGGGCCCGGTCGACCGTCTCCTGCGTCAGGGCGTCCCGGTCGGCGAGCAGCCGGCGGTACCGGGCGTAGGCCCGCAGGGTGCGCGCCAGCCGGTCGTTCGGGAACGGCTTGATCAGGTAGGCGAGGGCGCCCCGGCGGACGGCGGTGCGCACCGAGGCGGGGTCGGCCGCCGCGGTGAGCATGATGACGTCGACGTCGAGGGCCCGCAGCAGGTCCAGCCCGAGCGCGTCGGGCAGGTAGACGTCCAGCAGGACCAGGTCCGGCTGGTGTGCGTGGACGGTGCGCATCGCCTGCTCGGCGGTGCCCACGGGGGTCAGGGCCGTGAAGCCCGGCACCGCGTTGACGAACCCCGCGTGCAGCCGGCCCACGTGGAAGTCGTCGTCGACCACGAGGACGACCAGGTCGTCGCTCATCCCGCTCCTTTCGCGCCCGCGTTCCCGTGCCCGGCCGTGCCCGGAACGGCGGCACGGACCACGGTACCCGGCAGGCGTGCGCAGAACACGGCCCCGGGGCCGCCGGGCCGGCCCTGGTCGGCCACCCACACGTCTCCGCCCCGCCGCCGGGCGAGCTCCCGGCTCAGCGAGAGGCCGAAGCCCCGGCCGTGCGCCGCGCCGAGGCCTGCCGCCCCGGTGCCGTCCGGCGGCACGCCGGGCCCGCCGGCCGTGGACCAGCCCTGGGCGAAGATCGGCTCGGTCTCCGCCGTCGGGAGGCCGTCCCCGGAGTCGGCGACGACGAGGTGCAGCGTCCCCTCGCCGTCGGACCAGTCGTCGAGCAGCTCGACCTCGACCCAGCGTTCGGCTCCCGTGCCCTGGACGGCGGCGCGGACGGCGTTGTCGACGAGATTGCCGATGACGGTCGTGACGTCCTGGGGGTCGACGACCTGCCCGCGCACGAGGGTCTCGGCCCCGATCCGGAGGGTCACCCCGCGTTCGGCGGCCTCGACGCTCTTGGCGCCCAGGAAGGCCTGGAGATAGGGGTCCCGGAGCAGCTCGGCCTGTTCGGCGGGGTAGGTCAGGGGGCCGGTCTCGGTGACCTCGGCGACGTACCGGCGGGCCTCCTCGACCTCCCCGATGCCGAGCAGCCCCGAGATCGTGTGCAGCCGGTTGGCGAACTCGTGGCGCTGGGCGCGCAGGGCGGTGCTCAGGGCGCCCACGGCATCGAGCTGGCGGGTCAGGGACTGCAGCTCGGTGCGGTCCCGGAGGAGGACCACCCAGCCGAGGTCGGGCGGGCTCGTCCCGGCCGGGCGGACGGCCCGCGCGGAGAGGATGAGCACGTGCGGGCCGACGACCTGCTCCACGGCGGGGGAGGCAGGGGTCGCCTCGGCCAGGAGGGCGGGGACGGACTCGGGCAGGCCTGCCGCGTCCAGGGGCAGGCCCACCAGCCGGGCGGGGTCCGCGACGCCGAGCAGCCGCCCCGCCTCCCGGTTGACCACGGTGATGCGGCGATCGGGCGAGACACCGATGACGCCCTCGTCCACGCCGCGCAGCACCGCCTCCTGGTCCTGGGCGAGCGTGACGATCTCCTCGGGCTCGAGACCGAGGGTGAGCCGCTTGAGCCGGCGGGCGATCGCGGCCGAGGCGGCGGCCCCGAGACCGAGCGCGAGGACCGCGGTGGCGGCCACCGGGGCGATGTCCTCCTCGAGGCTGGCGAACACGTCGGCCCGGGAGAAGCCGACGTTGACCCCGCCGATCACCTCGGTGCTCGATCCCGGGGCGTAGACGGGGACCTTGGCGCGCGCGGAGCGGCCGAGCGTGCCCCGGGCCTGCCCGGTGAACTCGCGTCCGGCCAGGGGCTCGCTCGGGTCCGTGCTGACCCGTTGGCCGAGCTGGGCGGGATTGGGGTGCGCCAGGCGCAGTCCGTCCTCGTCGTAGATGACCACGAAGAGGGCCTGCGTGCGCCGCCGGACGTCCTCCGCGTCCGCCTGGAGCGGTCCGCGTGCGAGGGCCTCCGGGTCCAGGGCCTCCGGTCCGCCCGCGGCCACCTCCGCCACGGCCTCCCGGATGTCGTCGGTGCCGGCCACGGCCCTGGCGATGGCGAGCGCCTGGTCCTCCGCGTCGCGGCCCAGCCGCTCGTAGGTGAGCCACCCGTAGACGCCGCCGCACATCGCGACCACCAGGGCGACCACGGCCAGGTGCAGGAGCATCATCCGGGTCAGGAACCCGGGCCGCTGCGGCCGGGCACCGGGTGCCGTCACGGTCCCTCCTCGGGGCGGGTCGGGGGCCTCCCGTGCCGTCGCGGACGGCACGGCGGGCTCACAGGTCGGCGAAGAAGCGGACCGCGTCCAGGTTCGGGAGATTGACCTGTGCGTCGGCGGCGGCGCGCAGCGCGGGCTTGCCGTTGTAGGCGACGCCCAGGCCCGAGGCGGTGAGCATGTCGATGTCGTTGGCGCCGTCGCCGACCGCGATCACGTCCTCGAGGGCCACCTCGAGCTCCTCCGCCCACGTGCGCAGGCACCGCTCCTTCACGGTGGGGTCGACGACCTCGCCGACCACCCTGCCCGTGAGCTTCCCGTCCTCGACCTCCAGGGTGTTGGCGGTGTGCCGGGTGAGGCCCAGCTGCTCGGCGAGCGGGCTCAGCACGCCCAGGAACCCGCCCGAGACGGCCGCCACGGCGTGCCCCTCGCGCAGGAACGCCTTGACCAGCACGTCCGCCCCGGGGGAGAGGCGCACGGCGGCGGTGACCTCGTCGATGACGGTGGCGGGCAGACCGGCCAGGGTCGCCACGCGGGTGTGCAGCGACTCGGCGAAGTCCAGCTCTCCGCGCATCGCAGCCTCGGTCACGGCGGTGACCTCGGCCTCGACCCCGGCGTGGGCCGCGAGCATCTCGACGACCTCCTGCTGGATGAGGGTGGAGTCGACGTCCAGGACGAGCAGCTTCCGGCGCCCGGGGGCGAACAGGCGGGTCGGGACCACGTTGACGTCCACGCCCGGCAGCATCTGGGTGAGGGGGTCGGGGCGCAGCGCGGCGAGCAGCGCCGTCGCGTCGGAACCCTCCACGAAGGCGGTGAACGCGTTGTAGCCGGGCACTCCCGAGTCGGGGCCCGCGGACCCGGATCCGGTGACCCGCACGGCGGAGAACCGCTCGACCTCGGCACCGGTGTCCTGCACCAGGGTGAGGATGCGCTCCCGGGCCTCCGGGTCCGGATTCTGGGCGAACGCGATCACGGCGAGGTCGGTGGTCATGCGGCCAGTGTATCGGTGACCCCGGACGCACCCACCCGGCCGGGGCGCGCGGGCGGGAAGCGCCGCCGCCGGTGCCCTACAGTGGCCGGTATGAGTGCTGTGGTGGAGATGGTGGACGTCAGCGTGGTCCGGGGACAGAAGACCCTCCTGGAGTCGGTGGACTGGGTCGTCAACGAGGGCGAGCGGTGGATCGTGCTCGGCCCCAACGGCGCCGGCAAGACCACGCTGCTGTCCATCGCCGCGGCCCGGCTGCACCCCACCCGCGGCATGGTCGACATCCTGGACGAGATCCTCGGCGCCGTGGACGTCTTCGAGCTGCGCCCCCGGATCGGGCTGAGCTCCACCGTGCTCGCCGCCCAGATCCCCGAGGCGGAGACCGTGCGCAACTGCGTGGTCACGGCCGCCTACGGCGTGACCGGGCGGTGGGTCGAGAGCTACGACGACGCCGACGAGGCCCAGGCCGGTGAGCTCATGGCCGCCTGGGGCATCGACCACCTCGCCGAGCGCCGGTTCGGGTCGCTGTCCGAGGGCGAGCGCAAGCGCGTGCTCGTGGCCCGGGCGCTGATGACCGACCCGGAGCTGCTGCTGCTCGACGAGCCGGCGGCCGGTCTCGACGTGGGCGGGCGGGAGGACCTGGTGGCGCGCCTCGACGAGCTCGCCCGGGACGAGGCCGCGCCCGCCGTGGTCATGGTCACCCACCACCTGGAGGAGGTGCCCGACGCCTTCACCCACGCGCTGCTGCTGCGCGAGGGACGGGTCGTGGCCGCCGGACCCGTCCGGCAGGTCATGACGCAGAGGAACCTGTCCGAGACCTTCGGCCTGCCGCTCAAGCTCGTGCGGGTCGGCAACCGCTACGCGGCCTTCGCCCGGTCCTGAACCGCTCCGTGCTGCTCTCTGTTCCGGGGTCCGTACCGCTCTCCGTGCCGGCGGCCGTGGCCGGGGCCGGTGAACTGCTCACCGGCCTCCTCGACGGCCTGCCCTTCGAGGGCTGGCAGGTGGGGCTCATCCTCCTCGCCGGGGTGTGGGCCGGGCTCATCAACACGATCGTGGGCTCCGGCACCCTGGTGACCTTCCCCGTGCTGGTGACCATGGGCGTGCCGCCGGTGACCGCCTCGATGTCCAACGCGATGGGCCTGATCGCCGGCAACCTCACGGGTGCCTGGCACTACCGCCACGAGCTCAAGGGGGTCGAGCGGACCCTCCTGAAGCTCGTGCCGTTCTCGGTGGTCGGCGGCGTCATCGGGGCGGCCCTGCTGCTGCACGTGCCCGAGTCCGTGTTCGGCTACGCGGCGCCCGCCCTGATCGTCGTCGCCCTCCTGTTCGTGATCTTCCAGCCGCGGCTCCAGGCGGTGGTGCGCCGCCGCAAGCAGCACCAGGCCGAGGCCGCCGACGCCGCGGCGCGGGCCCGCGGGGAGGCACCCCGGCCCCTCGACCCGGACCGCGCCCCGCAGCCCGTGTCCCTGTACGCGCTGGTCCTCCTGGCCGGCGTCTACGGCGGCTACTTCGTGGCCGCCCAGGGAGTGCTCCTGCTGGGCATCCTCGGCGTGTTCCTGCTCGCCTCCCTGCAGGCGGCCAACGCCGTCAAGGTGGTGCTCGTGGCCCTGGTCAACATCGTGGCCGCGGTCTCCTACGTCCTGTTCGCCCTCGACCGGATCAACTGGTGGGTCGTGCTGCTCATCGCCGTCAGCTCCACCGTGGGCTCCTGGGCCGGGGCGAAGATCGGCCGCCGGCTCTCACCGGTCGTGCTGCGCACCGTGATCGTGGTGCTCGGCGTGGTGGCCCTCGTCAACCTGGTGTCCCGGCTGCTCTGACGAGCTCCCCCCGCCGCCCCGGGCCCTCCCGGTGGCCGGTCCGCTCCACGCCCGTGGCGCCCGCAGGACGCCGTCGCCCCGTGCCGCCGCCCGGACGTCCCCGGCCGTTGGCACGGGGCGCGGACCGCACCGGCTACGATCGGGGCGACCCCACGCCCCGACCCCGAAGAGACCCCGTGACCGACTTCCCCCACCTGATCCGTCTCGAGAGCGCCGACGACCCGCGGGTGGCCGACTACGCCCGGCTGACCGACGTCAAGCTGCGGCGCAAGCTCGAGCCCGAGCGCGGCATGTACATCGCCGAGTCCTCCAAGGTGCTCCGCCGGGCGCTCGCGGCCGGGCACGCGCCGCGGTCCTTCTTCATGGCGGACAAGTGGCTCGAGGACCTCGCGGACGTGCTGGCGGAGCACCCGGACGTGCCCCTGTACGTCGGCACGGACGAGGTGCTCGAGCAGATCACGGGCTTCCACCTGCACCGCGGGGCGATCGCGGCCATGCAGCGCCCGGAGCCCGTGGACCTGGAGGACCTCCTGGCGTCGTCGCGCCGGGTCGCGGTCCTCGAGGACATCGTCGACCACACCAACGTCGGGGCGATCTTCCGCTCGGCCGCCGCGCTCGACGTCGACGCGGTGCTCGTCACCCCGCGCTGCGCCGACCCCCTGTACCGCCGCTCCATCCGGGTCTCCATGGGCACCGTGTTCCAGGTCCCCTGGACCCGCCTGCAGCACTGGACCGCCGACCTGCAGCGGATCAAGGACGCGGGCTTCACCACGGCGGCGCTCGCCCTGAGCGAGGACTCGATCACCCTCCAGGAGCTGTCCGCGCGCCGGGACGAGCGGCTCGCCCTGGTGCTCGGCACCGAGGGGGACGGACTGAGCGCCGCCACCGTCCACCACGCCGATCTCACCGTCCGGATCCCGATGTCCCACGGGGTGGACTCCCTCAACGTCGCCGCCGCCTCGGCCGTGGCGTTCTGGGAGACCCGGCCCGGCCGGTAGTGCCCCGGCGGGAACATCACGATCCGGACGTCAACCGGACTCCGGCGCGGGGCGGCGGGGCGGCGCGGTGGATCATGGGAGCACACGGTCGTGCGCCCGCACGACGGGGAGCGAGAAGGTGCCCCATGCGGAAGCTGCTCTCGTGGGTCTCGGCCGCCGGTCTGGCCCTCGGCCCCGCCCTGCTCGCCCCGGCGACGGCCGCCGCCGCGCCCGCGTGCAGCACCGGCTGGGGGACGGAGGCGGAGTACCAGGCGCCGTCGATGCTCCCGCACGAGACGGCGCACCCGCTCAGCGTCCGCGCGGGCCGGGACGAGTGCTGGGACCGGTGGGTCGTCGAGCTGGAGGGCGAGTTCCAGGGCTACGTCGTGGGCTACGTCGACGAGCTCAGCGGCATCGGCTCGGGCCTGCCGATCCCCTCGCGCGGGGACGCGGCCCTGGCCATCAGCTTCGAGGCCCAGGCGTACGGGGAGCTCGACGGCACGGACGTCCGGATCTTCTACGGCCCGCACGACGACGACGAGGTGTGGGACGTCAGCGGCTTCCCGGCGTTCCGGCAGGTCCTGTGGCAGGGCGGCTTCGAGGGACGGACGGCCATGGGGCTCGGCGTGCGCGAGGAGCTGCCGTTCCGGGTCCTCGTGCTGGACGGGCCGGACGACTACACCCGGCTCGTCATCGACGTCGCGCACACGCCCTGACCGGCGCGGCCGGTCACAGTTCGGTCGTCGATCCCCCTCCGGCCAGCGCTGTTGGCGTCCGTGAAGACTATCCTGGAGGGGTCTGCGAGGCCCGGTCCGAGAAACCGCGGCACCAGCCGGCGTCCGGGCGCAGAGGAACAGCAGGTGTGCGATGAAGAAGCTGATCTCATGGCTGGCGGCCCTGGTGCTGGCCATGGGGCTGGGGCTGATCGTCCCCGGCAGCGCGAACGCCGCGGCCCCGTACTGCGGCATCACGTGGGGCTCCGGCCCGAAGTACTCGAAGACGTACACGGGGGATGCGATCACCGACGTGCGGTCCGGCCGGCACGCGTGCTTCGACCGCCTGGTCGTCGACCTGCACGGGAAGCGCGCGGCAGGCTACAACGTGCAGTACGTCGCCTCCGTCCACGAGGACGGCTCGGGCAGGAGGATCCCCCTGCGGGGCGCGGCCAATCTGCGGATCATCGTGCACGCACCGGCCTACAAGGACGGCAAGGCCACCTACCTCCCGAAGAACCGCAAGGAGGTCGTCGACGTGACCGGCTACCGGACCTTCCGCCAGGTGGCGTGGGCCGGCAGCTTCGAGGGCCAGACCACCATCGGCCTCGGCGTCCGCGCGAGGCTGCCGTACCGGGTCTTCGTGCTCGACGGCCCGGGGAAGCACACCCGGGTGGTGGTGGACGTCGCCCACCGCTGGTGAGCCCGTCCGACGACCGGCCACCGCCGCGCGAGGGGCCCGGCATGCCGGGCCCCTCGCGCGGCGCCACGGCGCGTGAATTCTGCCCCGGAATCCGGTACGCTGGACCGCTGGTGCCCGATGCCCCCGCCCCCTCTCGAACCGCGCGGACGGACGACGACGGCGCACCGCCCACCGAGCGAAACCGTGACTGGCAAAATCCAGGCACCGACGAAAAGGTACGAACCCCATGAAGACTGACATCCACCCGGACTACCACCCGGTCCTCTTCCGCGACCTGGCCTCCGGCAAGACCATCCTGACCCGCTCCACCGCTACCTCGCAGAAGACGGAGACGTGGGAGGACGGCAACGAGTACCCGATCATCGAGGTCGAGATCTCCTCGGAGTCCCACCCGTTCTACACCGGCAAGCAGCGCATCATGGACTCCGCCGGTCGCGTGGAGCGCTTCAACGCCCGCTTCAAGAACTTCGGCAAGTCCAGCAGCTGACGTTCGTCCCGCTCGCGGGGCCCAGCACCACCGCACCCAGGCCCGGACCGCATCGGTCCGGGCCTGCGTCGTCCCCGGGCCCGGAGCACCTTGACCCCTCGACCCGCCGCGCACCGCGTGCGGGCCCGCAGACCTCCGGCCACGCCGTGCTCCCAGCGGTCTCCGAGCGCGCTCCGAGCCACGACGGCCTAGCATGGGCGGACCCGGCCCGTGGGTCGGGCCCGCCCTCCGCCGTCCAGTGAACCGGGAGCCCCGCATGTCCGTCGACGACCGCGACCCCACCGGCGGCACCCTCCGGGGCGTCCCCCGGGAGACCGGCACCGGTCCTGCCGGCGGACGGGCGCCGCGGCGTCGCCCCGGCCGCCGGGCCCTCGTGGCGGTCCTGGCGATCCTGCTGGTCCTCGCCCTGGCGGGCGGGGCGTTCGTCTGGAACCTGGGACGGACCTTCGACGCCCGCCGGCAGGTCGTGGAGAACGCGTTCCCCGCGGAGCCGGGGCGGCCCGCGGCGGGCTCCGCGCAGGACCGGGGCACCACCGTGCTGCTCCTCGGCGCGGACAGCACGCCCGGTGGGCGGGCGGACGTGGGCGTCGTCGGGGAGCGGGCGGACACCATCATGCTGCTGCACGTGCCCGAGGACGGCGGGGAGGCCTACGTCGTGTCCATCCTGCGGGACACGTGGGTGCCGATCCCCGGGGTGGGCGAGGCCAAGATCAACGCGGCGCTGGACATCGGCGGCGTCCCGCTCATGGTCGCGACGGTCGAGGAGCTCGTGGGCACCCGGATCGACCAGGTCGCCGAGGTCGACTTCGCCGGTTTCCAGGCCCTCACCGACGCCCTCGGCGGGGTCACCATCGACGTGCCGCAGGACTTCGTCTCCAACGAGGGCATGACCTTCGTGCAGGGCCCGGAGCACATGGACGGCGAGCGCGCCCTCGAGTTCGTCAGGGAGCGCAAGGCCTTCGAGACCGGGGACTTCCAGCGGGTGGAGAACCAGCGCCGCTACGTCCGGGCGGTGCTGGACCGGCTCCTCGGGTGGCAGACGCTGCTCAACCCCGTGCGGCTGCACGCCGTGGTCAGCGACTTCTCGCCGTACCTGACGGTCAGCGAGGGTCTCGACTCGGCGTGGCTCGCCGGCCTGGCCCCCGACCTGGTCGGGCTCTCCGCCGGCGACCTCCGGATGGTCACGGCACCGCAGCGCGGGCTCGGCGTGTCCCCGGACGGGCAGTCCGTGGTGCTCCCGGACCTCGAGGCGATGGCGGGGATCGGCGCGGCCTTCGCCTCGGGTGATCCGGGCCGATCTCTTGCTACGCTGAACCCTGACGATCAGTAGTTCCCGGCAGGCCCCCGACCTGGCGGAGAGCGACTTCCCCCGCCCGCAGCACGCCCCGTGATCGACCGGGACGGCCCCTCTTGACCCCCGCGAGAAGGCCATGCCGCACACCCCCCGCCCTTTCAGCCCGGACGACGAGCCCCAGGCCTTCTGGGTGCCCGCAGCCCGGATCCTCCCTGCCGGCACGGCAGGGCCCGCCGCCCGGGCCCTGCTGCGCAGCCCCTGGCCCGAGGCCGGGGCGGCCGTGGCCCGCACGCTGGGCCCGGACGCCGGGGCGCAGCGGCGGCTCGAGGCCCGGCTCCGGCGCGCGGCCCGGGGGACCTCCACGCCGAAGGGGGCGCGCCGCCTGGCCGAGGCGGCCCTGTCCGCCGGACGGGTGGCCGAGGCGGACCGGCTCCTGGCGCTGGTGCCTCCCGGCACGAGGGACCTCGCCGGCACGAAGGCCCGCCGGCACCGCCACGTCGGCCGCATCTCGGAGGCCGTGGTCGAGCTGCGGCGGGCCGTGGCCGCCGGACGGGCCACGCCGGGGGAGCGGCGCCGTCTGCTCCACTACGAGGACGAACTGCGGCTGCTCTCCGGGTGGCGGCCGGCCCTCACCCCGGTGGTGGGCTACCAGGCCGATCCCGCCTCCGTGCTGCACGTGCTCGCCGGGACCCCGCCGCGCGTGCGGGGACGGCGCGCTCCCCGCGCCCACTCCCTGCTCTCGGCGACCGTGGCCCAGGGCTGGACCGTGACCGCGGTGACGCGGCCGGGCCCGGCGGTCGCCCACGGCAGGGGGCACGGGGCGGAGCCCGAGGTCCTGGACGGCGTCTCCTACCTGCGCCTGCTGCCCGCCCACCGGGCGCTCCTGCCCACGGCGCGGCTGCAGCAGGAGGCGCAGGCGCTCCTCGAGCTGGCGCTGCGCGCCCGGCCCGCGGTGCTGCACACCACGAGCCGGCCGGGCAACGCACTCGTGACCCGGGCGGTCGCGGAGGCCCTGGGGATCCCGTGGGTCTACGAGGTGCGGGAGCTGCCGGCCGACCGGTGGGCGGCGTCGAGGCCGGCCGAGGCCGCCACGAGTGAGCGCCACCGGCTCGACTGCGCCCGCGAGGCCGAGGTCCTGGCCGCCGCGGCCGACGTGGTGACCACGAGCCGCGCGATGCGGGACCGGGTCCGGGCGCTCACCCGCTCCCAGCCGGCCGGTCCGGTGCCGGTCCGCGTGGCGCCCCCGGCCGTGGACGGTCCGTACCTGGCCGACCCCCGCCCGCTGCGGGAGGCGCGGCGGGTCCTGGGGCTGCCGGAGACGGCCCGGGTGGTGGGCGCGGTCGCGGACCTGGTGGAGCACGAGGGACTCGACGACCTCCTGCGCGCCGCCGCCCTCGTGGCCGCCGACGTCCCGGAGCTGCTCGTGGTGCTCGTGGGCGAGGGCCCGGCGCGCTCCGCGCTCGAGGACCTGGCCGCGAGGCTCGGGCTCGGGCGCCGGGTGCGCTTCACCGGGCGGGTCCCCGACGAGCAGGTGGTGCAGTACCACCAGGCGTTCGACGTGTTCGTGGTCTCCCGCAAGGACCGTCCGGTGACCCGGGCCGCGGCCCCGACCGAGTCCGTGGAGGCCCTGGCCACCGGCACGCCCGTGGTGGCCTCCCGGCTGCCCGTGCTCGCCGAGACCGTGGCCGACGGCATCACGGGGATGCTCACCCCGCCGGAGGAGCCCGAGACCCTCGCCACGGTGCTGCGGATGATGCTCGAGAGCCCGGCGGTGCGCCGCTGCCTCGGCGGCGAGGGCCGGCGCCGCGTGCTGCCGGAGCGGACCTGGAACGGCGTGGCCTCGGCCGCCGCGCAGGCCTACGACCACCTGACCGGACGCGCCGGCTCCGAGGAGGCGTCCGCCTGACAGGGCCGGGGGCTCACAGCAGCCCGAGACGGGCGAGACGGCGCCGTGCGGCCGCCTCGCTCGGGCCCGTCTCGCCGAGGGCCTTGCCCACGACCGCCAGGGTGAGCCCGGCGGCGCCCCGGGTGGGCAGCGGCACGGGGCCCAGCCGGGGCCGGTCGAGGCCAAGCAGCTCCAGCCGGTCCGCCGGCAGCGAGTCCACGACCGCGGCGAACAGGGCCCGGTAGCCGGGCAGCAGCACCGGGTCCAGGGGCGGGCGGCGCAGGAACGCCACGACCTCCTCGACCCGGGCTCCGCCGGTGAGCCGGGGTCCGAAGCTCCGGAGACGCTCGTCCAGCTCCGCCTCGGAGCGCGGGGGCCGCGCCACGCCCATGAGCTGCCCGGCCACGGCCCACTCCCGCACGTAGGCGTCCGGCCCGCCCGGGATCGGCCCGCCCCACCGCTGGTGGCTGCGGAGGAAGGCGTCCGTGAACGCGAGGTGCACCCACTCGGCGAGGTCGGGGTCGTTCGCGCAGTAGGGCCGCCGCAGGCCGTCGGCCCCCGTGTAGGTCCCGCGCACGCTCTCGTGCAGTCGCTGCACGTGCTCGGAGGCCCGGCGCGCGGCCGTGGTGTCCCCGTAGGTGACGGTGAAGATCCAGCGGATGGTCCCGGCCAGCCGGCCCAGCGGGTCCTGCCGGTAGTCGGAGTGCTCCACGACGCCCGCCAGCGCTCCCGGGTGCAGCGCCTGGGTGAGCAGGGCGCGCACGCCGGCGGGGATGGTCGCCATCGACCCGTGCACGGCCCACACCGCCGACCCCGGCCGGAAGTGCCCGGCGTCCTCGCCCTCGGCCAGCGCCAGCTCCCACTCCGGCACGCGGTCCGCCCGGCCGGCGAACGTCGTGCGCAGCCGGTCCTGCAACGGCGCCATCAGTCCCATGTCGCGCTCCTCCCGTGCCCTGTGCTCGGTGCCTGTTCCGGGTCCCTGGACCCGGAACGTCATCGACCATCATGGCCCGCGGCTCCGACATCGGCCGGGACGGGCCACCGGGGGCGGTCCCGGGGGCCGGCGGCGGGACCTGCGCGGCGCACACGCCGGAGCGCCGGACCGGTCAGGAGCGGTCCGGCGCTTCGGCGCCGAGCAGGGCGAGGAGGGGGGCGCCCTCGAGGAACTGCACGAGCGCGGGCGAGCGGGTCACCACGGTCTCCTGGTAGCGCCCCGGCGTCTCGGGGTCCTTGCCGATGACCAGCTGCTCGACGTCGTCGTCCAGGAACATGCCCAGGGTCCCCCGCAGCAGCTCGAGCACGGCGTCCTCGCACAGCCAGTCCCGCACCGTGCCCGGCAACCGCACGGTGCGGGCGCCGTCGAGGACCAGGTCGGCGAACTCGGGGGTGTCGCTCGGCGACCAGCGGGCCGTGGAGGCCGCCGCGATCGCCCCGGTGGCCTCCACGGCCAGGGTCACGACGATGGTCGCCTCCATCAGCGCCGCCTGGACCTGCTCCGCTCGGCGCCGCGCCCGGGCGCGGCGCCAGCGGCTCGGTCTGAGCCGGTCGACCACCAGGTACTCCAGCTGCAGCTTGCCCCGGGCGTCCTCCAGGAACGAGACGGTGACGGTCTCCGCGGGCCCGCCCCGCCGGGCCGCGGCGTAGGCCCGGCGCAGCAGGTCCTGCAGGTCGGTGGAGCCGCGGCCGAGGGTGCGCGCCGAGAGGCTCACGGGGCGCCCGTGGGCGTCGAGGCAGCGCACCGTGATGGGCACGCGCGCCACCGTGGTGTCGAGGGGGGAGTCCACGCTGGGGTCGGACCTTCCTGTGAGGACGGGGAGTGCCCTCATCATAGATGCGCACGCATCGTCCGGGCCCGCGGTGCGGTGTCCTCCGTTGTGGGGACAACAACACTCCCACCTGCGGCGACGGCCGGATCCGGAGGCACGTGCGCCCCCGGACCCGGCCGCCGTCCGTGCTCGCCGCGACTCAGGGCCAGGAGCCCTCCTCGGCGTGGGCGACGAACAGCTCGCGGACCTCGCACCCCGGGGGCTGCGCGAGGGCGAAGAGGACGGCGTTCGCGACGTTCTCCGGATCGTTGAGCTGGGAGTCGTCCTGGGGCTTGTACTGCTCGTCCCGGTCGTCGAAGAAGCGCGTCTTCATGCCGCCGGGGATGAGCTGGGTGACGCCCACCTCGCCCTTGAGCTCCGCGGCCAGGGCCTGGCTGAAGCCCAGCACCCCGAACTTGGAGGCGCAGTAGGCCGTGGCGTCGGAGACGCCCTTGAGGGCCAGGGTCGAGGCGACGGTGACGACCCGTCCCCGGGACTCGCGGAGCGCGGGCAGGGCCGCGCGCACCGTGGAGACGGTGCCGAACAGGTTGACCTGCACGACCTTCTCCCACTCGGTGCTCGCCACGTCCTCGAGCCGGCCGCACCGGTCGATGCCGGCGGCGGTGACCACCGCGTCCAGGCCGCCGGCGGCCTCCACGGCCGCCCGCACGGTGCGGGTCACCGCGTCGGTGTCCGCCACGTCGACCTCGTAGGCGGTGACGCCGGTGAGGGCGCTGACGTCCCGGTCCAGGACGATGGGCGTGCCGCCGTGCTCGCGGACCGCCTCCGCCACGGCGGCGCCGAGTCCGGAGGCACCGCCGGTGATCAGCACCCGGCCGGGATTGGTGGACTGGAAACTCATGCAACTTCCTCTCTGCTGGGCGCGCCCGGCCGTGGCCGGACGCGCCGCTCCTGGTCGGATCGGGGGCAGGCCCTCGGGAGCGGGGGCCTGGGCACTGCTACCGTAGCCGGTCCCGGACCGTTCATCAGTATGCTCATCGTGACAGCCCGGGGTGTCCGCACGCGCACGCCCGCTCCACGGAGAAGGAGATCCATGACCACCGCAGCACCCGCCACCGCCCCGACGACCGAGCTCACCGTGCTGGACCCCCGGGACGGGTCCCCGGTCGGCAGCCTGGCCGTGGCCACCGAGGGCGAGGTCCGTGCCGCGGTCGCGACCGCCCGCGCCGCCGCCCGGAACTGGGCGCGCACGGCGCCGGAGGAGCGCGGGCAGGCCCTGCGCGCGGCCGCCGACCGCCTGGCCGAGCACGCCCAGGAGCTCGCCGAGCTCAACGCCTGCGAGACCGGCAAGCCGGTCGAGGAGTCGCTGGGCGGGGTCATGGCCGGGGTCGGCACGCTGCGCCAGTACGCGGAGCTCGGCCCGGTGCACCGGGGTCACAGCCTGCGCGGCGGCGTCCTCGCGGCCGACTACACCGTCGCGGAGCCGCGCGGCGTCGTCGTCGCCCTCACGCCTTGGAACGACCCCGTGGCGGTGGCCGCGGGCCTGCTCGGGGCGGCGGTCGTCACCGGCAACACCGTGGTGCACAAGCCCAGCGAGCGCTGCCCGCACGTGGGGGCGCGGCTCGGCGAGATCCTCGCCGGGGCCCTGCCTCCCGGCGTCCTCGGCACTGTCATCGGCGGATCCGCCGTGGGGGAGCTGCTGACGGCGATGCCCGACGTCGACGTCCTGGCCCACGTCGGCTCCACCGCCGCCGGGGAGGCCATCGCCCGTGCCGCGGCCGGCACCGGCGCGCACGTCCTCCGCGAGAACGGCGGCAACGACGCCCTGGTGGTCGACGACGACGTGGACCCGGTCTGGGCCGCCGGTCAGGCCGCCCTCGGCGCGTTCGCCAACTCCGGCCAGATCTGCGTGGCGGTCGAGCGGATCTACGTCCACCGCGGCGTCGCCGAGCCGTTCCTCGCGGCCCTGACCGAGGAGGCCCGGCGGCGCAACACCGACGGCACGCTCGCCCCGCTGGTCGACGAGCGGATGCGCGCGGAGGTCCATCGCCAGGTCGCCGAGAGCGTGAGCGGCGGAGCGGTCGTGCTCGAGGGCGCCCGGGTGCCCGAGGGGCCGGGCTCGTTCTACCCGGCCACCGTCCTGCGCGGGTGCACCCCGGAGATGACCGTCATGACCGAGGAGACGTTCGGGCCCGTGGCCCCGGTGCAGGTCGTGGACAGCTTCGAGGAGGGCCTGCGGCTGGCCGCGGCCGACCGGTACGGGCTGGCCGCCACCGTGCTCACGGGGCGGATCGCCCACGCCCAGCGCGCCGTGGCCGAGCTGCCGGTGGGCACGCTCAAGGTCAACAACGTCTTCGGCGGGGCCCCGGGCGGCGCCGCCCAGCCGCGCCGGGCCTCGGGCGCGGGCTTCGGCTACGGCCCCGAGCTCCTCGACGAGATGACCCAGGTCAAGGTCGTGCACATCGAGATGCCCCCGGCCGCGGACTGAGCGCCGGCGCCGGCCCGCGGGGCCGGCGCCCCGGGCCCCCGGCGCACAAGAAGGGACACGCAGGGGGACAGACGGCCGTGCGCCGCCGCCCTACGCTGGGCACAGCCCTCGGCGGCCCGGAACCGGGCCGGGGAGACGGGGGCCGGCGGCCGGGGGGTCGCCGGGGAACGCCTGGGGAGGGTCCGTGGTGACTGCGGTGGACGTGTTCGTCGACACGGTGGGGTGCTTCGACGGGGTCTGCGGGGCGGTCTCCGCCCCACGGCCGTGGTTCGTGGGGCTGGTCGTGCTGTGCCTGGTGCTGCTGTGGTCCGCGGCGCGGGCGACCACGGCCGTGGTCTCCTCCCGGTCCGTGACGCGGGCGGGGACGCAGCTGCTGGGGCCCCGGTACGGGACCCTGCTGACCGCGCTGCTCTTCGCCGGCTGGATGGCCGTGGCCTTCGGGCTGTCGGTGCCCGCGCTCGGGACGGTGCGCGACCCGTTCGCCTGGACCGTGATGGTCCCCCTGCACGCCACGCTGCTGCTGGGGGTGCCCGTGCTCGTCGCCGGTCTCACGGCCCTGGCGGGCGCGGTGCTGCGGCGCCCCGACCGGTTCCGCCCCGCCGCCCTCCCGCTCCGGGCGGCGGCGGCCGGCGCGGCCGTGGTCCTCCCGGCGGCCTGGTGGCTGGCCGGGTCCTCGCGGCCGGAGCTCGTCGCCCTTCCGGTGGCCCCGGCAGGCGCCGCGGGCGCGGTGGGCGGCCCGCTGGGCACGTCGGTCGGTGCGCTCTGGTGGGTGGCCGACCGGATGGCCGACCCGGCGGTGCTGGCGGTGCTCGCCGTGGCGGGCGCCGGCTACGTCCTGCTGCCGCGCACCGGCACGGCCGCCCTGCCGGCGGTGGCCCCCCGGCAGCCGGTCGCGGTCGTCGCCTCGGGCGCCCTGCGCCGGGGCGGGACGGCCCGTGCGGTCAGGGTTCCCGAGGCCCCGGCGGGCCCGGCCGCCGCCGCGACGCGCGGACCGGTCGCGGCCGCGGTGCGCGCGAGCACGCTGGTGACCGGCGCGGCGCTGGCGGTCTCGGGCAGCGCGGCCGTCCTGGCCGCCGTCGGGGTCCTGCTGGCGGCGGTGCCCTTCAGCGGCCTGCTCGTGGTCCTGACGGCGTCCGGCTTCGTGGCCCTCGGGCTGCTCGTGCGTGCCCGGTGAGGGCCGGGACCGGCCACCAGGGGCTCAGAAGCGCCGGCGCGCTCGCACGGTGTGCGCCAGGCGCCGCACCTTGGGCACGTTGGTGGAGAGCACCAGGTAGCCGGCGAGCGTGCCCACGGTGGTCGCGCCGCCGGCGATGAGAGGCGTGTGGAACTTCCGCCACCGCTCCGGGTCGGAGGCGAGGATGTGGGCCATGCCGTTGATCGAGGCGGCGATCACCGCGCCGGCCACCACCTGGTGGCCGATCTTCTCCCCGCGCTTGAGCAGCGGCTCGAACTCGTCGGCGCGCAGGTGGACGTCGAAGCCGCCGCGCTCCAGGACCACGATGAGCCGCCGGAGGTACTCGGGGGCCTCGACGCCCATCTGCACCGCGTCCTGCAGGATGTCGCGCAGCCGCTTGGCCAGGATCTCGGGGGAGAGCCGGTGCAGCACGAAGCGCTGCGCGTACGGGGTCAGGACCGAGACGAGGTCGAACTCCGGGTCCAGGCCGGTGCCGACGGACTCGGCCGTGACGAGCATCCGCAGGAACAGGGCGGACTCGCGCGGCAGGTGCATCCGGTAGCGGCGCAGCAGCCCGATGAGGTCGCCCATGAGGTGGCCCACCCGCACCTCGTGCAGGGGCTTGTTCGAGTAGCGGCGCAGCAGGATCGCCACGTCCCGCTCGAGCTCCTTCTTGTTGACGTCCTGCTCCTGGGAGGTCAGTCCCAGCAGCCCCGCGGCGGCCCGCCGCGGGTTCTCCTGGACCACGCCGAGCATCAGGGTCACGAGGTGGTCCCGGAACTCGTCGGTCAGCGTGCCCATCATGCCGAAGTCGATGATGCCGATCCGCCCGCCGGTCTCCACGAAGAGGTTGCCGGGGTGGGGGTCCGCGTGGAAGAAGCCGTGCTCGAAGATCATCCGGCAGATGGCCTCGGTCGAGTCCACGGCCAGCAGGTGCCGGTCGAGACCGGCGGCCTCGAGGGCGGGGTAGTCGTTGATCTTGATCCCGCGGATGCGCTCCATCGTGAGGATGCGGGAGGTCGAGGCCTCCCAGAAGATCTCGGGGACGTGCACCCGGGGGTCGCCCCTGAAGTTTTCGGCCATCCGCTGGGCGTTGCGGGCCTCCGTGAGATAGTCCAGCTCGTCCCGCAGGGACTGGGCGAACTCGTCCGCGAGGCCCTCGAGGTCGAAGTGCTCCACGGCCGGCCAGTAGGTGGAGAGCAGCTTGGCCAGTTCCGCGAGGATCTCGAGGTCCCGGTTGACCTCCTCGACGACGCCGGGGCGGCGCACCTTCACGATGACGTCCACGCCCTGGTAGACGGCCGCGTGGGCCTGCCCGATCGAGCCGGTGGCGAGGGGCACGGGGTCGATCTCGGCGAGGATCTCCTCGGCCGCGGAGTCGGGCTCCGACTCGATCATCGCGCGGATCTGCTCGGCCGGCACCGGGGGCGAGCTGTCCTGCAGCCGGGTCAGCTCCTGCACGTACCGCGGGGGCAGCAGGTCCGGGCGGGTGGAGACGACCTGGCCCAGCTTCACGAAGGTGGGGCCGAGCTCCTCGAGGGCCTGGCGCAGGTGCACGGGCTGGCTGTAGAGCTTGTCGGGGTCGATGAGCCGGACCCGGGCCAGCGGGGCGCGCCACTCCTCCTTGATCCCGCCGAGGGCGAAGCCGAAGCCGTGCTTCGAGAGCACTTCGAGGATCTGCAGGAAGCGTTCCCGGCGGCTGATCATCGGCGGGCCACTCCGGTGCTCATCCGCGCCAGGTAGAAGGACATGAAGCCCGTGGCGACGGCCACGATGAAGCACAGGGCGCTCACCAGCGGCTCCACGCCGAGGAAGAACACGCCCACCGCGCCCAGCAGCACGGTCATGGCCAGCAGCACCCACACGGCCACGTGCACCCGTCCGATCGCCCCGGGCCCGGGGCCGGCGGCGGAGCGCTGGGCGGTGACGTGGTCGTCGTGCGGGGCGCGCTCGGTCCCTCCGGTCCCGGCCGCGGACACGGCCAGGCCCTTGCGCCACTTCTTGGCGTTGCGCGAGCGGTCCGCCTCGGCGGGGACGTAGGCGTCCGGGACGGGGTAGCTCTCGGCGGCCGGCATGAGCTCGGGGACGTCGTTGGGCAGCCGCTCGTACCACTCGGCGGGGATGTCCTCCGGCCGCGCCGCCTGCAGCGTCATCGAGACCTCGAAGGCCGAGCCCCGGATGGTGCCCCACACGGCGGTGAGCTTCTCCTGCTGGAAGGCGTGGTCGATGATCGGGATGAGCTGCCGGGACATCTGGGTGGACAGCCGCCCCACCTGGCGGCGCTCGTAGAGCACGTCCACGATGTCCAGGGTCTGCCCGTGGTGGTTGCGGACCTTGTTGCTCTCCAGGGTCAGCATCACCCGTCCCTCCCCGGACGGGGGGATGACGCTGTGCAGGTACTCGGCGAACTCCTGCTCGTCCAGGACCTTGATCGACGGCCCCTGCGGCAGCACCGCCGCGTGGGTGGGGGGCGTGTTGAGCGGGAACAGCAGGTCGGGGGCGGCGATGGACAGCCGCGCGGTCGCGTCCACCTCCGCCTGCCCGTCCTGGCGCAGCACCGTGGCCTCGAGCTTCAGGGGCGCCACCGGCGTGTAGCCGGAGGCGATGACGCGGGCGAGGTAGGGCCAGTACCGCTGCGCGTCCTGCTGGGCGAGGTGGCCGATCTTGTTGGGGCCGATCCGCACCGAGACCGTGTGGGGGTCGAAGGGGTTGTCCGGTTCCGGGACCAGCGCCGCGTTGCCGGTCCAGGTGCGCAGCTTGCCGAAGGACAGCCCGCCGAAGACCCGCATGATCTCGGTGTCGTAGAAGTTCTCCGTGACGATCTCCAGAGAGCCGCGGTCGTTGAGCGCGTAGTCGGTCATGGTCTCCCTCGATGGAGCTGGGGCATCAAGTCGTCCTCAGCATCTCACGATTCCCGGCACGGCCGGTGCAGGCCCCGACCCGTACGGTGTCCGCGCTGACTGGTGCAATGATGGCCGATCAGGACACCGGGCGGGCCCCGGTGCCCGCCCGGGGCGAGAGCCGCACCGGCAACCAGGAAGGAGGCGCGCGGATGCCCCAGGGCAACGTCCCCCCGCCCGAGCCCGGTCCCCCGGGAGTGGACGCCGACGTGCTGCGCGCGCTGTTCCTCAGCCCCGCCGGATGGATCCACCGGCGCGTGGAGTCCGTGCTCATGAGCCCCGACGGCGTCACCCGCCGGAAGGTCTCCCTGGACGTCGACCTCGCCGCGCGCACGCCCTGGCCGGCCGACGACGCCGGCCGGCTGCTGGTGCCCGTGACCATCCAGGCCAAGCAGCCCCTGCGCAACTTCGACGCCGTCTGCCAGGGCGACCCCGTTCCGGTCCTGAGCACGGAGGACAACGGGGCGCTCGCCGTGCTGCTGCTGCGCGGGCTGATCCCGGAGCAGCTGCCCCCGGCGGAGGCCGCCGTCCTGGCCCGGGACCACGTGCCCGCGGTCGTGCACGCCCCCGAGCTGCTCGTGGAGGACGCCCTCGACGGGTTCTGGGCCTACTGCGAGCACCTGCGGGTGGTCGTGCAGGAGCTCGTGGACCAGGGCCTGCTGCCCGCGGAGGACGCCGAGCACTGGGACGCCGACCTCGCCCTGTTCACCACCGTGGCGGACCAGCTGGCCCGCGGCTTCCTGCTGACCTTCGCGCTGCCCGCCGAGTTCGCGGGGCGCCGGCTGGTGCTCAAGTACGCGATGGACGAGCAGTACGCCGCCGGGCGGCGGCCGCGCGTCCGGGACCGGCTGCGGCACTGCTGGATGCCGTGGGTGGGCCGGGTGGGCCTGCACGACCTCGCGTCCTGCCGCAGCTTCCACCTCGAGCTCACGGTCCCGGCGGAGGTCCGGCTGCACGAGTTCACGGTCCTCTCCCACGAGGGCGGGCGCCCCGGCGGTCCCGGGGGATCGCACCGGGCGGTGGACCGGGTGCTCGCCGAGGACCGCACGGTGCGGCGCTGGCCCGGGGCGGTGCGCGGCCACCTGGCGCTGCGGCCCACGTCCCGGTTCGACGACGCCTTCTGCGAGATGGTGATCCTCCCGGCGCGGCAGGGGATCACTGCGTTCGCCTCCGTGGCGGTCAGTCTCATCACCGCGGTCCTGCTGCTCGTGGGCTTCGTGGCGACCGTGCGGGAGCACGTCCTGGGGTCCGGCTGGCAGGTGCCCTCCGCGGCGGCGTCGATCGTGATGTCCGTGGTGGCGGTGCTGCTGTCCTGGATCAACCGCCAGCCCGAGCACGACATCTCCGTGCGCGTGATGCGCCCCCTGCGCTACGCGCTGAACCTGGAGGCCCTCGTCATGCTGATGCTCGCCGGCGCGGCGTCGGTCCCCTTCACCCCGGCGGCCGCGGCGGCCTACTGGTCGGTCCTCGTGCTGCTGCACGTGCTGTCCCTCGTGCTCGTCGCGCGCACGTGGTGGGTGCGGCGGTCCGTGGACCGCGGCTGGTACACGTCCCGGGCCCGGCGGCACGGCCGATGACCGGCGGCGCTCTGTTCAGCGGGACGGCGGCCTCCTACACTGGAGAGGTCACGGAAAGGATCCACCATGGCCTATGACGCCAGGACCGGCCCGCAGGCGCCGCAGCCGCCCCGGGAGCACCGCAACGACTCCAAGGTGAACCTGCTGCAGATGGGCAACTCGTCGATGTCGCTCGGCCAGAGCCTCGACCGGCGGGTCTTCAAGTCCAACGCGGACGCCCAGCGCGCCGTCGACCGCGTGCTGCGCCGCTCGGGCCGCCCCGCCGCCTGAGCCCGGGCCCCGCGTCCCGTCACCACCTCCCGCCGTCCCCCGGTGCCCACCGGGGGACGGCGGCCGTCCGGGGACCGGCGCACCGGTGCGGGCGGGACGGGCCTCAGGGGCGCGCCGCGGCCTGGGCGCGCAGGGCCCGCAGCAGGTGGTCCCGCTCCTCTACCAGGATCCGGCGCAGCGCCGCGGGCGCCCCGGCGTGGTTGGTCAGCCACAGCTCCGTGCGCGCGAGTACCGGGTGGTGCCCGGGGTCGTGCCCCGGCTCCAGGTCGGCCCCGGCGGGATAGAGACCCTGCACCATGCGGGTGGCCATCCCATTGGACCGGCCCGCCCAGACCTCCTCCAGCATGGTGAAGTACTGCTCGCGGTACGGCTCCAGCAGCTCCGCCGGCCCCAGCCGGAAACCCTCGATCGTGGCGCTGAGCAGGTCGTTGGACAGCTCCTCACCGGTGATCGCCGCCCACGCCTCGGCCTTGGCCCGGGGGAACGGACGGGCCGCGCGGGACCGGGCCCAGCCGGTCTGCCCCGTGCGGGTCCGGTCCCCGGCGCGCTCGCGCTCCAGGGCGGCCTCGAGCTCGGGGTCCTCGCCGTGGCCGGTGGCCGCGAGCGCCGTCCACAGGGCCCAGCGCAGCTCCGGGCCCAGCCGCAGCCCCGGCAGGGCGTCCCGGCCGGCGAGGAGGTCGCGGAGCCAGCCGGCGTGGCTGCCGTCGCGGCGGGCCGTCCGGGCGGTGAGCCGGGCCAGGGCCAGCTGCCGGTCGCTGCCCGGGTCGGCGCGGCGCAGCTCCCGGACCGCGGCGTCGAGCAGCCGCCCCCGCAGACGGTCCCGCCGGGCGGCGGGGGTGAAGCGCTCCACGGCCTCCACGGCGTGGTCCACGGCGGTCGAGAACATCCCGGTGCGCGGCTCGGCGAAACCGTGGTCCAGCACGGCGCCCACCCAGTCCCCGGGATCGAGCTCGGCGTCCCGGGTGGCGTCCCACAGCCCCGACCACAGCTGGGCGCGGGCCATGTCGTCCTCCACGGAGGACAGGGAGCTCAGGGCCGTGGTCAGCGAGAGCGGGTCCAGGCGGGTCTTCGCGTAGGTGAGGTCCTCGTCGTTGACCACCAGCAGCGGTGCGGTCGAGCCCACGAGCTCGGGGACCTCCACGGACGCCTCGGCCGGCAGGTCCACGCTGACCGTGCCGGTGCGCACCAGCACGTCCCCCGGACCGCGCTCGTAGCCGCCGAGCAGCAGCCGGTGCGGACGCAGCACCCCCGCCCCGGGGTCCTGCAGCAGCGCCGCGAAGGTCACGGCACCGTCGTCGTCCCGGGCCAGGTCGAGGGTCAGGGAGGACACGCCGGAGGTGCCCAGCCAGGACTCGGCCCAGCCGCGCACGTCCCGCCCCGAGGCCTCCTCGAGCACGGCCAGGAAGTCCTCGAGGGTGGTGGACCCGTAGGCGTGGCGGCGGAAGTAGGACCGGCACGCGTCCACGAACGGGTCGTAGCCCACGAACGCCACGAGCTGCTTGAGCACCGCCGCGCCCTTGGCGTAGGTGATGCCGTCGAAGTTCTGCCGGGCCGCCTCCAGGTCCTGGACGTCGGCGACCACGGGGTGCGTGGTCGGCAGCTGGTCCTGCCGGTAGGCCCAGGCCTTCCGGCGGTCCGCGAACGCGATCCACGCCTCCTCGAAGTCCGTGGCCTGCACGCACGCGTGGGCGCCCATGAACTCGGCGAAGGACTCCTTGAGCCACAGGTCGTCCCACCACGTCATGGTCACGAGGTTCCCGAACCACATGTGGGACATCTCGTGCATGAGGGTGTTGGCCCGCCCCTGGTACTGGGCGCGGGTGGCCCCGTCCGGGAACAGGTACTCCTCCGTGAACGTCACCAGCCCGGGGTTCTCCATGGCGCCGAGGTTGTACTCGGGCACGAACGCCTGCTCGTACTTCCCGAACGGGTAGGGGTAGCCGAACAGCTCGGTGAAGAACGTCAGGCCCTGCCGGGTGAGGTCGAACAGCTCACGGGCGCCCGTGGCCGCCTCCAGGTGCTCCGCGAGGGAGGCGCGGCAGTACAGCGCCAGCGGCACCGACATCCTGCTGCCGTCCTCGAAGGAGTGCCGCCACTCGCCCGCCACCCGGTGGTACGGGCCCGCCAGCACCGTGGTGATGTACGTGGAGATCCGCTCCGTGGGGGCGAACTCGTGGCGCACCGCCCCGGGCCGCTCCGCCTCCGGGGCGGGGAACACCCCACGGCGCACCCCGTTGGAGGAGACCTGCCAGCCGTCCGGGGCCAGGACCGTGAACCGGAAGGACGCCTTGAGGTCCGGCTGCTCGAAGTTCGCGAACACCCGGCGGGCGTCGGCCGGCTCGTACTGCGTGTACAGGTAGACCCGGCCGTCGGCCGGGTCCACGAACCGGTGCAGCCCCTCCCCGGACCGGGAGTACCGGCCCCGCCCCGTGACCGTCACCTCGTTGGCGGCCGCCAGGGAGGGCAGGCGCACCCGCGAGCCCTCGACCACGTCGTCCGGGTCCAGCTCCCGCCCGTTGACCGTCACCGCCTCCACGGAGTGGCCGACGAAGTCCAGGAACGTCTGGGCGCCCTCCTGCGCGCCGAAGCGCACCGTGGTCACGGACCGGAACGACTCCGCCTCCGGGTCCGGCGCGGTGGACAGGTCCAGCAGCACGTCGTAGCTCTCCACGGAGACGAGCTGAGAACGGTCGGCGGTCTCACGGCGGGTCAGGTTGTCGTTGCGCACCGTGCCATTGAACCACCCGGACCGCCCGCCCACCGGCCCCTGGACGGCGCACCGGACCGTCGTAGGCTGGACCGCGAGCCCACCGACCGCCCCAGGAGGACCCCATGGCCGACCAGGACCGCCGGACCCTGCTCGCCGGCGCCCTCCTCGGCGCCGGCGTCGCCGCGTCCGTGGTGGACCTCGCCGTCTTCCACCTCCTGCTGCACTGGCACCACTTCTACGACCTGTCCACCACCGGGGTCGCCCTCGCCTCGGACGGGCTCTTCCACGCCTTCGGCTGGTTCACCACCGTGGGCTCCCTCTTCCTCCTCGCGGACCTCCGCCGCCGCGGCCCCGTGTCCTGGACCCGCTGGGCCGCGGGCCTGCTCACGGGACTGGGCGCCTTCCAGCTCGTCGACGGCGTGGTCCTGCACAAGGTGCTCCGGATCCACCAGATCCGCTACGACGTCGACCTGTTCGTCTACGACCTCACCTGGACCGGAACGGCCGCGCTCGCGCTCGCGGCCGGTCTGCTGCTGGTCCGCCGCACCCGCCCCGGCCGCCCGGGGCGATGAGCCCCCACCACGGCCCCACCGGCTGGGCCCTGGTCGAGGGCGCCGCGCTGCTCCTGCTGCTCCTGGCCGCGGCCGGCTACGCCGCCGGCCTGCGCGCCGTCCGCCGGCGCGGGCCGTGGCCGGTGCACCGCACGGTGCTGTGGTGCGCAGGGCTGCTCTGCGCCGGGACGGCACTGGTGGGCCCCCTGGCCGCGGCCGCCCGCACCGGGTTCACCGCGCACATGGCCGCTCACCTGCTCCTGGGGATGGCCGCCCCGCTGCTCCTGGTCCTGGCCGCACCCGTCACCCTCGCGCTGCGCGCCCTGCCGGTGGCCCGCGCCCGGACGCTGTCCCGCCTCCTGCGCTCGCCGCCCGTCCGGGTGGTGACCCACCCTGTGGTGGCGGGGCTGCTCAACGGCGGCGGCCTGTGGCTGCTCTACACGAGCGGGCTGTACCACCGCATGCACGAGCACGTGGGCGTGCACGCGGCGGTGCAGGCCCACGTCCTCGTGGCGGGTGGCGTGTTCGCGGCGGCCGTGGCCGGGGTGGACCCGGATCCGCACCGGGGCTCCTTCGCCCTCCGGGCAGCGGTGCTGGTCGGCTTCGTCGCGGCCCACTCGGCGCTGGCCAAGCACCTGTACGGGCACCCGCCGGTGGGTGTCGGGGAGGCGGACGCCCGTGCGGGGGCGCAGCTCATGTACTACGGCGGGGACGTGCTGGACGTGGCGCTGATCGTGGTGCTCTTCGCGCAGTGGTACGGGTCGCGCCGCCCGCGCGGGCGGGCCACGCGGGCGGCGTCCTGACCGCGGCGGGTCAGTCCCCGGAGGCGGCGTCCCGGCGCGCCTCCAGCTCCGCCACGAGCTCCTCGTGACGGTCCTGGGTGACGGGGTGGGGGCCGTCGGCGTTGATCAGGTACTCCTGCTCGAGCTGGCACACCACCCTGCTGTGCAGGACCTGCAGCTCCACGAGGGCCAGCGTGCGCAGATCGGCGGGGAACTCGCAGTCCGGCCCCAGGCACGTGTCGCAGTCCCGGCTGCTCCCCGTCCCGGTGCCGGCCGGGGACCGGACGGTGTCGACGCCGCTCATGCCGCCACCCCGCCCCGCTCGGTGCCGGTCCAGGTCCCGGGGACCGCCGTGCGGGCCCGTGCCGACGGGCGCGGTCCCTCGGCGGAACCGAAGGGCACCGGCCGGGTGACGACGTGCACGGGGCCGGCGGACTCCGGGCCGAGGTCCTGGTCGAGGGACCACCGCAACAGGTCCAGCCCCTCCGGCTCCACGTGCTGGGCGCCCGTGAGGTCCACGACGACGGATGCCTCGGGGAACAGGGCGCGGGCGCGCCCGACGAGCGGTGGCAGGGTGCGGTGGTTGCGCTCGGTCAGATCACCGGTGACCACCAGGTGCACGCACCCGGTGTCCCGTTCGATCCGCACGACGACGGACAGGGAATGCTCCATGGGGGGTCCTTCCACGACTGGACGTCACGGCCGGCTGCTCGACCCGTGCTGTCGAGTGTAGGCACCCGTGACGTGCGTCACCAGCCGTGGTGCCGAGTCGTTACCGGACGTGACAGTGCCCACGCTCGGGCCTCCCGGCCACCGAGGACACCGGTGCGGCCGGTAGCGTCGGGAACATGCGCACTCTCGTGGTCGGTTGGTCCAGCGTCCTGCACGGCGAGGCGACGGCGGGCGACGTCCTCGCCATGGACGCCGTCGCCGACGCCCTCGGCACGGCGGGCGTCCCCTACGACCTCGCGTGGAGCGAGGTCATGTGCCCGCCGGGCGGTCTGCGGCTCGAGGACGCGGACCCGGCACGGTACACCCACCTGCTGTTCGTGTGCGGACCGGCGGCCGGACGCCCGGTCGCCGGGCTGCACGAACGCTTCGCGCACTGCCGCCGGATCGCCGTCGGCGTCAGCGTGCTGGATCCCGGGGACCCGGTGACCGCCGGGTTCCACCGGGTCATCGCGCGGGACCGGCCGGGCGCCGCGGGGCGCCGGGACCTCGCGGCCCGGCCCGACCCCCAGCTCGTGCCCGTCCTGGGGGTCTACCTCACCTCCGGGCAGCACGAGTACGGCGCCCGCCGCCGGCACGAGACCGTCGGGGCCGCCCTGGAGCAGTGGCTGGGGCGGCTGGATGCGGCGCGGCTGCCGCTGGACACGCGGCTGGACCCCCGGGACTGGCGGCTGCCCGCCACCGCCGCCCAGGCGGGCTCGGTCGTCGCCCGTCTCGACACCGTGGTGACCATGCGCATGCACGGCCTGGTGCTGGCGCTGCGGGCCGGCGTGCCCGCGGTCGCCGTCGACCCCGTGGAGGGCGGCGGGAAGGTCACCGCCCAGGCGCGCGCGTGGGACTGGCCGGCCGTCGTCGGCACCGGCGACCTCGGCGGCGACCGGCTGGACGAGCTGCTGCGCTGGTGCCTGTCGCCGGCCGGGCGGACAGCGGCCCGGGCCCGGGCGGAGATGGTCCCGAGCGGGTTCGAGCAGCTCGACGAGCTGCTCCGGGAGCTGCTCGGCGACCCGTCCGGGGAACCGGGCCGGGACGCGGACGGGGAGTTCGAGCGGGAGCTCGGCGCGGAGGCCCTCCAGCGGGAGGGGAGCGGGCCGGCCCCTGACCGGCCCGGCTCCTAGATCAGCCGCCTGATCATTTTGTGCCATACTCCGATCCATGAACTATCTGGGCGTCAACGCGATTTTTCATGACCCCGCGGCGGCTCTCGTCGTGGACGGCAGGGTGGTGGCCGCGGCGGAGGAGGAGCGCTTCTCCCGCCGCAAGCACGGCAAGCGCCCCGTGCCGTTCTCGGCGTGGGAGCTGCCGGAGCAGGCGATGCGCTGGTGCCTCGCCGAGGCGGGACTGACACCGGCGGACCTGGACGCCGTGGGCTACTCGTTCGATCCGTCCATCGCCGCCGAGATCCCGGACGACCCGTACGACCCGGTGCGCGTGGACTACGCCCGCCGCGCGCCGGGCTTCCTCGCCGAGGCCCTGCCGGGACTGGACCGGGAGAAGGTCCGCTTCGTGGAGCACCACGTGGCCCACGCCGCGTCCGCCGGACTGGCCGCCCCCTCCCGCACGAGCAGCGTCCTGGTGGTCGACGGCCGCGGCGAGGCGCACTCGCACCTGGCCGGGCGCTACCGGGACGGGGCGCTGGAGATCCTGCACCGCCAGGCCCTGCCCGAGTCCCTGGGCCTGCTCTACGAGTCCCTGACGGACCACCTCGGCTTCCTGCGCTCCAGCGACGAGTTCAAGGTCATGGCCCTGGCCTCCTACGGCGAGCCCCGCTTCCTGCCGGAGCTGCGCGAGATCGTCCGCGCCAAGGGTGACGGCGGCTTCTGCGCCCAGGCCCCCGACTGGTCCCGCTTCGCGCCCCGCCGCATCGACGACGGCACGTGGGGCGGTGACCACGCCGACCTGGCCGCCTCGGTCCAGGCCGTGGTCGAGGAGGTCCTGGTGGACCTCGCCACCTGGCTGCACGCGCAGACCGGGGACCGGATCCTGACGATGGCCGGCGGCACGGCGCTGAACTGCGTGGCCAACTCCCGGATCTGGCGGGAGACCCCCTTCGAGGAGGTCTGGGTGCAGCCCGCCTCCGGGGACTCCGGGACCGCGCTCGGAGCCGCCCTGCACCTGGCCCAGGAGGCCGGGGAGCTCGGCGAGCCCCAGCCCACGGCGGCCCTGGGCCGCAGCTGGTCCGCCGAGGAGCTCGCGCAGTGGCTGACCACCGCGCAGGTGCCCTTCACCACCCCCGGGGACCTCTCCGGGGAGGTCGCCGACATCCTGGCGGACAACGGGGTGGTCGCCTGGTTCGACGGCCGCAGCGAGTTCGGCCCGCGCGCCCTGGGCCGCCGCTCCCTGCTGGCGAACCCGATGCACGCCGAGAACCTCGAGCGGCTCAACGACGTCAAGGGCCGTGAGCAGTTCCGGCCCGTGGCGCCCATGGTCCTCGAGGAGCGCGCCGCGGAGATCTTCGGCGGCGGGCCGATGCCCAGCCCCTTCATGCTCTTCGTGCACGACGTGGCCCCCGAGTGGCGCGAACGGATCCCCACGGTCACCCACGTGGACGGCACCGCCCGGATCCAGACGGTCACCGACGAGGACAACGCCGGGATCGCGGGGCTGCTGCGGGCCTTCGACGCGCGCACGGGCGTGCCCGTGGTCGTCAACACGTCGCTGAACACCGCCGGGCGGCCCATGGTCGACGACCCGCGCGACGCCCTGGAGCTCTTCGGCTCCGCCCCGGTGGCCGCGCTCGTGCTGGGCCCCCACCTGGTCCGCCGGGCCGCGTTCTTCCAGGAGGCCGAATGACGGACGCACCTTCGACCTACGCCGTCGTCGTCCCCTCGGTGGGGCGGCCGACCCTCCAGTGGCTGCTGGACACCCTCTCCGCCCAGGACGTCGACGCGGACCATCCCGGCCCGCTCGAGGTCGTCGTGGTCGACGACCGGCCCGGCGACGTGGAGCCGCTCACCGTGACCGTGCCCGGCACCGTGGCCTGGACCGTGCGCACCGTCCGCGGCCACGGGCGCGGCCCGGCCGCCGCGCGCAACCGCGGCTGGCGCGCCGCGCGCCGCTCCGGCGCGGAGTGGATCGCGTTCCTCGACGACGACGTGGAGCTGCCCGCCGGCTGGGCCCGGCGCCTCGCCGAGGACCTCGCCGACTGCGGGCCCGAGGTCGGCGCGACCCAGGGCCGGATCGACGTCCCCCTGCCCGGTCACCGCCGGCCCACCGACTGGGAGCGCAACACCGCCTCGCTCGAGCACGCCGACTGGGCCACGGCGGACATGGCCTACCGTGTCGCCGCCCTCGAGGCCGTCTCCGGCTTCGACGAACGCTTCCCGCGCGCCTACCGCGAGGACGCGGACCTCGCGCTGCGCGTGCGCCGGGCCGGCTGGCGGCTCGTGCGCGGGCGGCGCCGGATCACCCACCCGGTGCGTCCCGCCGACGACCTCGTGAGCGTGCGCGTGCAGGCCGGCAACGCCGACGACGCCCTGATGCGCCGCCTGCACGGGCCCCGCTGGCGGCAGGAGGCGGCCGCCCCGCCGGGGGCGTTCCCCCGGCACGTCGCCACGGTCGCCGCCCTCGGCACCGCGGGCGCCGGCGCCGCCTTCGCCGCCGCCGCCCTGGGCCACCGGCCCGCCCGCCGCGCCGGCCTGGCCGCGGCCGGCCTCGGCGCCGGTGCGTGGGGCTGGCTGACCGGGCGCTTCGTGCTCGTGCGCACCGTCCCGGGACCGCGGCCCGGCGACCCGGAGTTCCTGTCCGAGCTCAGCCGCATGGTCCGCACCAGCGCCGCGATCCCCGTGGCCGCCGTCCGGCACAAGGTCCGCGGCTGGTGGCGGCACCGCCGGACCGGGCCGTGGCCCGTCCCCGTGCGCGCCGTGCTCTTCGACCGCGACGGCACCCTGGTCCACGACGTCCCCTACAACGGCGACCCGGACGCCGTCGCACTGGTCCCGGGCGCCCGGGAGGCGGTCGAGGCCGTGCGGGCGGCGGGACTGCGGGTCGGCGTGGTGTCCAACCAGTCCGGGATCGGCCGCGGCCTGCTCACGCGGGCGCAGGTGGACGCCGTCAACGCCCGCGTGAGCGAGCTGCTCGGCCCCTTCGACACCTGGCAGGTGTGCCCGCACGCCCCGGAGGAGGACTGCGCGTGTCGCAAGCCCCGGCCCGGCATGGTGCTCGCGGCCGCCGCCGAGCTGGGCGTGGACCCCTCCGCCTGCGTGCTGATCGGCGACATCGGCGCGGACGTCGAGGCCGCCCAGGCCGCCGGCGCCCGCAGCGTCCTGGTCCCCACCCCGGTGACCCGCCCGGAGGAGGTCGCGGCGGCGCCGAGCGTGGCCGGGACCCTGGCCGAGGCCGTCGCGGCGGTGCTGGCCCCGGGCCACGCGGCGGAGGACCGCCCGGAGGCCCGGCCGGCACCGGTCGCCACGGCCGGAAGCCGGGGCTGAGCATGGGCCGCACCCTCGCCGTCCGTCTCGACTCGGACGGGGACGTCCTGCTCACGGGTCCCGCGATCCGGGCCCTGGCCCGGATCGGGAACCCGGTGGACCTGCTCGCCTCCCCGTCCGGCGCCGCGGCCGCCCGGCTGCTGCCGGACGTCGCCGAGGTCCTGGAGCACGCGGCGCCGTGGTCGGGCTTCCGCCCCCCGCCCGTGGACCCGGACGCCACCGCGGCCCTGGTCGGGGACCTCGCCGCCCGCGGCTACGACCTCGCGGTGATCTTCACGTCGTTCCACCAGAGCCCCCTGCCCATGGCGCTGCTGGCCCGGCTCGCCGGGATCGACCGGGTGGCCGCCACGAGCGAGGACTACCCGGGCTCGCTGCTGGACGTCCGGCACCGCCGCGCGGACCCGCCCGGCGGCGGCCACGAGGTCGAGGCGGCCCTGGAGCTCGCCGTCGCGGCCGGGGCCCCCGAGCCCGCCCCCGCCGACCGGCGCCTGGCCGTCCGGCGGCCGCTGCCGGGGCTGCCGGCCGAGCTGTCCGGTTCCCCCGGCGGGTTCGTGGTGCTGCACCCCGGCGCCTCCGTCCCCTCCCGCGGGCTGACCGCGGAGCACGCCGGGGCCCTCACCGCGGAGCTCGCCGCGGCCGGGCGCACCGTCGTCCTCACGGGCGGACCGGGGGAGCGGGAGCTCACCGCCGCCGCCCGGGCCGCCGCACCGCACGGGGACGTCCTGGACCTCGGCGGCCGGACGGACCTTCCGGTCCTGGCCGCCGTCCTGGCCGCCGCCTCCTGCGTCGTGGTCGGCAACACCGGTCCGGCCCACCTGGCCGCGGCCGTGGGCACCCCTGTCGTGTCCCTCTTCTCCCCGGTGGTGCCGCCCGAGCGGTGGTCGCCGTACGGGGTGCCCGTGGTGCTCCTCGGGGACCAGGACGCGGCCTGCCGCGGCTCCCGGGCCCGCGAGTGCCCCGTCCCCGGCCACCCGTGCCTGAGCACCGTGACCCCCGCGGCCGTCCTCGCGGCCGTCCAGGAGCTCACGGCCGGCGCCGCGCGGACCCCCGTCCCTGTTCCCGCACCGCAAGGAGGTCCCGGGTGCGCATCCTGATGTGGCACGTCCACGGGTCGTGGACGACGTCGTTCGTGCACGGCCCCCACACCTACCTGCTGCCGGTGGTCGCCGGCCGGGGTCCCGACGGGCGCGGCCGCGCCGAGACCTGGGACTGGCCGGCGGCGGCCGTGGAGCGCACGCCCGAGGAACTGGCCGGCGACGAGTTCGACGTGGTCCTCCTGCAGCGCCCCCGCGAAGCGGAGCTGCTCGAGCGGTGGACCGGGCGCCGGGCAGGGACCGACGTCCCGGCGGTGTACGTGGAGCACGACACCCCGCGCGGGGCCGCCGTGACCACCCGGCACCCCCTGGCCGAGCGCTCCGACGTGCCCGTGGTGCACGTGACCCACTTCAACCGGATGATGTGGGACACCGGGCGCGCGCCCACCGAGGTCGTGGAGCACGGCGTCCTCGACCCCGGTCACCTCTACACCGGGAGCACGGCCAGCCTGGCGGCCGTGGTCAACGAGCCCGTGCGGCGGGGCCGGATCGCCGGCACCGACCTGCTCACCGCGCTGGCCGGGCAGCTGCCCGTGGACGTCTACGGCATGGGGATGGACCGCCTCGCGGAGCACGCGCCGCACATGGCCGGGCGGCTGCACGAGAACTACCCTCAGGAGCAGCTGCACGCGGCGCTCGGCGCGCACCGGGCCTACTTCCACCCCTACCGGTGGACGAGCCTGGGCCTGGCGCTGCTGGAGGCCATGACCATCGGGATGCCGGTGCTGGGGCTCTCCACCACCGAGGCGCCCCGGGCGGTGCCGCCGGAGGCGGGACTGCTCTCCAACGACCCGGACGCCCTGGCCGCGCAGGCCCGGCGCTGGCTGGACGATCCCGGCGCGGCGGCCGCCGCGGGCACCGCCGCCCGCGAGCACGCCCTGGAACACTACGGCGCGGACCGCTTCCTCGGGGAGTGGGACCGCATCCTGGAGAAGGTGACAGCATGAGAATCGCAATGGTCTCCGAGCACGCCAGCCCGCTGGCCGCCCTCGGCGGGGTCGACGCCGGCGGGCAGAACGTGTACGTGGCCGCCCTCGCCGAGGGGCTCGCCCGCCTCGGCCACGAGGTGGTCGTCTACACCCGCCGCGACGACGCCGCGCTGCCCGACGAGGTCGAGCTCGCCCCCGGGGCCCGGGTGGTCCACGTCCCCGCGGGGCCCCCGAGCCTCCTGCCCAAGGACGACCTCGCCCCGTACATGGACGAGTTCGGGCGCTGGCTCGCCCGGGACTGGGCCCGCGGCGGCGCCCCCGACCTCGTGCACGCGCACTTCTGGATGTCCGGGATCGCGGCCCGCCGGGCGGCGGAGGTCCTGCAGATCCCGGTGGTCCAGACCTTCCACGCCCTCGGGGCCGTCAAGCGCCGGCACCAGGGCGCGGCCGACACCAGCCCCACGGGCCGGCTCGCGGTCGAGAACGAGCTCGTCGCGGCGGCCGACCTGGTCCTGGCCACCTGCCGGGACGAACGCTCCGAGCTCCTCGCCCTCGGCGGGGACCCGGCGCGGATCGACGTGGTCCCGTGCGGCGTGGACCTCGACGCCTTCGTCCCGGCCCCGCCGCCGGCCGGAGCACGGGCACCCCGGATCGTGGCCCTCGGCCGCCTCGTGGAGCGCAAGGGCGTGGACGTCGTCGTGCGGGCCCTCGCCGAGCTGCCCGGCACGGAGCTCGTCGTGGCGGGCGGGCCGGACCGCGCCGACCTGGACCGCGACCCCGAGGCCCTGCGCCTGCGGGCCCTGGCCCGGGAGCTCGGCGTCGCCGACCGCGTGGAGCTGCTGGGCCGCGTGGACCACGACGACACCGCCGCGCTGCTGGCCACCGCGGACGTCGTGGCCTGCACCCCCTGGTACGAGCCGTTCGGCATGGTCCCGCTCGAGGCGATGGCGTGCGCCCGTCCGGTGGTCGGCAGCGCTGTGGGCGGGCTGCTGGACAGCATCGAGGACGGCGTGACCGGCCTGCACGTGCCCCCGCGGGACCCCTCCGCGACCGCGGCCGCCCTGCGCACCGTGCTCGAGGACCCGGAGCTGGCGGCCCGCATGGGCCGCGCCGGACGCGAGCGCGTGGAGCGGCTCTTCGGCTGGGGACATGTGGCCCGGGAGACGGAGCGCTCCTACGCCGGCGTCGTCGCCCGGCACCGCCGCGAGCACCCCCCGATGCTCGGGCGCACCGAGCGCTGGCTCGGCACGCACCTGGACGAGCTGGCGGTCGCCGCCCGGGACGCGGCGCAGCACGCCGACGTGGTGGACCGGTGGGGCGCCCGCCTCGCCGGGCTGCTGTCGGACGGCGGGCGCGTGCTCGCCGTGGGCAACGGCGGCAGCGCCGCGGAGGCCCAGCACTTCACCGCGGAGCTGGTGGGCCGTTTCGTCGACGAACGGCGGCCGCTGTCGGCCGTGTGCCTGTCGGCGGAGACCTCCAGCCTGACCGCCATCGTCAACGACTACGGCGTGGAGGAGCTCTTCGCGCGGCAGGTCCAGGCCCACGGGCGGGCCGGCGACGTGCTCGTGGTGCTCTCGACCAGCGGCCGCAGCCCCAACGTGCTGGCCGCGGCCGAGCGGGCGCGGGAGAACGGCCTGCACGTCTGGGCGCTCACCGGCCCCGGCCCCAATCCGCTGACCGAGCGGGCCGACGAGTTCCTCACCGTCGCCGCGCCCAGCACCTCGGTGATCCAGGAGGTCCACCTCATGCTGCTGCACGCCGTCTGCGCGGCCGTCGACGCCCGGCTGGCGCCGGCCGCCGGTGCCGCGGAGCCCGCCGCGACCGGGACGCCGGACAGGACGGCCCTGCGGGCGGGGGTGGCATGAGCGCCCCGCGCATCGTGGTGGTGGGCGACGCCCTCCTGGACCGCGACGTCTCCGGCACCTCCACCCGGCTGAGCCCGGACGCCCCGGTGCCCGTGGTCGACGTCGAGGCCGTGTTCTCCAGCCCCGGCGGGGCGGGCCTGGCGGCCCTGCTGTGCGCAGAGCCGCCGGCCGCCGGCGCCGTGCCCGCGGCCCGCGGCGTGACCCTCCTGGCCCCGGCCGCGGACGACGACGCCGGGCGGGAACTGGCCGGCGCACTGGCCCCGATCGCCCTGGAGCGGCTGGGCCACGAGGGCGGGACCCGCACCAAGACCCGCATCCGCAGCTCGGGCCAGACCCTCGTGCGCGTGGACGAGGGCGGGCCCGGCACCCCGGTGGGCGTCTCCGCCGCGCACGTGGCCGCCGTCCTTGCCGGGGCGGACGCCGTGCTCGTCTCCGACTACGGGGGAGGCGTCACCCGTGACCCCGCCGTGCGCGCGGCGCTCGAGGAGTACGCCCGCACCGGCGTGGTGGTCTGGGACCCCCACCCCCGCGGCGGCACCCCGGTGCCCGGGTGCGCCCTCGTCACCCCGAACGCCGCCGAGGCGGCGGCCGCCCTCGAGGGCCCCGCAGCGGGTTCCCCGCGGGACCTCGCGGGCGCGCTGCGCCGGCGCTGGGACGCCCGGGCCGTGGCCGTCACGGCCGGTGCCGACGGGGCGTACCTGGCGACGTCCGCCGGCACGGAACGGGTCCCCGCGGCGCCGGTGCAGGACACCGACCCCTGCGGGGCCGGGGACCGGTTCGCGTCCGCCGCGGCCCTCGCGCTCGGCGGCGGCACGGACGTGACGGCCGCCGTGGAGACGGCGGTCGAGGCCGCCGGCCAGTGGGTCGCCGCCGGCGGCGCGGCCACCTACCGCACGCGGCGGTCCGCCGGCGGCCACGCCCGCCCGGACCTGCACCCGGGCGCCGAGGCGCTGCCCCGCGACGTGCAGGAGCTCCTCGCCGAGGTGCGCGGCCGCGGCGGCACCGTGGTGGCCACCGGCGGCTGCTTCGACGTCCTGCACGCCGGCCACATCGCCTCCCTCGACGCCGCACGGCGGCTCGGCGACGCGCTGGTGGTGCTCCTGAACTCGGACGACTCCGTCCGCCGGCTGAAGGGCCCGGGCCGGCCGGTGGTCGGCCAGGCGGACCGGGCCCGTGTGCTCGGCGCCCTCCGCAGCGTCGACGCGGTCGTCCTCTTCGACGAGGAGGACCCGCGCGCGGCCCTGAACCTGCTCCGCCCCGACGTGTGGGTCAAGGGCGGCGACTACACCCCGGAGCAGCTGCCGGAGGCCGGCGACGTGCGCGGCTGGGGCGGCCGCGTCACCGTGCTGCCGTACCTGTCGGGGCGCTCGACCACCGCGATCCTGCAGAGGGCCGGCCGTGAGCGCTGACCCCGTCACCGCCCCCGCCCGCGCGGCCGGTGCCGCGGGCGGCACCTCGGCCGCAGCCTCCACCGGGCCGGACCGGTGGGTCGTGGACCCCACGACCATCGGTCCCGGGGACGTGCTCGTGCTCCGGGCCCTCGGTCTCGGGGACGCCCTAACGGCGGTGGCCCCCCTGCGGGGCGTGCGCCGGATGCTGCCGGAGCACCGGATCGTGCTCGCCGCGCCCGAGGGCGTGGGGGCCTGGCTGGCCGGGCTCGGCGTGGTCGACGGCGTGCTCCCGCTGCCGGGGCTCGTGGCGCTGCCGCCGGTGACCGGCGGGCACGTGGCCGTGAACCTGCACGGGCGCGGGCCCCTGAGCCACGAGCTGCTCCAGGCCTCCCGGCCCGGCCGGCTCGTCGGCTTCGCCGCGCCGGGGGTCGGCCACCACGGTCCGCCGTGGCGGCGCGACGAGCACGAGGTGCGGCGCTGGTGCCGCCTGGTGACCGACGCCGGCGGACCGTGCGGGCCCGAGGACCTGCGCCTGCGGGCCCACCGGCCCGCGTCCCGGGACGCCCCCGTGCTGATCCACCCGGGCGCCGCGTCCGCCGCCCGGCGCTGGCCCGCCGAGCGCTGGCGGGAGGTCGCCGCGGCCCTGGCCGCGGACGGGCACCGGATCGTGGTGACCGGCTCCCCGGCCGAGGCGCGGCTCGCGGCCACCGTCGCGGCAGGGATCGACGCCGCGGAGGACCGGTGCGGCCTCCTGGACCTCGAGGGCCTGGCCCGCACCGTCGGCTCGGCGGCCCTGGTGCTCAGCGCGGACACCGGGGTGGCCCATGTGGCCACCGCCCTGGCCGTGCGCTCCGTGGTGCTCTTCGGCCCCACCCCGCCCGCCTGGTGGGGACCCGCCGTGGACCCCGGTCTGCACACCGTGCTGTGGCACGGGGACCCGGCCGCGGACGCGTGGGGCGACCCCCACGCGGACCGGCTCGACGAGCGGCTCGCCGCCGTGACCCCGGACGAGGTCCTGACCGCGGCCCGCGCGCAGCTGGCCGCCGGCACCTGAGCCCGGCGGGCGCCCCGGCACGGTCCGCCGGGAGCCGCCCTCCCGTCCGCCGACCCCTTCTTCTCCGACACCCGTCCTCTACTGTCCGTCCGTCCGCCCCAGTCCGTCCGTCCACCCCAGTCCTGCGACCCCGAGGAGCACCGTGAACGCCACCCCGACCGCGCCCCCCGCTGCGGGCGCCGCCCGCCCGATCCGCCGCGCCGTCGTGACCGGCGGGACCGGCTTCCTCGGCAGCCACCTCTGCACCGAGCTGCGCCGCCGTGAGGTGGAGGTCGTGTGCCTGGACAACTTCCTCACCGGCTCCGCCGCCAACATCGAGCACCTCGTGGGCGATCCCGGCTTCCGGCTCGTCCAGTGCGACGTCACCGACTACGTGCACGTGCCGGGGGACGTGGACCTCGTGCTGCACTTCGCGTCCCCGGCGTCCCCGATCGACTACCTCAAGCTGCCCATCCACACCCTGAAGGTCGGCTCGATCGGCACCCACCACGCCCTGGGCCTGGCCAAGGACAAGGGTGCGCGCTTCGTGCTGGCGTCCACGTCCGAGGTCTACGGCGACCCGCAGGTGCACCCGCAGCCCGAGAGCTACTGGGGCCACGTCAACCCGGTGGGTCCCCGGGGGGTCTACGACGAGGCCAAGCGCTTCGCCGAGGCGCTCACCGTGGCCTACCGCGCCGAGCACGGGGTGGACACGGCCGTCGTGCGGATCTTCAACACCTTCGGCCCCCGGATGCGTCCCTTCGACGGGCGGGCGATCCCCACGTTCATCCGTCAGGCCCTGGCGGGGGAGCCCCTCACGGTGGCCGGGGACGGCACCCAGACCCGCTCCGTGTGCTACGTCTCCGACCTCGTCCGCGGCATCCTCGCCCTGGTGGACAGCGGCCACGGCGGCCCCATGAACATCGGCAACCCGCACGAGCTGTCCGTGCTGCAGATCGCCCGGGACGTCATCGCGGCGACCGGCTCCGCATCGGAGCTGGAGTTCGTCGAGCGACCCGTCGACGACCCCATGGTCCGCCGGCCCGACACCTCGCTCGCGACCGAGGTCCTGGGCTGGGCCCCGCAGGTCCCGTGGACGGAGGGGCTGGAGCGCACCGTCGAGTGGTTCCGGGACAGCGCAGGTCTCCCGCAGCCCGCCCAGCGCGCCCGCTGACCGCCCCGGCCGGTTCCGCGGGCCGGTCGCTCAGCTGACGTAGCGGCGCGCGGCGCTGCCGCGCTGTGACTCCTCCAGCGCGAGGAACCGGCGCTCGACGTGCTGGGGCAGGGTCCGCCGCTCGCGCAGCACCCAGGGGGCGCCGCGCAGGGCGTCGACCAGGGCCAGGGCCGTGACCCGGTCCCGCGGGGCGGCGCCGACCACGTCGCGGGTCCGGCGCAGGGCCGCGCGCAGGGGCCGGCGCAGCCAGATGAACCACAGGGTGTTGCGCAGTCCGTGGCGGCGCCGCAGGTGCGGATCCCGCACCGTGGAGGCCTGGTGGTGGACCACGACGTCGGGCAGGTGCACGAGCTCCCAGCCGGCGGTGGCCAGGTCCGCGGCCAGCAGCTCCTCCTCGCCGCCGAGCCACAGCCGCTCGCTGAACCCGCCCACCTCGAGGAACGCCGTGCGCCGGACCACGGAGGCCCCCGCCAGGAAGCTGCCCAGGGCGGGGCCGGGCAGCCACGCGGGGCCCTCGACGGGCGAGTGCAGCAGCTCCTGGTTGATCGGGTCCTCCCGGGAGCCCGGCTCCACCAGGATGCGGCCCGTGACCACGCCCAGCCGCGGGTGGGCCTCCAGCGCGTCCGAGGCCCGGCGCAGGGCGCCCGGCTGCCACCAGGTGTCGTCGTCGCAGAAGGCCACGAACGGCGAGTGCACGCGCTCGAGCGCCACGTTGCGGCCCACGGCGCCGAGGTTGACGGGGCTCGCCACGAGCTCCGCCCAGGGGTGCTGCGCGCGGATGGCGTCCGCGGTGCCGTCCTCGGAGCCGTTGTCGACGACCACCACGTGCGGTCGTTCGGGGAGCTCCCGCAGCCGGGACAGGGCCAGGAGGGCCTCGTCACGGCGGTTGTGGGTGATCATCACGACCGCCACGCGGTCGTCGGGACGGGCGTCGGGGTCGGGAACGGGTTCGGTCACGGGTTCTCCTCGGGTGGGACGGGGTGGCCGGGGCCGTGCAGCAGGGCGAGCGCGGCCTCCGTGGTCGGGGACACCCGGCGCCGGGCGCGCAGCGCGGCCGGCACGCGCGGCAGGGCGCCGAGCAGCCCACGGCGTCCCGGGCGGCCGCCGCACGCGGCGGCCAGGGCCTCGCGGGCCACGACCCGCAGGGGCCGGCGCAGGAGCGCGGTGAGCAGGTGGCTGCGGACCAGACCCGCCTGCCGGTGGTCGTCCGTACCCCGCCGCGGCGAGGGGTGGTGGTGGGCGTGGACCTCCGGGACGTAGGACAGGCGCCAGCCGGCGTCGAAGAGGTCCAGGGCCAGGCGTTCCTCCTCGCCGGGGAAGCGGACGACGTCGTCGAACGCGCCCGCCGCCAGGAACGCCGAACGGCGCACGATCGCCCCGCAGGCCACGAAGCCGAGGAGCGCGGGGCCGGGGGACCCCGGGAGGATGCCGAGAGGGGAGGCGGCCAGCACGGCGTTGAGCGGGTCCGGGCGCTCCTCGGGGCCCACGGCGATGGACCCGGCGATCAGGCCGAGCCGGGGATGGGCGTCGAGGACGGCCGCGGCGCGCGCGAGCGCGCCGGGCGCCCACCACGAGTCGTCGTCGGCGAAGGCCACGTACGGGGTGCGGGCGAGCCGCACGCCGACCGTCCGGGCCACGGCGCCCACGTTGCGGGGCAGCTCCACCACCTGCGCACGGGGGTGGGCGGCGCGCACCGCGTCCGCGGAGCCGTCCGTGGAGGCGTTGTCCACGACGACGACGGGCCCCTCGTGCCGGTCCAGGTTGGCCAGGAGCTCCTCCCGGCGGTTGCGGGTGGCCACGACCACCGTGACACGGCGCTGCGGGTCCGGGGAGTCCATCGTGTCCTTTCGTCGGGTCGGCCGCGCCGGGGGCGCGGCGGCGGGCCCGCCTCGGGGCGGACACGCCCTCCCATCGTAGGGGCACGTCCTCCCCGGGCCCGGCGCACGGCCCGTGGCACAATCGGGAGGGACCTCGGCACCCGGGTTACCGCTGCGAAATACGGCGCGCCCATACTGCACGTACTGCCCGCCACGACCCCGAAAGGCACGTGATCGCCCGACATGTCCGACCTGTTCGAGAACTACGCCAGCGACATGGCCGTGGCGGCGGCCTACGACGAGATGTTCACGGCCGACCAGCGGGTGAGGCCCGGCTACGACCAGGTCGGCGGGGTCCTGGACGATCTGTCCCTCAGCGACGTCAACACCCGCGCCGACTCCATGGCCCGGTCCTTCCTGGACCGGGGGGTGACCTTCGACTTCGCGGGGGAGGAGCGGCCCTTCCCGCTGGACATCGTCCCGCGCGTGATCACCGCCGGCGAGTGGGACGTCATCGAGCGCGGCGTCAAGCAGCGGGTGCGCGCCCTGGAGTGCTTCCTCGACGACGTCTACGGGGAGCAGCGGGTGGTGGCCGACGGGATCGTGCCGAAGGCGCTCATCACCTCCTCCGCCCACTTCCACCGCGCCGTGTGGGGCTTCCGGCCGGCGGGGGGCGTGCGGATCCACGTGGCCGGCATCGACGTGATCCGCGACCAGGAGGGCGTGTTCCGGGTCCTGGAGGACAACGTGCGGGTGCCCTCCGGGGTCTCCTACGTGATCGAGAACCGGCGGGCCATGACCAAGGGCCTGCCGGAGGCGTTCATGTCCCAGCCGATCCGCGCCGTCGAGGCCTATCCCCGGCACCTCTACAAGGCGCTGCGGGCCACGGCCCCCGAGGCGGCGGAGGACCCCACAGTGGTGGTCCTGACCCCGGGGGTGTTCAACTCCGCCTACTTCGAGCACACCCTGCTGGCCGGGCTCATGGGGGTGGAGCTCGTGGAGGGCCGGGACCTCGTGGTCCGCGGCGACAAGGTCTACATGCGGACCACCGACGGCGAGCAGCGCGTGGACGTGATCTACAAGCGGATCGACGACGAGTTCGTGGACCCGCTGCACTTCCGCTCGGACTCCGCGCTGGGCTGCTCGGGGCTGGTCAACGCGGCCCGGGCCGGGAACGTGACCATCGCCAACGCGATCGGCAACGGCGTGGCCGACGACAAGCTCACCTACTCCTACGTGCCGGACCTCATCCGGTACTACCTCGACGAGGAACCGGTGCTGCCCAACGTGGACACCTACCGGCTGGAGGAGGACGAGGCCCGGGCCTACGTCCTGGAGCACCTGGACGAGCTGGTGGTCAAGCCGGTGGACGGCTCCGGGGGCAAGGGACTGGTGATCGGGCCCCAGGCCACCGCCGAGGAGCTGGAGGAGCTGCGGCAGAAGGTGCGCGCCGATCCGCGCGGGTGGATCGCCCAGCCGGTGCTCCAGCTCTCCACCGTGCCCACGTTCGCGGACGGGGAGTTCAGCCCCCGGCACGTGGACCTGCGGCCCTTCGCGGTCAACAGCGGCGACGAGGTCTACGTGCTGCCCGGAGGCCTGACCCGCGTGGCCATGCAGAAGGGCTCCCTGATCGTCAACTCCTCGCAGGGCGGCGGCTCGAAGGACACCTGGGTGCTCGGCCAGCCGCAGACCCAGGACCTCGACCCCGGTCAGGCCCCGGCGCCCGACGTCGACTCCTCGGTGCACACCTGGCCGGTCTCCTCGTCCTGGCAGGACGAGAACGACACCGGGCAGCAGCAACAACAGCAGCAGGCCGCCGCGCGGCCGGGCGCCGCCGGAGCGGCCACCGCACCCACGACCGAGACCACCCCGGCGTCCGCCACCGCGACGCCCCGCACCGGAGAGGGCCCCACATGCTGAGCCGTATTGCCGAGTCCCTGTTCTGGATCGGCCGCTACGTGGAACGGGCCGACGGCGTGGCCCGGATCCTCGACGTCCACCTGGAGCGCATCACCCAGCTGCCCGTCGGCGAGCAGGAGGCCGAGGTGCGCCGCATCATGGCCGTCATGGGGGTGGACCCGGAGGACGGCGACTACAGCGTCCGCTCGATGATCCACGAGCTCGCCTGGAACAAGGACTGCCTGACGTCCATCTCGGGCTCCCTGCACGCCGCCCGCGAGAACGCCCGCCGGGCCCGGGAGACCGTCTCCTCGGCCATGTGGGAGTCCCTCAACTCCACCTACTACGGTCTGGGCCAGCACCGCCGCGACGTCGTCGGCACCTTCCGGGTCTGCCACTGGACGATCGAGCGCATGGCGACCGTGCGCGGGCAGATCCAGATGACGATGTCCCACGACGAGTCCTGGATGTTCCTGTCCCTGGGGGCGGCGATCGAGCGTGCCGACATGACGTCCCGGCTGCTGTGGACCCGCTCGACGTCCACCTCCGGCATGTCCTGGGTCTCCATCCTGCACTGCGCCGGCGGCTACGAGGCCTTCCTGCGCACCCGCTACGGCACGTTCAGCGACGAGTCCGCCACCGAGTTCCTGCTCCTCGACCGGCTCTTCCCGCGCTCCATCCTGCACGCCCTCACCACGGCCGAGGAGATCCTCGTGGGCCTGGAGCCCGGGCTGCAGCGGGTGGGGTTCAAGGACGACGCCCGCCGCATCATCGGCGAGGCCCGCACATCCCTGGAGTTCCACCACGCCCTGGACCTCATCGCGGTGCTTCCCGAGCACCTGAACAACGTCCAGGCCGCCTGCGCCGAGGCGTCCGAGGCCGTGAGCTCCAAGTACTTCTCGCACGCCGTGGAGGCGTCCTGGTTCGGAGGCATGCTGTGACCCGGCTCAAGATCGATCACGTCACCCGCTACGACTACAACGACAACGTCTCGAAGTCCTACAACGAGGCCCGCATGACGCCCCTGTCCGACGACGAGCAGATCGTGCTCGAGGCGGAGCTCACGCTGAGCCCGGGGATCGCGACGGTCAGCAACTACCGGGACTACTGGGGCACCCGGGTCGCGGCCTTCGACATCCAGGGCCGGCACCGGCACCTGGAGGTGCGCTCCTCCGCCACCGTGGAGGTGCACCGGAACCCGGGGGACGAGGTCGCGGACGGACTCAGCTGGGAGGAGCTGGCGACCCCCGAGGTGCTGGACGCGGTCTCCGACTTCGTGCCGCAGACCCCGCTCACCCGGCTCGGGCCCGAGCTCGAGGGAGTCGCCGACGGGATCCGCCGCGACTCCGCCGACCCGGCCGCCGCGGCCGCGGCGATCTTCGCCCGCATCGCGGGCCACATGCAGTACGTGCCGGGGGTCACGGGCGTCCACACCGATGCGGAGGCCGCCTGGCGGGAGGCCAAGGGCGTGTGCCAGGACCTCGCGCACGTGGCCCTGGGCATGATGCGGCACATCGGCATCCCCGCCCGCTACGTCTCGGGGTACCTGCACCCGGACTACGAGGCGGGGATCGGCACGACCGTGCCGGGGGAGTCCCACGCGTGGGTCGAGTGGTGGAACGACCGCTGGTACGCCTACGACCCGACCAACCACACGCAGCTCACCGACTTCCACGTCACCGTGGCCCGCGGTCGCGACTACACCGACGTCACCCCGTTGAAGGGCATGGTCACCGGCGGCGGGGGCACCTCGGGGCTGGAGGTCACGGTGGAGGTCACCCAGACCGCCTGACGCGGCGACCGACGAGCGCCCCTCAGCCCCGGCCCCCGGCCACCGCCGCGGCGATCTCGGCCGGAGGGCCGGCCGACGCCGGGCGCCAGGACGTCAGCTCGGCGCGGCCGACGAAACGCTCGGTGGCTCCCCAGCGCGGGTGGCACGTGGTGAGCGTGAGGATCCGGCTCCCGGCGCCGGCAGCGGGGGCCAGGACGCGTGTCTCGTCCGGGGCCACCACCTCGCCGCTCCGGTAGGAGTACGTGTAGTAGGCCTCGGCCGTGCGCACGTGGATGCGGTCGCCCGGCCGGAGGGTGTGCACCAGGTCGAGCGCCTTCCCGTTGGACTGCCGGTGGCCGGCGATCGCGAAGTTGCCGGGTTCGCCCGGCATCGCGGTGGACGGGTAGTGCCCCAGTCCCAGGGTGTCGAGCACGCCGGGGTCCGTTCCCTCCGCCACGGGCCGGGCGTAGTCGTCGCCGAACCGCGGGACGTAGACGAGGCCGATCAGCTGCCCGTGCGGTGGCCGTGCCGTCACCGGGGGCGTCCCTGCGCCGGCGCCGCCGGGCTCCGTCCGGGGGGCGGGGCCCGCCTGCTCGAGCCGGTCGCTCATCCGGACCACCGCCCGTTCCTGGGCCCGTGCCGCCACGAGGTCCGTCCCCCACAGGTGCCACACGGGGACGAGCAGCAGCGCCAGCCCCAGGGCCATCAGCACGACCGGCCCTGCGGTGCGGCGACGTCCTCCCGCTGCCCGGAGGCGTGGGGGCCGGACGCGTGCGTCCGGACCGTGGAGGGCGGTGTCCGAGCTCGACGGCACGGTGCCGCCTCAGGCCCGCCTGCGGCGCAGGGCCGCGCCCAGCACGAGGAGCAGCGCGCCGAGCCCACCCGCCGGCAGCGCGCTGCCGGGGACGCCCGTGTAGGCCAGGGAGCCCGGCATCGCCGCGGCCGTCCCGACGGGGTCGGAGGCGGACAGCGCGGGATCGGTCGCCGGTGAGCTCGTGGAGGCGGTGGCCGCGGCCGGGACGCCCGGGGCGGCCGAGGGCCGGCCCTCGGTGGTCTCCTGGTGCTCCGGCAGGACCACGTGGGCACTGACGGAGCCGGCCGGCAGCAGGTTCGCGTCCGCCGGGACGACCGGGTGCACCGGCCTCTGCACCCGGGGGGCGGAGCCCTCGAGGCCGGGAGACGCGGGGGCCGGCGCCGGGACGACGGGGGCCGGTGCAGGGTCGGCATCCCGGTCCGGCGGGAGGGGCGCAGACACCGGCACGTCGGTGCCGCTGCCGGGCGTGGCACCTTCTGAACCATGCCCGCCGGTGCCGTGGTCGTCGGTGCCCGGTCCGTCGGAGCCCTCGTGGCCGTTGCCGGGGGTGGTGCCGTCGGAGCCTTGGCCGCCGTTGCCGTTGTGGCCGTTGCCGGGGGTGGTGCCGTCGGAGCCTTGGCCGCCGTTGCCCTGGGTGCCGTTGCCGTTGTGGCCGTTGCCGGGGGTGGTGCCGTCGGAGCCTTGGCCGCCGTTGCCCTGGGTGCCGCTGCCGGGGATGGCGCTGTCGTTGCTGTTCCCGTCGGGGCCCTGGCCGTTGGAGCCCTGGCCGGCGCTGCCCTGGGTGCCGTTGCCCTGGCCACTGTTCCCGTGTCCGGCGTTGCCGGCAGCCGTCGTCGTCCACGGGGCCGGTGCTGCGGTGACGGAGGCCGGTGCGATCTGCTGTCCGGGCTCGGGGCCCGGACCGGTGGCAAGAGCACCGGTGAAGCCGCAGAACGTCAGGGCGGAGGCGGTCGGGGCGACGAGCAGGGCTCGGCGGAGGGAAGTGTTCACGGTGATCTCCGAGGGGTGAGAGACGGTGTTCTGGATCAGTTCTCACCGTAGGGAAATCACATGAGATTGCATGTAGGCAGATGTGCCCCGGATCCGCGCTGTCCCCCGTGCTGTCGATGGAGGATACAGAGCCCCTGACCTGGGGCGACATCGTTCCGGTGGATCCGGGCACCCGGGCGGGGGTCGATTCCTGTCCCTCCTTCTGCCTCGGAGGCGCGGGCCGCGTCCCCGGAAGTGTGCGGCCCCGGTGTTCTCGGCCCCCCGGATGTGACGTGGTCAGGGCCAGACGGCGTCGCCGCACCACGGCGGACGTGGTGCGGCGACGCCGCCGGAGGCCGTCGGAGGCCGGAGCGGTCAGCTCTCGAAGCGGAAGTTCTTCGGGGCGACCGTCAGGCCGGACGGGGTCACGGTCAGGCCCCGGGCCCGGTCCTGCTCCGGATCCACGCCGACCTTCACTCCGGGCGGCACCACCACGTTCTTGTCGAGGATGCACCGCTCCACCACCGCGCCCTCGCCCACCTCCACGTTGGGCAGCAGGATGGACTGATTGACGGTGGAGTCGTTGTGCACCAGGACCTTCGGCGAGAGGATCGACTCGGAGACCCGCCCGCCGGTGACGAGGACGCCGCGGGAGAGGATGGAGTCGGTGGCGATGCCGCCCTCGCCCCGGGGGCCGCGGACCAGCTTGGCCGGCGGCGCCTGGATCTCGTGCGTGTAGAGCGGCCACGCGTAGTTGTACAGGTTGAAGACCGGCAGGGGCCGGATCAGGTCCATGTGGGAGTCGTAGTACGAGTCCAGCGTGCCGACGTCCCGCCAGTACTGCCGGTCGCGGTCCGTGGAGCCGGGGACGTCGTTGTGCGTGAAGTCGTAGACGGCCGCCTCTCCGCGGTCGGCGAACCAGGGCATGATGTCGCCGCCCATGTCGTGGCTCGTGCCCTCCTTCGTCTCGTCGGCCCGCAGCGCCTCGACCAGTGCGTCGGTGTCGAAGACGTAGTTGCCCATCGAGGCGAGGAAGGCGTTGGGGTCGTCCGGGAGGGGGGCGGTGCTCTGGGGCTTCTCCACGAAGCGGGTGATCTTCGAGACGTCCGCGGGGTCCGTCTCGATCACGCCGAAGGACGTCACCATCTCCATCGGCTGGCGCACACCGGCCACGGTGGCCCGGGCGCCCGACTCGATGTGGAAGTCCACCATCGCCGAGAAGTCCATCCGATACACGTGGTCGGCCCCGACCACCACGACGATGTCCGGCTTCGCGTCGTCGATGAGGTTCATCGACTGGAAGATCGCGTTGGCCGAGCCCAGGAACCACTCCTTGCCCCGGCGCTGCTGCGCGGGGACGGTGGCCACGTAGTTGCCGAGCTGGGTGGACAGGCGCCAGGTCTGGGACACGTGCTGGTCGAGGGAGTGCGACTTGTACTGGGTGAGCACCACGACCTGGAGATAGCCCGAGTTCACGATGTTGGACAGCGCGAAGTCGATCAGCCGGTAGCCGCCGGCGAACGGCACCGCGGGCTTGGCACGGTCCTCGGTGAGCGGCATCAGGCGCTTGCCCTCGCCTCCGGCCAGGACGATCGCGAGTACCTTCTTACGGTGGGGCATGGGAACCTCTCTGACATCTTCGGCAATCGGGCGCAACAACTCCGCCTCGCGGTGCGGAACCACTCGACAGGCGCCTTCATTGTGTCTTAACAGCCGCGAAGGGGAGTGACCCGCCGCACAGGAGTCTCGATGTGTCACCCGGGGCGACCCGACAGGTCCGCGGCGGCGGAATTCCCGTGGCTGGGGACCGATCCTGCAGTACGCTCGGAACCGTGCGAGTCGATATCTTGTCCAAGGAGTTCCCGCCCGAGATCTACGGCGGCGCCGGAGTCCACGTGTCCGAGCTCTCGCGGGTCCTGGCCCCGCTGGTCGACCTGAGGGTGCGGTGCTTCGGTGCGCCGCGCGAGCCGCGGGTCAACGGGGTCGAGGTGCAGGCCTATCCCGTGCCCGCGGAACTGGCCGGTGCGAACGCCGCGATCCAGACGCTGGGGGTGGACCTGGCCATGGTCGGCGACATCGCCGGCGCGGACGTGGTGCACTCCCACACCTGGTACGCCAACATGGCCGGGCACCTCGCGTCGCTGATGCACGGGATCCCGCACGTGCTCTCCGCGCACTCCCTCGAGCCCCTGCGCCCGTGGAAGGCCGAGCAGCTCGGCGGCGGGTACGCGGTGTCCTCCTTCGTGGAGAAGACCGCCTACGAGGCGGCGGCGGCGATCATCGCCGTGTCCGACGGCATGCGCCAGGACATCCTGCGGTCCTACCCGGAGGTCGACCCCGACCGGGTCCGGACCGTGCACAACGGCATCGACGTCAGCCAGTGGGTCCGCGACGAGGGGACCGACGTACTCGAGTCCTACGGCATCGACCCCGCCAAGCCCTCCGTGGCCTTCGTCGGCCGCGTCACCCGGCAGAAGGGCGTGCCGTTCCTGCTGCGGGCGGCGGCCCGTCTGCCCGAGGACGTGCAGCTCGTGCTGTGCGCCGGTGCCGCCGACACCCCGGAACTCGGCGCCGAGGTCAACGCCCTCATCGACGAGCTGAGGGCCACCCGGTCCGGGGTGGTGCTCATCGAGAAGATGCTGCCGCGCCGCGAGATCGTGCAGATCCTCTCCGGCGCCACAGCGTTCGCCTGCCCGTCCGTCTACGAGCCGCTCGGGATCGTCAACCTGGAGGCCATGGCCTGCGGCACCGCTGTGGTGGCCTCCGCCACGGGCGGGATCCCCGAGGTCGTCGTCGACGGCGAGACCGGGCGGCTGGTCCCCATCGAGCAGACCCAGGACGGCACGGGGACGCCCCTGGACCCCGAGAGGTTCGTGACCGACTTCGCGGACGCTCTGACCGAGGTGGTCTCCGATCCGCGGCGTGCCCGGGAGATGGGCGCCGCCGGTCGCCGGCGCGCCGAGGAGCACTTCGCGTGGGAGTCCATCGCCGAGCGCACGGTGGAGGTCTACCGCTCCGTGCAGTGACACGGGGGAACGGCCGGCGGCGGAGGCGGCGGCCACCGTGGACCCGCGGGGCAGGGGGCGGTGGTGGCCGCCGCCGGCGCAGGTGAGGGGGGTCCCCGGCCGCCTCGAGAGCACGCGTCGCCGACGGGGGCGGGGGCGTCCCGGCAGCCCGGACCCGGCTCTCGAGCGAGCATCGTCCCAGGTCAGCTGGAGAATCCGGGGGACGCTCAGCAACCATTGAACCGCATGACGGCGTCCGGCGGAAGTCGGCGACGCCCTTACCGACGGGTTTTCATGGATTCGGCTCGCGGCGACCGGGGGCGCTCCGGCGCGGGGGCGGATGTGAACCGCGGGCGCGCATGTGGTAACTTATTTTCTGTTGCGTTCAGGGAGAGCGGCCGGAAACGGTGCGGTGATCGACCTGGATCCACCGGCGCGGGTGGCGGAATAGGCAGACGCGCTAGCTTGAGGTGCTAGTCCTCGTATTAGAGGGTGGGGGTTCAAGTCCCCCCTCGCGCACAGTGGCGGCCGGACACGGGCCGCGGACGGAAGCCCCGTCGCCGACAGGAGTCGAGAGACCAGCCTGTCGGCGGCGGGGCTTCCGTCGTTCCGGGGTCACGTCCGAGGTCAGCGGACGAACGGCCCGTGGGCCTTCATCCAGCCGTTCAGCCACCGCTCCAGCTCGTCGGCGTGCCAGTGCGGGGCCTCGACCTGCAGTGCGTCCGGACCGCGTCGGTGGACCGAGACGACCCCGCGCTGGCCGGCGAGCTGCTGGGCCATGAGGTCGACCAGGGCGGAACTGCGGTCGGCGATGACCGCGTGCACGCCGACGTCGAAGGACGCGGGCTCGGCGACGACCACCACGGGCGAGTCCCGGGGGGCGAGCAGCGCCTCCGGGCCTGTGCGCAGATCGGCGACGACCCCCTGCGCGTACTGCTCCAGCTCGGTCTCGTGCAACGACTTCTCCCCGCGCTTGAGGCGCAGCACCCCGCCCATCGGCAGGGTCGGGACGAAGACCTGGTGACCCCGGCCGGTGAGGACCGGGTGGTGGTGGAGGTGGTGCTGAGGGTCCTCCGGCGAGCCCAGGCCCCACTGGGCGGTCGGGGCGCCGGTGATGACGACCACGGCGAGGTAGGACACGAGACCGTCCACCAGGACGAGCATCGTCGGCGACGGGACGCGGGCACCGGTCACGGCGTGCCGGGCCCAGGACGGCCAGTGCTCGCGGGGCACGGCGGGTGCGGTCTCCGCGGAGGCGCCCGTGAGCTCCGCGCGCCGGCCGGCGATCCAGCGCCACAGCCGGGTCAGGGACTCCGGGGTGCCGTCGAACATCGGCTCCAGGTCCACCCCGTGGGCGGTGAGCTCCGCGTGCAGACGGGTCAGGGCGGCAGGGCGTTCGGCGAGGAACTCCTCGAGGGCGGCGGCGGCCTCCCGGGTGGTCATCCGGCGGTAGTGGGTGAACGGCATGGCAGGGTCCTGTGGGTACGGCACGGGGCGGCCCCGGCGCCCGTGGGCTCCGGGGGCGGAGCGATGTCTCCACCTTAGGCGGGACGCGAGCGGTGGACGAGGCCGCCGCGGAGAGGTCTCAGCGCGGGAGGTGCCGCTGCAGCCACAGGGTGCACCACAGCTTCAGGCGCAGCTCGTCCCAGCCGTGGACGTCGACGACCAGGGCGGCGGGCCCGTAGCGGTGGACCGACTCGACGCCGTCGCGGTCGCACAGCGCGTCGATCAGCTCCTCGACCACCGCCGGATGCCGGACCGGGATGTCCTCGCGCAGGCCGACGTCGAAGCAGTCGATCTCGGCGACCACGGTCACCAGCGGTTCCTCGATGGCGGCGGTCTCCGGGCCCCGTCCGTGCAGCGCCTCGATGGTCCTGCGGGTGTGGGCCAGCATCTCGGTCCCGGTCATCGGCGCCCGGCCGTGGGCGGACTGGTAGACGCTGTAGAGCGGGATGGCCGGCGGGAAGAGGTGGTGGTGCTCGGTGGCGAGCACCGGGTAGTTGAGCAGCGGGTGGTCGGCGATGACGTGCTCGCCGACCTGCCAGACCGCCTCCGGGGCGGCGGTCGAGAGGATCACGCCGAGGTAGGAGGCGAAGCCGTCGACCAGGGCCAGGGTCTCGGCCGGCGGGTGCGGATCCACCAGCTTGCCGTGCCGTGCCCAGCTGGGCCAGGAACCGCGGGTCGGGTCCTCGGCGAGCGTGTGCGGTGAGACGCCGAGCTCGGCCGCCCGGGCGCTGATCCACGCCCAGAGCGGGGACACGGAGTAGACGGAACCGTCGAGCATCTCCGTCGGGTCCACCCCGTGGTCGGACAGGATGGTGCGCAGTCGGAGCAGGGCGGCCTCGCGCTCGGCCAGGTAGTCGTCGAGCGCGTCCCCGGCCTGGCCGGCGGTCATCCACTCGTAGAGCACGTCCCCCATGGTTCCGACTCTACTGTGCGGCGCGACCGCCCGGGGGAGCGTGTCCGGCTCCGCCGGCGGACGGTCGAGGAGCCGGTGCGAGCCCCGGCCTCAGCCGAGGCCCAGCTGCTGGGCCAGGCCCAGCATGTCCAGGTAGCGGTGCTCCACCTCGGTGGTGCCGTTCCCGCCCTGACGGCTGACCACGGCCATGGGGACGGACACCCGGCGACCGGTCGGGGGGACCTCCCCGGACGGCAGGGACAGCGGTCCGGTGTGGGTGCCGACGAAGAGCAGCCGCGCCACCGCCGTGCTGCCGTCGACCAGCACCTCCTCGACCTCCATGGTCATGTCGGGCATGGCCGTGATCCACTGCCGGGTGTCCCGCTCGACGGCGTCCCGGCCGCGCAGCGGTTCCGGGGAGGCCGGGGTGTGGACGACGGCGTCCGCGCTGTAGGTGGCGGCGAACTCTGCGGGGTCGTGGGCATTGAGGGCGGCGACCGCCCGGTGTACCTGTGCCCGGCGGTCGCCGTCGCCGGCCACGGGTCCGACGACCGAGGTGTGCTGCTCGCTCATGATGGCCTCCCTGGATCTGCGTGCCTCCCGGCTAGTTAGTCCGCGGCCGGGCCGGCACCTGACCGTAAGCACCGGTCGGGCGGGCGGCCAAGGGGTGGTGCCGGATCGTCGCCGGCTCGTGTCCGGCTCGTGATCCGGGGCGTTCCGTGATGACGGCACCGCCCTGCTGGAACCGGCGCGGACGATCCTCGCGGACGCCGATCACGTGCGCGACGTGGTGGTCGCCGCGGAGGCGGGGACCGGGGGCGGGAGGATTTCGTGCTCGCCGTTCCGGCCACGCACCCCCTGGCCCGGGCGGGACGGCTGAGCCGTCCCGGGAGTAGGCTCAGGGCCGGCCCGCCTGCGCCGGCGGGCCGGCCACGAGCTGCTGCCCGCCGGAACCGGGCGCCGGCGTGTTCTGCCGGAGGGAGAGCCGAGGTGCCCGACCCGCTCGACGACCGTCACCGCCGCACCCCGGAGGGGGCCGCTGACGAGCTGCAGGAGGACCGCTTCCTGGGGGACCGGGACCTCACCCGCTGGCCGTCGGCCCTGGGGCGGTGGCTGGTCGACCTGGTCCACCGGATCAGCCGCGCGCTGGGCCCCTACCTTGCCCTCGTCCTGGTCCTGACCGGGGGCGCGGCGGTCGCCGCCACCACCACCTGGTTGGCCTCGGAGACCTACGAGGCCGTCACGGAGGCCGACGGGGTCGCCCGGCTGGACCGTCCGCTGCTGCAGGCCATGGCGAGCCTGCGGTCGCCGTGGCTGGACACCGCGGCCACCGCCTGGACCGACGTCGGCGGGGTGATCGGCATGCCCGTGCTGGCCGTCACGATCATGGTGGTCCTGGCCGTGCGGCGGCGGTCGTGGACCCCGGTCATCCTCATCACCGCCGCGGGGGCGGGGTCCCTGCTGATGACCGTCGCGGGCAAGGACCTGACCGGGCGGGCCCGCCCGCCCCTGGCGGAGGCGGTCCCGCCCTATGAGTACTCCCCGTCCTTCCCGTCCGGGCACACCCTCAACGCCCTCGTGATCGCCGGGGTCGTGGCCTACCTGCTGATGCTGCGCGGGCACTCCGGACGCACCCGGGCCCTGGTCGTGGCCGCGGCCGCGACGTTCGCCCTGACCATCGGGCTCAGCAGGGTCTTCCTGGGCCACCACTGGTTCACCGACGTCCTGGCCGCCTGGTTCCTGGGAGCGGGATGGCTGGCCGTCGTCGTCACCGCCCACCGGCTCTACCTCACCGTGGTGCGCCGCTCCGTCGAGCGCCCTGCCGGGGAGCAGGCGGGCGCGAACCGCTGAGCCGGCCCCCGTTCCGGCGGGCGGACGCGGAGAGGGCGGACGAGGACCGATTCCCCGTCCGGCCTCTCCACGTCCGGGGTCCGTCAGCTCCAGTCGAAGAAGCCCTGGCCGGTCTTGCGGCCGAGCTCGCCGCGGGTGACCTTCTCGCGCAGGACCCGCGGCGGCGCGAAGCGCTCGCCCAGGGTCTCGTGCAGGTACTCGGCGATGCGCAGGCGCACGTCCAGGCCCACGATGTCGGTGGTCCGCAGCGGGCCGGTGGGGTGCTTGTAGCCCAGGACCATGGCGTTGTCGATGTCCTCGGCGCTCGCCACACCCTCCTCGACCATGCGCATGGCCTCGAGCGCGATGCCCACGCCCAGCCGGGAGCTGGCGAAGCCGGGGGCGTCGTTGACGACGACGGCGGTCTTGCCCAGCCCCTCGACCCAGGTCCTCGCCTGCTCGACGAGCTCGGGGCGGGTCCGGCGGCCGATGACGACCTCGATCAGGGTCGAGGCCGGGATCGGGTTGAAGAAGTGCAGCCCGAGGAAGTCCTCGGGCCGCGCCAGCTCGTCGGCCAACCCGGACACGGACAGCGAGGACGTGTTCGAGGCCAGCACGGCACCGGGCGCCAGCCGCTCCTCGACCCCGCGCAGCGAGGCGACCTTCAGGTCCCGGTCCTCCGGCACGGCCTCCACCACCAGCCGGCGGTCGCCGAGGTCCGCGTGGTCCACCGAGACGGTCAGGCGGGAGACGATCTCGTCGAGGTCGCCCTCGGCCGCGCCGCGCTCGATGGACGTCGCGGCGGAGGATTCGGCCCGCTCGCGGGCCGCCTGTGCGGAGGCGTCGTCGCGCTCGACGACCACGACGTCGGAGCCGTTGACCAGGAACGCGTGGGCGATGCCCGCGCCCATCCGGCCTCCGCCGAGGACGCCGACCTTCGCGGGGAGCCCTGTGGGCAGCACGGAGCTGCTCATCACGTCTTCTTCCCGTCGAGGAAGGCCTGCCCGCGGTCGACCTCGGCCGGGAACTCGACGAGCACGGCCTGGGCGAGCTCGTCGATGTGCGGGTGTGCGGCCGGCCGGGCGGTCCAGGACCACGTGCAGGCGGTCCTCGCGCTCCACCGGCCGCAGTGCGGTGAACTGTCCACCGAGGACGGCGTCGCCGGGGTCTCGGCGGGGCCGGTCATCAGAGTCCCTCCACGAGCATCGCGGTGCCCTGGCCCACGCCCACGCACATGGTGGCCAGCCCGAGCCGGCGGCCGGAGGCGGCCTCGCGCTCGAGGCGTCCGAGCAGGGTGACCACCAGGCGGGAGCCGGAGGAGCCCAGCGGGTGGCCCAGGGCGATGGCCCCGCCGTCGTTGTTCACGATCTCGGGGTCGAGCCCCAGCTCGCGCACGCAGGCCAGCGACTGGCTGGCGAAGGCCTCGTTGAGCTCCACGGAGGCGAGGTCGCCGACCGTCAGGCCCGTGCGCTCGAGGACCTTGCGGGTGGCCGGGATCGGGCCGATGCCCATGATCTCCTGGGCGACACCGGCCGTGGCGCCGTCGAGGATGCGGGCCCGGGGTGCCAGCCCGTACTTCTCCACCGCGGCTTCGGAGGCGACGACGATCGCCGAGGCGCCGTCGTTGAGGGTCGAGGCGTTGCCGGCCGTGACCACGGACCCGCCCCGGACGACCGGGCGCAGACCCGCCAGGGCGTCCAGGGAGGTGCCGGGGCGGGGGCCCTCGTCGGTGTCCACGACTGTCGTGGCGCCCTTGCGGCCCGTGACCGTGACGGGCACGATCTCCGGGGCGAAGCGCCCGGCGTCGATCGCGGCGATCGCCTTCTCGTGGGAGGCCACGGCGAAGGCGTCGCAGTCCTCCCGGGAGGTGCCGTAGACGCGGGCGACCTCCTCGGCGGTCTCGGGCATGGAGTAGGTGGCCTTGCCCTCGCGGGAGAGCTCCCCGGAAAGGAAGGCAGGGTTGGTGAAGCGCCAGCCGATGGAGGTGTCGAAGACCTCCCCGGGCTTCGCGTAGGCCTTGGCCGGCTTCTCCATGACCCAGGGGGCCCGGGACATGGACTCCACCCCGCCGGCGACGACGATGTCGGCGGCGCCGGCCTTGATCATGTGGGAGGCCATGATGATGGCCGACAGCCCGGAGGCGCAGAGCCGGTTGACGGTGATGCCCGGGACGGTGTCGGTGAAGCCGGCCAGCAGCCAGGCCATGCGGGCGACGTTGCGGTTGTCCTCGCCGGCGCCATTGGCGTTGCCGAGGATCACCTCGTCGACCTCGGCCGGGTCGATGCCGGCCCGCTCGACGGCGGCCTTGACGGCGAGGGCGGCCAGGTCGTCCGGGCGGACGGAGCTCAGGGCGCCGCCGTAGCGCCCGACAGGGGTGCGGGCCCCGCCGATGAGGAATGCTTCGGGCATGGAGAGAACTCCTTCGTTCTGGTGAGAAGTGGTCGTGCCGAGGTCAGGCACCGGAATCAGCGGAAGGCGGAGATCCCGGTGATGTCCCGGCCCACGAGCAGGGCCTGGATGGAATCGGTGCCCTCGTAGGTGGAGACGACCTCCATGTCGGTCAGGTGCCGGGCGATGTGGTGCTCCAGCAGCAG
>NZ_JAVFXA010000048.1:0-1542 GCF_040981195.1 Kocuria oxytropis | reverse complement strand
ACAACTGATATGTAGGGGATTCCTGTCAAGAGGGCAGGGCGAGGCGCCGTCCGGATGGCTTCCGGACGGCGCCTCTTGTTGGCCCAGCCGGTGCTGACCGGGGAGCGTGTCGATGGCGACGCGCGGTCAGACTGATATGCGCGGGTTGGCTACCGCAGGACGGTGTTCGGCTGGAGCGGACCGCTTGTCTAGGATCGAGCGTCACACCACGGCAACGAGGTCGCGGTGCTGCTCATAGTTGTTCCGCGGATCGCTCCACGCGCTGCCTCCCGGGACCACCGGTGGGCCGGCTCGTGGGGTGGGGCCTATCCGGCGGCGACCTCGTCCCTCACCTCGTCCATGACGGCCAAGGACCAGCACCACCCGGCCAGTTCTCGGGCGATGGCCACGGTGGCGACGGTGGGTCGCTTCTTGCGCTCGAGCATCCGCACCCAGCGTTCGTGCAACCGGCGGTTTCCGGCGTCCCCGCGGGCCCGGGCCGCCGCGGGTGCTTGGTCCCAGCGGGCGCGCATGGTGGCCCCGATCCGGTAGGCGGGCCGGTGGTGCCAGGCGGCCTCGACCAGCAGCCGGCGGGCGTGGGTGTTGCCGGTCTTGGTGATCGGCCCCTGTGCTCTGCTGGCACCGGAGGAGTGCTCGGAGGGCACCAGCCCGAGGAAGGCGCCGATGGTGTTGCCGGTGAACCGGTGCCAGTCGCCGATCTCGACGGCCAGTCCGAACCCGGTGAGGGTCGATATCCCGCGCAGGCAGCAGACCCGGCGCACCACGGCGGTGAACTCGGAGTCAGCGGCCATCGCCGTGATCGCCGCATCCAAACGATCCCGGCGGGCCAGGGTGGCCAGCACGGTCTCGTGCTCGGCGTCGAAGGCGATCCGGGTCGCCGGGTTGGGAAGGTGTTGGCGGGCCAGCCAGGCGTGATGGGCACCGGTCCAGGCCGCCCCGTCGGTGTAGACGATCCCGTGGCGCAGCAGCAGCTTCGAGACCCGGTGCCTGGCTCGCATCAGATCCCCGCGGCAGTCCTCCCTGGCCCGCACCAGATCCCGGGCGGCTTCTTGCTCCACGCCGGGAACCGTCACCGCGGTGATCTCGTCCAGGCGCAGCAGCCGGGCCAGGTGCACCGCATCGCGGGCATCGGTCTTGATCCGGTCCCCGGAGGGGCGTTGCAGCTTCGACGGGGCCGCGACCACGCACCGGATGCCGTCGGCTTCCAGGGCCCGGGACAGGCCGAAGCCGGTCGGGCCGGCCTCGTAGGTCACCGCCACCGGGCCGGGCAGGTCCTGGATCCAGGACCGGATGTGGCCGTGGTCGGGGGTCAGTCTGGTCTGGACGAGTTCGCCGGTGACGCCGTCGATCGCCGCGGCTGCGACCGATCGGGCGTGCACATCCAGGCCTACGCTCGTACGCTCTGTAAACACCGGGGCCTCCCACTGCTGTCGGATAGGCCGGGCAAGGGAGTACTTGTCCGGTAACCCACGAAGATCAGTGAGTGAGGCCCCGGCCCGCAACCCCCCAGCGCACCCGGGCGGTCACTACATACCGTCTAGT
>NZ_JAVFXA010000047.1:0-1550 GCF_040981195.1 Kocuria oxytropis | reverse complement strand
AGCATGAACAGGTTGTCCTGGTACTCCGAGTGGATCGACCACTTGTTGTGCGGGGTCAGGTACCGCACCGCGATCGACAGCTCCCCCCGTTGCCCGAGCTTGGGCTCTCCGAAAAGGCGGTGCATGTCCAGGGGCGGGCGGTAGATCGGCAGGGTCTCGCCCATGTCCTTCATCCAGTCGTGGTCCAGGAAGAAGTGCATCCGCCCGGTGAGGGTGTGGAAGGGCTTGAGCCGTTCGATGTTGACGGTGAACGGGGCGTAGCGCCGCCCCCCGGTCTCCGAGCCGGACCACTCGGGGGACGTGATCACCGGGACCGGAGCGGCCTGGGTGTCGGCGAAGCTGATCCGCTTCTCCTCGGAGCCGCGGGCGAGGTCCGCGAGCTCCACCCCGGTGCGCTTCTCGAGGGCCTCGAAGCCCTGCACGGCCAGCTCCCCGTTGGTGGTGCCGGAGAACAGCAGGATCGCCTCCGCCATCCGCGCGTCGGTGTCCACGGCGGGGCGGCCCGCGGCGGCGCCCGAGTCGAAGACCCCGTGCAGGCGGGCCAGCCGGTCCACCTGGTGGGAGACGTCGTAGGTGATGTGCTTCGTGGTGAAGCCCAGCCGCTCGGCCAGTGGTCCCACCGCCGAGAACTTCTCCCCGATCGCGGTGTAGTCCCGCTCCACGACCGTGAGGTTCGGCAGGTTCCGGCCGGGCACGGCCGGCAGGTCGGTGTGCTTCCAGTCGGGCGCGTGCCCGCCGGGCTGGGCGATCTCCCCCGGGGTGTCGTGGGTCAGCGCGGTGGCCACGAGGTCCTTGCGCACCCCCAGGTGGGTCCGCGCCTGGCGGGAGAACTCCTCGGACAGCAGCCGGAACAGCTCGTAGTCGGTCTTGGCCTCCCACGGCGGGTTGATCGCCGGGGTGAAGGCGTGCACGTACGGGTGCATGTCCGTGGAGGACAGGTCGTGCTTCTCGTACCAGGTGGCCGCCGGGAAGACGACGTCGGACAGCAGGGTGGAGCTCGTCATCCGGAAGTCCGCGGAGACCAGGAGGTCGAGCTTGCCCTCGGGTGCCTCCTCGTGCCAGGTCACGTCCCGCGGCCGGGACGCGGAGTGGTCCTGGCCCATGACGTTGTGGTGGGTGCCGAGCAGGTGCCGGAGGAAGTACTCCTCGCCCTTCGCGGAGGACCCCAGCAGGTTGGAGCGCCACAGCACCAGGGTGCGGGCCCAGTTCTGAGGGGCGTCGACGTCCTCGACGGCGAAGCGCATCTGCCCCGACTTCAACCGGTCGGCGACCCACTGCGCCTCGTCCGGCGCCTCTCCGCGCGCCACGCCCTCGGCGGCGCGGTCAGCGGCGTCGAGGGAGTTCTCGTCGAACTGCGGGTAGAACGGCATCCACCCCAGCCGGGTGGACTTCGCGATCACGTCCGCGGTGTGCATGCCCTTGAGGTGCCCCTCCGCCAGGGGCGACTGGAGGGAGTCGGAGGAGTAGCCGTCGGAGCGCCACTGATCGGTGTGCATGTACCAGAACGCGGTGCCGATCATGAAGCGCGGCGGGCGGGTCCAGTCGGTGGC
>NZ_JAVFXA010000046.1:0-1611 GCF_040981195.1 Kocuria oxytropis | reverse complement strand
GCGGCCAGGTCATCGGCGACCTCTTGGGCGTTGCGGATGCGCCCGCCGGCCCGCACGGAGGCTTTGAAGGTCACCGCGATGTAGGCCCGGGTGATGGTGGCCCCGGTGGGCAGCATCTGCACGGTCTCGTTGATGACGTCGCGGGCGAACTGGGGTGCGTTGTCGACCATCCGGGCCTCGATCTTCCGCGCCAGCCGGTACCCGGAGTCCGGGGCGGTCTCGATCGTCACCGAGGCCGCGGTCAGCCCCGGTTCGTCGGTGAGCATGCCCAGCCAGTGCGCCCAACGGTCCACCCACCGGTTGATGTGCTCCTGGTCGACCATGCCCCCGCCATCGGGCTCGGAGGAGAACACCACGGTGTAGTGGTGGCGCTGCGGGACCTCGAGCAGGGCGAAGGGGCGGCCGTAGCCGTCGACGTGCTCGGTGATCGTGGAGCGGGCCGAGACCCCGGGCAGCTTCGTGGTCCCCTCCGGCACCCGGGACACCGGCCCGGCCCGGTAGACGTTGGCCCCGGCGTAGACGGCGTTGGCCCACCCTGCCCGGCGCACGATGCGCTCAATGAGGGTGCGTCCGTGCTTGTTCTTGCTCATCGACAGGGCGATCAGGACCAGGATCACCGCCTCAAACCCCAGGGCCACCAGCCACAGGTTGAGCATCATCAGCAGGATCCCGCCGACCACCCCACCGATCAGCAGCACGGTGCCGGCGGTGGAGAGCCCGGCCAGGCCCTTAGAGGTGGGGGTGCGGAAGTTGCCGTACACCCGCGGCCGGTTCTCGGTTTTAGCTTCGGTCTGCGCCATCAGGGCGGCCCTCGTTTCCGGTCTCGTTGGCGATCTGCGCCTTGAACGCACGTACCTGCTGTTGTGCGGCCTTTCCGATCTGTCCGGTGCCGGCGGGGCCGGTCGGCCGCACACCGGTACGTGGTCCCGTGGGACTGGTGCCGGCACCACTGCTCGGGATGGGTCGGGCCCCGGTGCCGCTGCCCGGGGTGGGCAGTGCTCCTGCGCTGCTGCCCGGAGACGGGTCGGCGCCTGTGCGGGAGGTGGTCACTCCACTGCCGCTTGAACCAGTCGCAGGTTGGGCACCTGCCCCGGCTGATCCGCCACTCGAGGAGGTTTCGGGGCCGTTGCCTCCGGCGCTGGATTGAGGGGCCTCGGTGACTGCTTCGCCGGTCTTCTGCGCGGCGTTGGCGGCCGCCATGCCCGCAGCGACGGGAGCAGCAGCTGCGCCAGCTGCAGCAGCACCAGCGGTGCTTGCGGTGCCCGCAGTTCCTGTAGCGCTGGCCCCCGTAGCACCGGTGGCTCCGGTGCTCGAGGACGGTCCAGACGCTGGGGACATGGGCCCGCCCTTGGAGGAGACGGAGGACTGCGACGGCGATGCGGAGGAGTCGGAGCCGAAGCCACGCCCAGACCGGGCCAGGTGGGAAGCGCCCTGCGGGATCGTTGCGCCCATCGCCGCGATACCCAGCGCCCCGCCGCCACCGCCGGAGGAGGACATCGAGCCCAGCACGGGGCTGAGGAAGCCGATGAGCACGGGCAGTGCGAACACGGAGGCGACGATCATCATCAGCCCGGCGGCGAACTGGATCAGCCCGCTGCCGGAGTCCTCCCA
>NZ_JAVFXA010000045.1:0-1642 GCF_040981195.1 Kocuria oxytropis | reverse complement strand
AGCCTGGATGCGCCGATGTTGAGGGCGCGGTGGGTGAGTCCTGACAGACGAATGCCCTTCTTGCTTGGGACGATGGGAGTTCTTCAGGCTTCCACGTCACCCAGCAGAAGGGCACCCGGTAGTGCGAGTTTCTCACAGCTTCTCGGCCGATTTCGATGACCCCAATCTCGTGTCCGCCGCCGGGCTTGTCCCGGTGATGGACCTGGCCCAGGAGACCGGGCTGCACGAGCTGGTCGCCGACCGTCTCACGGTGCCGGGCCCGGCCGGGTCCAACGCGGCCGCGAAGGTCCCGGCGCTGGTGGCGGGCATGGTCGCCGGGGCCGACAGCATCACCGACATGGGCCTGCTGCGCCACGGGGGGATGAGCCGGCCCTTCACCGCGGGCCGGGCCCCGACCACCCTGGGCACGCACTTGCGCGCCTACACCTTCGGTCACGTCCGCCAGCTCGACGCGGTCGCCTCCCGCCTGCTGGCCAACCTCGCCGACCGGGTTCCGGGGGTGGTGGCCGGGGCCGATCAGGTCGCCTACCTCGATGTCGACGACACCATCCGGGCCACCCACGGCTACGCCAAGCAGGGCACCGGCTACGGCTATTCCGGGGTGCGGGGACTCAACGCGCAGCTGGCCACGCTCTCGACTCCGACGGCGGCGCCGGTGGTCGCAGCCACGAGGCTGCGCCGGGGCTCGGCGGCCTCGGCACACGGGGCGCCACGGCTGATCGGCGAAGCGATCGCCACGGCCCGGCGGGCCGGGGCCACCGGGACGATCACAGTACGGGCGGACTCGGCGTACTACAACCGGGACGTGGTCGCCGCCGTACAAACGGGCGGGGCGCGATTCTCGATCACGGCGCGGATGGACCCGGCCGTGACCGCGGCGATCAGCCGAATCCCGGAGGAGAGCTGGACTGCGATCCAGTACCCCAACGCGATCTTCGACGAAGAGGAAGGTCGGTGGATCTCCGACGCCGAGGTCGCCGAGGTCCCCTACACGGCTTTCACCTCGAGGCGGAAGGCCGAGCACGTCACCGCACGGCTGATCGTGCGCCGGGTGCGGCGCCTGAACCCGTCCACCGCCCCGGCCGGGCAGGACGAGCTGCTCACGGCCTACCGGCATCACGCGGTGTTCACCGACTCGCCCCTGAGCACGCTCGAGGCCGAGGCCTCCCACCGCGACCACGCGATCGTCGAACAAGTCATCGCGGACCTGAAGAACGGGCCGCTGACGCACCTGCCCTCGGGAGTGTTCACGGCCAACGCCGCCTGGCTGGTGTGCGCGGCGATGGCCTTCAACCTCACCCGGGCGGCCGGAGTGATCGCCTCCACCACCCACGCCCGCGCCAGGACGGCCACGATCCGCACCCAGCTCATCCAGGTGCCGGCGCGGATCGCCAACCACGCCCGCCGGTGGCGGCTGCACCTGCCCACGCACTGGCCCTGGCGCACCGCGTGGGAGAACCTCTTCGAGCGCGCCCACAGGACCGCTACCGCAATCGCCTGATCATCCGTCCCTGACCGCACGAGCGAGGACTTTCAAGTGGAAAAGCCGGGCAGACCGGCGACCCCCGCACGCCCAAAACCAGAAACCGCCGGATTTACTGTGATCAGCTCACCGGAAAATCAACGTCGGCGCATCCAGGCT
>NZ_JAVFXA010000044.1:0-1907 GCF_040981195.1 Kocuria oxytropis | reverse complement strand
GAGGGTATAATAAGAACTTAAGAAATAGAATAAGTTAAGTAGTTGATACTCAATATAGGGTATTTTCTTAGGGTATAATAAGAACTTAAGAAATAGAATAAGTTAAGTAGTTGATACTCAATATAGGGTATTTTCCATATTGGAAAATCTGATTTTCCATATTAGAAAGTCACTCTTTCCTATTAGATGTTAAAAAGGAAAATATATTTTGCTTTTTTATTGTATTAATGGAAATTTAAATATTCCTTTGTGGAAAATCAAATTATACTTTTTCACCGATATATAGAAAGTCAAATTTGCCTAAATAGAATGTTTATGGAAAATAAGAAAGTACTCAAATTAACCGATTTTCAAAAAAACGAAGAAAACCCCTTTATGAAACAAGCAATTGAAGGGATTGAAAATCACGTTGTTAAGAAATACAAAAGTAGTACGGGAAGTGATAAAAAAGCTGTAGTTGCTGTTGCTGATACAGATACAGGAGAAGTATTCAAAACCTCGTTTATCCGACAAATAGAAGTAGATGAAGAGCAATTTGCAAAACTATACCTTGCGAATTTTGCCGCTTTTTTCAATCTATCACAATCAGCTATTCGGGTTTTCGGGTATATTCTAACTTGCATGAAGCCTAAGAATGATATGATAATTTTCGATAGGCGAAAATGCTTAGAATACACCCAATACAAATCAGACAAAGCCATATACAAAGGATTGGCAGAGCTCGTACAAAGTGAAATCATAGCAAGAGGTCCAAACGAATATAATTGGTTCATTAATCCGTTGATTGTCTTTAATGGGGATAGGGTTTCATTTACAAAAACATACGTTCGGAAAAAGACTTTAGCTGCCCAAAAGAAAGAAGAAGCAGAGAAACGACAGTTATCACTTGGTTTTGATGAACTGTAACACTCCATTGAGTGAAGCTGCCGTTTGGTCGCTCCCCCTTTGGGGGCGGGGGGGGGGATAGATAAAGTTCCTCTATGTAAAGTTATAATGGGGGATGAAAGGCAAGGTTCGCTAACCTTACCCCGATTGTTTATGCTTCCCAGCATTCAATCTATCCCCGTTTATGGGTTTCTCTTTCACCCTACAAAGATAACCTCATGGGGGAAAAATGTCCAAGAATATGGGGTAAAAACTATCAAGTCGGTAGAAAATAAGTATCTTTGAAGTACATTTTTAGTAGAGGTACTGGTATGCCTAGACGAAGCAGATAGGCAAAAATAAAGCCGCTGGGGATGTCGGATGTCCGTCAATTAACTCCAGCGGCTTGTATTTTGGTAACTCTCCCGTATCGGTCAGCTACCGTTTGGTCAGCAACAAAGGTAGTACTTTATTGTCGCAAATCCAAATGTTTTCCCCTTTATTTGTGCATTTACAAAACATTCACTAACTTCGCACCTATGCAGTATGGTGATAGCACACTAGCACCCTAAAGGGTACGTGTGTAAGGGGACAAGCCCCCTTAACCCCCTGTCAGCCGGCTGTCACCGGCTGTTATCGATTGTCACAAAAATGTTAACTTATGGGAGCAACAAGTATTCATGTACAAGCAGTGAAGCCGGGGAGCGAGATTCACAACTTTAGGGAAAAAGAGTTGGACTATGTTCGTCCGGAACTTAGTCATTTGAATGAAAGCTGGGTTGGAGATAGCATCTCCCATCGGCTGGAGAGTGCGAAACAGAGATATTTCGATACGGTTGGGCAGAAGATGCAGACTAAAGCAGCACCCATACGGGAGGGGGTAATAGTAATCAAGCAAGAAACCACCATGCAGGAACTCCAGCAATTCGCTGCGGTCTGCAAGGAACGTTTCGGTATTGAAGCGTTTCAAATCCATATACACAAGGACGAAGGATACATGAACGCAAAGCAATGGACACCTAACCTTCACGCCCATGTAGTTT
>NZ_JAVFXA010000043.1:0-1910 GCF_040981195.1 Kocuria oxytropis | reverse complement strand
CCGGGTGCGGAACGGGTGTTGATGTTCTCCAAGATCCTGGTGGCCAATCGTGGTGAGATCGCGATCCGTGCTTTCCGTGCGGCGTACGAGCTGGGTGCGAAGACGGTGGCGGTGTTCCCGTACGAGGATCGCAATTCGATCCACCGGCAGAAGGCTGATGAGGCGTACCGGATCGGGGAGGAGGGCCACCCGGTGCGGGCGTATCTGGATGTCGAGGAGATCGTGCGGGTGGCCAAGGAGTCCGGGGCGGATGCGATCTATCCCGGCTACGGCTTCCTGTCGGAGAACCCGGACCTGGCCCGGGCCGCGGCCCGGGAGGGCATCACGTTCGTGGGTCCGCGGGCCGAGATCCTGGAGTTGGCCGGGAACAAGGTGGAGGCGCTGAAGGCGGCGAAGCGGGCGGGGATCCCGACGCTGGCCTCCACGGAGCCCTCGGCGGACCCCGAGGAGCTGCTGGCGCAGGCGGCGGGCATCGGGTTCCCCATCTTCGTGAAGGCGGTGGCCGGTGGCGGCGGCCGCGGCATGCGCCGGGTGGAGACCCCCGAGGCGCTGCCGGAGGCCCTGGCGGCCGCGATGCGCGAGGCCGACACCGCCTTCGGCGACCCCACCGTCTTCCTGGAGCAGGCCGTGCTCCGGCCCCGCCACATCGAGGTGCAGATCCTCGCCGACCACGACGGCGGGATGGTGCACCTGTTCGAGCGCGACTGCTCGCTGCAGCGCCGGCACCAGAAGGTGATCGAGATCGCCCCGGCCCCGAACCTCGACGAGGACATCCGCCAGGCGCTGCACCGGGACGCGGTGAAGTTCGCGAAGGAGCTGGGCTACGTCAACGCCGGCACCGTGGAGTTCCTGGTGGACACCGCCGGGGAGCGGGCCGGCCAGCACGTGTTCATCGAGATGAACCCGCGGATCCAGGTGGAGCACACGGTCACGGAGGAGATCACCGACGTCGACCTCGTCCAGTCCCAGCTGCGGATCGCGTCGGGGGAGACCCTGGCGGACCTGGGCATCGCCCAGGAGGACCTGCGCGTGCGGGGTGCGGCGCTGCAGTGCCGGATCACCACGGAGGACCCGGCCAACGGGTTCCGCCCGGACGTGGGGAAGATCTCCGCCTACCGCTCCGCCGGTGGTGCCGGGGTGCGCCTGGACGGGGGCACGGTCTACGCGGGGGCGGAGATCTCTCCGCACTTCGACTCGATGCTGGTCAAGCTCACCTGCCGGGGCCGGGACTACCCGACCGCGGTGCACCGGTCCCAGCGGGCCCTGGCGGAGTTCCGGATCCGCGGGGTGGCCACCAACATCCAGTTCCTGCAGGCCGTGCTGGCCGACCCGGAGTTCCTGGCCGGCGACGTGGCCACGGACTTCATCGAGCGCCGCCCCGAGCTGCTGGAGGCCCGCACCTCCGGGGACCGGGCCACCAAGGCCCTGACCTGGCTGGCCGAGGTCACCGTGAACCGGCCCCACGGGGAGCGGGTGGAGGGCATCGACCCGCGCACCAAGCTGCCCCACTACCCGGGCGACAAGCAGGACGAGCCGTTCCGCTCGCCCTTCGACGGGCCCTCCGAGCACACCCCGCCGGACGGCTGGCGGCAGAAGCTGCTCGAGCTGGGCCCCGAGGGCTTCGCGGCCGCGCTGCGGGAGCAGCAGGCCGTGGCGGTGACCTCCACGACGTTCCGGGACGCCCATCAGTCGCTGCTGGCCACGCGGGTGCGGACCCGTGACCTGCTGGCGGCGGCCCCGGCCTACGCCCACACGCTGCCGCAGCTGCTGTCGGTGGAGGCCTGGGGCGGGGCGACCTACGACGTGGCGCTGCGGTTCCTCGGGGAGGACCCGTGGGAGCGGCTGCGACTGCTGCGCGAGGCGATGCCGAACATCCCGATCCAGATGCTGCTGCGCGGGCGCAACACCGT
>NZ_JAVFXA010000042.1:0-1984 GCF_040981195.1 Kocuria oxytropis | reverse complement strand
TATGGATATCGATTTGAGTGCCAGAAGTTAGGCCTAGAACTAAGTGCCAGCTAGGCCGTACGGAACCGACTTCCGGTACGCTGACGGCATGGAATTGGGCTACGCGCGGGTCTCGACGGCCAAACAGGACCTGGACCGGCAGATCGATGCCTTGCGGCAGGTCGGGATCGCGGCGGAGCGGATCTATGTGGACAAGAAGTCCGGGGCCACCACGGAGCGTCCCGGACTGACCGCGGCCCTGGCCTATGCCCGGGAGGGCGACGTGATCGTGGTGCACACCCTGGACCGGCTCGGGCGCACCGTGCGCGACACCCTCAATCTGATCCATGACCTGGCTGAGCGGGGGGTGGGGGTGCGCAACCTGGCGGATCCGATCAAGGTGGATTCCACCAACCCGAACGATCCGATGGCGCAGCTGGCGGTGGTGCTGCTGGCGTTGTTCGGGCAGATGGAGCGCACCTACACCCTCGAGCGCGCCGCCCACGCCCGATCGGTGGCCACGGCCAAGGGCCGGCGGATCGGGCGGCCCTCGGTGGTGGACCCGGACAAGCTGGCCTACGCGGTGCACCTGCGCGAGTCCGGGCACACGATGGCCGAGATCGTGGCCAAGACCGGGATCACCCGCACCAGTCTCTACCGCCACCTCCCACCGCGGCCCCCGGAGCCGGTGACGGCCGGACCGGTCACCGCCGCCGAGCCCGAGCCCGGTCCGGCGGACTGACCCTCGTGGGGTGATGGTGGTGGTGCAGCTGAGTCCGCAGGAGAAGGCGGCACTGTTGCGCCAGCACCTCGACGACGGGGTGCCGCTGACCCGGCTCGCCGCCCACGCCCAGGTCTCGGTCCGCACCCTGCAGCGCTGGGCCGCCGAGTACCGGGCGGACTCCTCCGCGGCCGGGTTGCACCGCCAGGTCCGCAGCGACCGCGGCCACCGCCGGCTGCCTGCGGAGCTGATCGCGGTGATCGAGGCCCTGGCGCTGCGCCGGCCGGCGCCGACGTCCACGTTCATCCACCGCCGGGTGTGCGATCTGGCCCCGGAGCGCGGCTGGGCGCCCCCGAGCTACTCGAGCGTGCGCAGCGTGATCGCCGCCATCGACCCCGGGCTGCGCACCCTGGCCCTGGAAGGTGACACCGCCTACCGGGACCGATACGAACTGGTGCACCGCCGGACCACGGTCCGCCCCAATGAGCAGTGGCAGGCCGACCACACCCTGCTGGACGTCGAGGTCCTCGACCACCGGGGACGCCCGGTGCGGCCGTGGCTGACCGTGATCCTCGACGACTACTCCCGCGCGGTCGCCGGCTACACCGTCTTCACCGGCGCCCCGAATGCCGAGCAGACCGCTCTGGCCCTGCACCAAGCGGTGCGGGTCAAGCCCGACCCGCGGTGGCCGGTCCAGGGGCTGCCCGAGGTGCTCTACAGCGACCACGGGGCCGACTTCACCAGCACCCGGCTGGACCGGGTCTGCCTGGACACCCACATCCGGCTCATCCACTCCCGCGTCGGGGTCCCGCAGGGGAGGGGGAAGATCGAACGCTTCTACGGCACGATCACCACCGAGGTGCTCCCGCACCTGCCCGGGCACATCCCGCACGGCACCGGCGGCACCCCGACCTCACCACCCGCCCTGAGCCTGGAGGAGCTCGACGCAGTGGTCCAGCGCTACCTGATCGAGGACTACCACGCCCGGGTGCACTCCGAGACCGGACAGGCCCCGGCCGCCCGCTGGATCGGGGCCGGGTGGATCCCGCACACCCCAGCACGGCCGGAAGATCTCGACCTGTTGCTGCTCACCGCTGCGACCACCCGCATCGTCCAGCGCGACGGCATCCGCTTCCACGGCACCCGCTACATCTGTCCAGTGCTGGCCGCCTACGTCTCCGAGACCGTCACCATCCGCTACGACCCCCGCGACGCCGGTGAGGTGCGCGTCTACCACCAGGACACCTACCTGTGCCGGGCGATCGCCCCCGAACTGGCCGCCGA
>NZ_JAVFXA010000041.1:0-2255 GCF_040981195.1 Kocuria oxytropis | reverse complement strand
AGTCGGTTCCGTACGGCCTAGCTGGCACTTAGTTCTAGGCCTAACTTCTGGCACTCAAATCGATATCCATAGTCCCCGAACATAGATCTCGACGCCGAGCGTCCCAGTACCTAGGAAGTGGGACAGTCACTCCGAGCCTGACGAGACGTCTCGCATCCCATGCCTTGCGTTACAGCCGACCGTTGACGACGGATTGGCACCACCCGCCTGATGAAAAGTCCGCCTTCCATAACGATTGACATGGTGAGACGATGAGATATAGCGAGCAGATCCTTTTGCTGTACGCCTGCAGTGGAGTGCGACTATCAGTGCCTGCAGGGACAAGTGCACTTCGCCTCCACTCAGGCTGCGTTGCATTTGCAAGGCCGATGAAGAGCCGGATAAGGCACTGGGTCTAGAATCGACCCAGTAAATGCGGCCTGATGAGGAGTCTGCGTTGCACTGTTAAGTCGGTAAAACATTAGCTACTACGGGCACTGACAGTGATCGCGCTAATGCAGACTTTATATGGAGCGACTGTGGCACGAAAGTGGGGTCAACCCGTGGTTTCAATGCCAGGGAAGCCGCGGCTGCCTAAGGCTTTGCCCGACAAAACTTCCCTTTACGAGATCGCCGTTGAAGAAGGTCGTCGCGCTCTTGATAGTCAATTCACCCAGCTAGACTCGATTCGCCAGCGCACAGTTCAGTACCTAGCCTTTGTGGGGGCCGCGACCGCATTTCTCGTCGGAACAGCGATGAGAGGAACCCAGGGCGCGAGGCCTGACATCTTTCTTGTTTTCGCTGGCGTGGGCGCCTTAACGGTGATCATTAGTTTGATGTTGACCTGGTCCATATTGACCGCCTCCAAACGATGGTGGTGGCCGGTGTCGCGATTTAAGTGGGACGCCTCAGTCTCTCCTCGCCTGTTGAACTCGTGGATTCATCCCGAAGTTGGCCCTAAACCCACTGACGCCGATTTTCTTCAAGCCCTCGCCAATCAGTATGACGACATGATCGAAACTAATGACGGCATACTTGAAGCGATACGTCGTCGCTACCGCTGGTTCCTTGGCTTTGGATTTATTCAATTATGTGTGTGGATAATGCTGATTGGCTGGTTCGGATGATCGATCCACCGCCCTCCAACGGCATCCCTGCCGAAGATGACGAGCAGCTACCCCACGATTCTCCGCCGCCACACCATGAGCCGAACGACGATGAACCGTGGACGCCACCTAATGACCCCACACGACGTGTCGAAGCCCTCTACCGCCATTTCACCAATAAGGAAATCCTTGATGGCCCATTCTCGCCAAATTTGCAACGCAAAAGGCTGTCTGGCAAAAATTTGACAAGGACAAATCTCAGAGAGGCCAATTTGGCTGGTTGCGATCTGAGCCATTCCGACTTGACGCGGGCGGACTTGACCGAGGCAGATCTCACCCGTTCATATCTTGTCAAGACAAACTTCACTGAAGCAAACCTATTCCGGGCGCACCTTACCGAAGCTAACCTACATGGCGCTAACCTAACTAGAACAAATTTAAATGGCGCCAATTTATCTCAAGCAAACCTTCAGAAAAGCAATATGCTCCAGACGGATTTTACCGGGGCAAATTTGTTTAAAGCCATTCTCACCGAGGCGATTCTTGCCAAAGCCAAACTTCCCCGGGCAAACCTTTCTCAAGCAAATCTCGATCAATCAGAACTAATCAGTGCAGACTTGTTCGAGGCGGAATTATTTGAGGCCAATTTATCCGGGGCGATCTTGACCCAATCGGACCTATCGTATTCGAACCTTGTACGGGCTTCTTTGATCGGAGCAGATCTTACGGAAGCGACCCTCACCGGGGCAAATTTGACTGAGGCACGCCTTTCCAGAGCAAATCTCACCGGGGCGAACTTGGTTGATTCGAATTTCGTTCGGACGATTCTTAGTGGGGCAAATTTGACGAAAGCAAACGCTACCCAAGGGGATTTTTCCCAGGCAGAGATAGGCTCGGCGGTTCTAAAGGGGGCGGACCTCAGCGGAGCCAACTTGAGCGGAGCGCGACTATGGTGGTCAGACTTAACTGACACAAAACTATTTCGGACGAATTTAACTATGGTAGACCTAACTAACGCGCGCCTAAATGGGGCACTTTGGGATGTGAAGACTATCTGGCCACCGGAAATGCGAAAAGCTCTAATTGACACTTCAACTCTTTTGCCAGATGGTACCTTTATGGTCCGTTCAGATGGTGAGTCTCAGCGCCATGCTGCGGCTGTAAAAATCT
>NZ_JAVFXA010000040.1:0-2986 GCF_040981195.1 Kocuria oxytropis | reverse complement strand
CGACTCCCTGACCGCCCTCACCGCCTAATTCCCCTACGAAGGATCGCTACACCACTCCAGGGGGCTTGACCTCAGCGACAGCAGCTTCACCCTGATCCATATGGAGCAAACCGGACCTTCTTGCCCTAATCCAGCCCTGCGGACACCTATGCCGACGCAACCACGGAACAGCGAGAGCTAATGCTCCCGAAGGCGGCCGAGACCGATGCAACTCCCGCAGGTGTCGGTCAAATGGTCGCGGCACTGCCCGCTTTCACTTGACGAGAGTTAAGGGAAGTCAGAGCAACCCCCTCACTGTGAGCCACTGATAACCCGGCCATATGTAAAGCGCATGCCGTAGACGGACGAGTGAAAGACGGAGGCGGGATGGCTTCAGCCGTTCCGCCCTTTCTGGTCTCCGCGGATTGGACCTCTTATGCCCTTTATCGGACAGGGCCGCTGCCGGCCTCGAGCGTGTGGCGCCGACCGAGGGTCAGCCACAGAATCGGGCCCAGCACCGGGACGACCAGCAGCACGAGCATCCACAGCAGGCGCTGGGTCCCGGTGTAGTGCTCATCGCGGGACAAGGAGAGCAGCGCGACGACGAACAGCACAATCACCGCTGCGCCGGCCAGCAGCGCGAGGACTTCCCAGCTGGTGGGGATCAGCGGGTTCGTGCCCGCCCCGCTCAGGCTGGCGGTCATCGGGAACCTTACGGTCATCTCAGGACCCTTCCGTGTCTTCGGGCCGGGCCTGCGAGGACACCGAAGATGATGCCGATCAGCGCGCTGCCGGGATGGGCGATGACCCGGTCGGAGCCGACAGGTTTGGTGTGCACCGCTTAGCCCTCGGAGACCTGCAGCTGCGGGGTAAGCCGGGTCCATCCCTGCGGTGGGTCCTCCTCGGGCAGCCCGTTGGGGTCGTAGTCGGCTTGGATGCCGATCAGGCTGCTGGTGGCCACCCGGCCACCGGAGCCGCACCCGGCGACCCAGGTCTCCGGGGCGTGGGGGTCGAAGCTGAGCAGGCAGTCGCCCTGACTCGCTGAGGACACGGCGAAGAACTGGTACCCGTCGTGGGTGGCCAGCAACCGGGAGCTGTCCGGGTCGAAGTCGTACTGCCCGGCGGGCACCTGGGCCGGCAGCAGATCGGCCTCGGTCTGCTCACCGCCGTAGACGCCGGTCCCAGCATCGGCGCACCCGGCGAGGCTCAGCGCGGCGGTCGTGAGGAGCATGGTCACCAGTGACCGGCGCATGACGATCCTCGCTCTCGATCGGGGCCCACGATGCTGTCTTCCCTTCCACTGTAGGGGCCGAGGACCCTGGCAGCGCGGAGCATCGACACGGCCCCGAGTGGTCCGCCGGGGCCCAAGCAGGCACGCGCCGGCTGACCGCGGAAGGGGTCGGCGCCCCCTGCGCAGCACCTCCGACGACCCGGGGCGGAGTCCGGGACCTCGTGCGCCGGATCGACTACGGTGTGGCGAAAGCGAACGGGTTGGGTGTCGATGATGAACCACCGCACGAGAAGCTACGGGTCCTTGCTGGTGGCCCTCGGACTGGCCGGGGCCGTGGCCGGCTGCGGTGAGGGTACCGACGACCTGCCGGCCTTCGACTCCCTGGAAGCCACCTACCGAGCCGTCGACGAGATCGTGGACTGCTCGGCGGACGCACCGGAACCGGCCGTGAAGTTCCCCGGATCCGGCAAGGACACCGGCGAATCGGTGATGTGCACCAGCACCGTCGAAGTGCTCTGGTTCGATCACGACGAAGCCCGCGAGGACGTCTACGAACTCCTCTCCGACACCGCCGGGGATGGCAGTTCGGTGTATTTCGTGGAGGGCCGCAACTGGTTCGTCGTCGACGGCGCCGAAGTGATGGTCGGGGCGGTCCCCGAGCGCAGGATCGACATGGAACAGCTCGCCGACGCCCTGGACGCCCGGTACACGGTGGAGCGATAAAACCCACCTCTGCCACCCGCCCTCGCCGTACGGCTCGAGCAGAGCCACCGACCCAAACCACGAACGGATCGAGGTACCCCCGATGGCCACCGTCGCCCACCGGCTGATCGCCTACGGTGCCGTCACCTGTCTGGCCGGAATCCTGTTCAGCATGGTGGCCACGCAGCTGGTGGGGCTGCTCTACGAGGCCCTTCCACCGCAGACCGTCATCGCTGGGGTGATCATCGACTTCGTCAGCCGACTGGTCGGGGTCTGTCTGGCACCTTTGGGGACCGCCTTGATCGCTGTCGGCATCGCCCTGCGGATGCTCGACCGCCGGTTTGATCTGGCACATCTGACGAGGACCGAGCGGTGACGACAAGTTCCGGCACCACCCCCGGGCAGTGCGTCCTGAGGTCGCAGGGTCACTGCCCGGGGCGGGGCTACGCTCGGTGTCCATGGAGCCTGCAGAAAACGTGTTCGCCGGTCCGGCTCAGCACCCGCCGGCGCCCTTGGCGTACCGCACCAGCCGGTACCGTCCTGGCCAGCACGTACCCACCGTCCGACACGTGAGCGGCTACGCCGCGTTCCTCATCTACGGCACCACCCACCAGGTGCCGCCGCAGCACCTGGCCGGTGACCTCCCGGCCCTGGTGTCCTTTGTGCGCGCCCACTTCCAGAAGGTGCAGCACGACACGACCCTGGCGGCCGCGGCCACCGTCTTCGTGGGCAACGCCCTGGTCGCCCAGCGCCCAGGCGCCCGATGGCAGCCCGGCACCGGCGGAGGCGCCACGGTCGGCACGCACGACCTCCAGATCGGGATAGACCATCTGCTCGAGCGCCTGCATCTCGCCACCGAAGCCGAGATCCAGCTGTTCCTGGACACCGCGCAGAACTGAGCGCACCGGAGAACCTCAACCGCAGCACCGTGGGTCAAAGATTCAACTCCGGGTAAGACCGCCATGGCCCTCAAGTGATCTGCTTCCGCGCCCATGAAGGCCTCAGCCTGGATGCGCCGATGTTGAGGGCGCGGTGGGTGAGTCCTGACAGACGAATGCCCTTCTTGCTTGGGAC